>PATJ01000026.1 GCA_002713545.1 Acidimicrobiaceae bacterium
TTCCTTTGAGTTTTAGCCTTGCGGCCGTACTCCCCAGGCGGGGCACTTAATGCGTTAGCTACGGCACGGAATCGGTTAGTTCGATCCCACACCTAGTGCCCAACGTTTACGGCGTGGACTACCAGGGTATCTAATCCTGTTCGCTCCCCACGCTTTCGCTCCTCAGCGTCAGTACCGGCCCAGAGTGCTGCCTTCGCAATTGGTGTTCCTCCTGATATCTGCGCATTTCACCGCTACACCAGGAATTCCACACTCCTCTACCGGACTCAAGTCACAGCAGTATCAGGTGGCATCTCGAGGTTGAGCCTCGAGCTTTCACACCTGACTTACCGAACCGCCTACGAGCTCTTTACGCCCAATAAATCCGGACAACGCTCGGTCCCTACGTGTTACCGCGGCTGCTGGCACGTAGTTGGCCGGACCTTATTCTGCAGGTACCGTCATTTTCTTCCCTGCCTAAAGCGGTTTACAACCCTAGAGCCTTCATCCCGCACGCGGCGTGGCTGCGTCAGGCTTTCGCCCATTGCGCAATATTCCCCACTGCTGCCTCCCGTAGGAGTCTGGGCCGTGTCTCAGTCCCAGTGTGGCTGATCGTNCTCTCAGANCAGCTNCCCGTNGTTGNCTTGGTGAGCCGTTACCTCACNAACTAGCTGATAGGCCGCGAGACCCTCCCGAAGCGCCGGAGCATTTCCTCATCAGANCATGCGATCCGATGGGGGTATCCGGTATTAGCCCGAGTTTCCTCGGGTTGTTCCAGTCTTCGGGGCAGGTTTCTCACGTGTTACTCACCCGTTCGCCACTCACTATATGACCCGAAGGTCGAGTTCGTTCGACTTGCATGTGTTAGGCCCGCCGCCAGCGTTCGTCCTGAGCCAGGATCAAACTCTCCGTCAAAATCTCAGTTTCATTCTCAAAGAGAGTGAAACCTTGAAATCATGGTGCGATGCCGCCGAAGCGACACCTGCGAGTTTGTGNTCAAAAGGGACACCAATCCCAATCGACCAGGCACAGGTACAAGGTGTCTGACTTAGTCAAACACCGTTGTCCGTCAGTGCTTAATTTATTTCATTGAATTGTTTAGGTTCATCCACGGCGACTCGCGATCGCTTATGTGGACGACCCGCACTGGCTTTAATTCGTCCTCTATCCCGTTTTCAAGGAGCACCTGATGACCATCAGTCATCTGGCAGACAACCAGAAACAAAATTTCATGGCTGTTTAATGCCCTGAGTTGCTCTTGAAGGGCTTTCGCTTTAATCGAGAGCAACCCACCCACGTTAAGCGCGCTCGATGAAAAGATCAAGAACTTGCGGGCAGATAGACGCTATCCGCTGCAGAGTGCTGATCCACCTTATTCAGAGGAGTACTTTAAATAATTGTTTGGTCAAACAATTACGAGTAAATGGCGATTTTTTTTACCTTTTTGAATTAAGACACAATTGCCGTTTAAAAGCAAGTCTTCTGGTAGTGAAATAGCATCTTCAGTCTGCCTGTCTCCATTCACCGAGATTCCTCCGGCCGCAATTGTCCGGCGTGCATCGCCTCTTGAGCTGCATAAACCGCTCAAAACTAANACATCTATCAGCGATTCTTGTCCCTGTTTAAGGTCAGATGCTCTTACTTCTGTCTCAGGAACTANCCCTCTAAGCGCTTCTAATGATTCNTCTGAATCTGATTTACTTCCAAAGAGACCCTGAGTGGCTAATAATGCCTGTTCTGCCTCTTCATCACCGTGCACTAAACGACAGACTTCGGTTGCCAAACGCTGTTGTGCACTTCGGTCTTCTGGAGATTTGCGATGTTCCGCCATCAACTCTGAAATCTCTGAGACAGAAACAAGGGTTAGTTGTAGAAGTAATTTTTCAACATCTCTGTCATCAACATTTCTCAAATATTGGTATAACTCGTAAGGTAAAGTTCGTTTCGGGTCAAGCCAAACGGTGCCTTCAGCTGTTTTACCGAATTTTGCTCCATCTGATCTAGTGACTAGGGGAACTGTCAATCCGTAAGCAGTTGCAGAGCTGCGCCTTCTGATCATGTCAATTCCAGCGGTGATGTTCCCCCACTGGTCTGAACCGCCAATCTGCATCTCNCATCCATAATTTTCATACAACTCATAGAAATCGTTTGCCTGTAGAAGCATGTAACTGAATTCTGTAAAGGAAAGTCCTTGTTCGCTTGCTAATCGTGTTTTAACTGACTCTTTTGAAAGCATTGTTCCTACTGTGACGTGCTTCCCTACGTCTCTTAAAAAATCAAGGACATTTACTTTAGCTGTCCAATCTCTGTTATCTACCAGTAAAGCTCGCCTACCGTCTTTCTTTAAGTCTGCGTCTCCATCGAATCTTAGAACTGACTTTAATTGTCTCGCTACCGCAGCGACATTTGAACTTAGTTCATTTTGGTCTAACAGATTTCTCTCTTCAGACCTGCCACTTGGGTCACCCACCATCCCCGTCGCTCCTCCAGCGAGTGCTATNGGACGGTGTCCCGCGTCTTGAAAACGCCTCAAAGCTAACAGTGGCACTAAGTGTCCGAGATGAAGACTGTCTGCCGTTGGGTCAAAACCACAATAGAGAGTAATAGGCCCTTGCTCTAACCTCTCTTGAAGTGCATCTTTATCTGTGCTGTCTTGAAGAAGCCCTCTTAAGGTTAGATCCTCAAGAATGCCGTTTATTTCAGTATTGCTCACTAGACCAGTATGGATCATTAATAGACCGAAAGCCGACAATTTTAAATTAAGTATCAAGAAAAGTTCCTTGCACCTGCCACCAGTTTGCCTTCCAAGCAGGTCAAACTAGATGTATGACAAGCAGAAACCCGAGATGTGTAATTTTTCTCTTAAGCGTCTTTGTTATTTCTCTAATTTCTACAAGTTGCTACACTTATGAAACTCTTGAATTCGATATAAATATTCCGGAACAAGCTGAATCTTCTATCGTTCTTGCTTCAGATGGAACGCTCATAACAACTTTGGTAGCTCCTGAGAATCGAACTAGTGCTAGACGATTAGAAGAAATTCCTGAAATCGCTCGAAATGCAGTACTGGCTATTGAAGACGAACGCTTCTACAAACACGACGGTTTTGATCTTAAGGGGATTCTCCGGGCTGCTCGTTCAAACCTTGAAGCTGGTGGTATCAGTCAGGGCGGTTCCACCATCACCCAGCAATACGTCAAGTTGGCAATAATAGAAAATGTCGAACAAACAGCTAGCCGTAAGCTAGAAGAGCTTTGGTACGCAACCAGATTAGAAGATGAATATGGCAAAGATTTCATTCTTTTGCAGTATCTGAATACCGTCTATTTCGGTCATGGCGCTTATGGAATAAAAGCAGCTGCCCAAACATATTTCAATAAAGACATAAGTGAAATTTCTATCAACGAAGCCGCACTCCTTGCGGGATTGTTAAAGGCTCCTAGCCGTTACGACCCTTTCCGAAATTACTCACAAAGCCTTCGCAGGAGTCATCTTGTCTTGGATCGAATGGTCGCTAATCAATTCATAACACCTGAGCAACGCGACGAAGCAACTGAATCACCTCCCAAGCTTGAAGAATATAAACCCAGATTAGAAACCGAATACCCTGCAGGTCATTTTGTTGAAGAAGTTAGAAAATGGTTCTTAGAAAATCCCGCTTTTGGAGCAAATAGATCAATCCGAGAAATGCTCCTCTACGAAGGTGGAGTCAGAATCGAAACCACCATAGATCTCGATCTCCAAGCAGCTGCTGAAAAATCGGTGGAAATGCACCTTCCGCCTAATCAGAACCTTCCAGATGCTTCCGTAGTCGTAATAGACCCGCAAACCGGTCAGATAATAGCGATGGTAGGAGGAAGAGATTTTTTTGCTGAGGAAGATGACGCGAAAGTAAATCTTGCGATGGGTAATGGNAGACAAGCTGGTTCTTCTTTTAAACCAATTGGACTAGCAGCTGCTCTTGAATCGGGTTGGGAAGTGACCGCCACTTATCCAGCTCCGAATGTTTTAGAATTTTTTATTCCTGGCGCCGACAACGACAACAGAGTTTGGTGGGTTAGTGGTGGTTTGAACGGACACGATGCTGATGAACCCAAATTCGAAAAAGGACTTATGGCTCTTTTCCAGTTTTTGGTTCGGGAAGGTCATATCGAAATTCCAGAAGACCATACAGAAACTATTGAGTACAGAGACGATCCGGAAGATGACCCTGAATTTGTAGATATAANACTGAATGAATGGATGAATAACCGAAAATGGGAGTATTCAATGAATACTCTTTTCGATTATCGAATAAAAATGCTTGAAGATGTTCCGGGATGGAGCTGGGAACCGATCGAGGATACTGAACTGATACCAATGCCTGAACCCCCTATGGTCGACTTAACTCGTGCNACAAGGCGTTCTTATAACACGGTTTTTGCTCAATTAAGCATGCAAATGGGAGCTGAAAGAGTTGTTAATCTGGCTAGAAGACTTGGTGTAAAGTCGCCAGTCCAACCTGTAAATTCTAATGTTTTAGGCACTTCTAANGTTACTTTGCTGGATATGGCGAGTGCTTATAGCACATTTGCAAATCGTGGTGTCTACACACCTCCTTCGATGGTTACTCGTGTCACTCGCATGGACGGGACTCCGTTATGGAAATGGAACAGAGAGCTTGAACGCGCACTTGATTCAAAGTTGGTTGATCAACTCACTTGGGTTTTAGAGGGAACCATCTCAGAAGGCACTGGCCACAGAGCAAAAATAGATAGGCCTGCGGCAGGCAAAACTGGCACAACACAAAATTATGCAGATGCTCTTTTCGTCGGCTACACACCACAAATAGCTACGGCAGTATGGGTTGGATATCCAAAAGGACAGATTCCTATGGTTCCCCCTCTAACAGAACGCAAAGTGTATGGGGGAACTTTCCCGGCTCTCATTTGGAAGGACGTAATGCTCGCTGCGCATGCAGATTTGCCTGTAAAGGATTTTGCAACTCCACCTGCTTCTTCTACCACCACCATCCCAAGCAGAGGAAACTTAGTCATGCCTGAACTAATCGGGTTGACTTTAGAAAATGCGGAATTGAATCTAAAAGACAGTGGCTTGGAAAAACAAACACTTACTGTTATCGAGGTTACAGATGCAGACAGCGAACCCGGTTTGGTCCTCGGTCAGTCGCCAGCGACTGGAACATCATTACTGGATTCTTCGAAGATTCTCGTGGAGGTAGCTATCCAGCCAGTTGAGACCAGTAAAACTAAAGTCCCTGATCTAATCGGGGAAGTATTAGTTGAAGTGTCGCCTTTATTAGCTTCTTTAGGTCTCGGTTATGAAATTGCTCTTATTCCTAACCCTGAAAATGAAAACGAGTTACCGGAAATTATTTGGGCGCAAAATCCTAATCCTGGCACTATGGTCGATTCTGGTTCAGTGATTTCTGTTCGAATGGCTCCTTAACTTGAAAAAAAAATTTTCNAAAAAATCAAATTTTCTTCCTACNGCTTCTTTCCTTNTCAAGGTTGCCATAGTCGCGGGATTAGCAGGTCTTTGGGCTTATGCATTCTTCTTCGCCCCCTCAGGGAATCCTGACCGTATAGGAAATGAAGACTGGCGTGAAAGAGCAGAGCAGATCTGCTCAGGAGCTTTAGAGCAAATAGCTTTGTTACCTTCAGCTAGCGAAGCTAAAACCCCTACTGATCGTGCCGAATCTATAGCAAGAGGAACGCGCATACTTGAAAAAATGAAAGCTGGTTTAGCTGACTTACCTCTTGATTCCAANAAAGACAAGTTCAACACTGTCAGCTGGTTATCGGACTGGAATACATATCTGGGAGATCGAAAAAATCATGTAAAACGTTTAACCGAGTTAGGCGATATCGAACCGCTCTTAACAGCGACAGAAAGTGGTACAAGTGTTCTGGAGAGAATGAATGGATTTGCTCGTGTAAATGACCTGGAATCTTGTCTCGATCCTGGAGATTTCTGACACGCTTANATTGTTGATATCAATTCAAATCCTGTCTCAATCATTCGTATCAAACCACGATCTAACCCCATCGAACCGATTTCATTTTTATTAAACCAGCCTAAATCTTGTGATTCGTGATTACCTATAGGCTCTGAATCTTCAGGAGCNAGCACTAGATATCTGACATCAAAATGCNTATGTTCTTTTTCACCGGGAGGGGACACGATGTGAATATCAAGATCTATCGGAATCCGGTAAATCTTCAAGTCGTTNATACCAGTTTCTTCTTCTGCTTCCCTAAGTGCTACTCGAGCTAAATTTGGATCTCCATCTGCGTGTCCGCCTGGCTGAAGCCATTTTTGTAGTTTCGTGTGGAACATGAGCAGAATTTTGTGATCCTTTTCTCTCACAACTAGTGAAGAACCGGTCAAATGCCCGACCTGACAGGTGCGATCTAAGTGATCGGGAAATTTCTCAATNAAACCAAGAAAATCGTTTCGAAATTTTGACTTGGCGCAAGAAGCTATTATCTGAGCGGCAGAGACACCTGTCGCNTCGCCAAAGTCGTTTTTCTTAAGAAACTTTTCCATCTGAAAGATACTTACGAATTTGTTCAGGGGCCTTTAAAGTCTCGGTTGTTCCCGTTTTTACACCGACGTAAACAATTATTGCAGTTAGAACAAGCCTCTCTTCGACTTTTACTTCAAAGGAGATATCAAATGAAGTATTACCCCACCTACTGACATTCGCTTCGATAGTCAACACTTCTCCTGTACCCGCCGGTCCGTGCCATTCTAAATTGGCGTTCTTAAGCATCAGGTCCCAACCCAAGGACTCAAAATCTCCTTCGAATTCGCGTAGCCAACTATCGACTACGTCATCTAGATAAGCGAGGTAGTGGGCGTTAAAAACAACGCCTTGTCGATCAACTTCTCCATAACGGATCTTTACATCCATTGAATACGTCATCTTGAGATCATGGCAGATTGGGTTTCTAAACGTTTTTCGATTAGATCTTTTTGAACCTCTACAGCTTCCAAACCTGTACTTCCCGGCGTGATGCGTCTCTTAATAGCCATCTCTGGTTTAAAAAAATCTTCTATCTCAGGTCCGAAATTATCATTTTCTAATACAAGGTTTTTGAAATCTTTTTTATCGTCTATTGAAGTTTTGACCAGTCCACCAATCAGTGCGTGTGCTTCTCTGAAAGGCATTCCTTTATGAACTAAGTATTCTGCAAGATCTATTGCCATTGAGAAAGGCTTGTCCGCTGCTGCGGACATTTTTTCNTCGTTGAAACTAATAGAATTAAATATTCCCGTTAATGCTGTTAGAACCAAACTATTGGTGTCNAAAGAATCAAATAAAGGTTCTTTATCTTCTTGCAAGTCTTTGTTGTAGGTCAAAGGGAGTCCTTTCAATACTGTCAAAAAACCTGTCAAGTTGCCGATGATTCTGCCGGTTTTAGCTCTTGCCAGCTCTGCAACATCTGGATTCTTTTTCTGGGGCAGCATGGAAGATCCGGTGGTGTATTCGTCATCTATGTCCACGAATTCAAACTCTTCGCTGGACCAAAGTACNAGTTCTTCTCCGATTCTTGAGAGATGGACACCTAACAATGCATTAACGAAAATTGCTTCAGCAACAAAATCTCTGTCGGAAACAGCATCAAGTGAGTTCTTGAAAGTCTCTGAAAAACCTAGAGATTCTGAAGTCATTAATGGATCTATAGGCAAAGAAGAACCAGCTAATGCCCCTGCTCCTAAAGGGGATACGTCTGTTCTGGAACGGGTTTCGATGATTCTCTCAAAATCTCTTGAAAGAGCCCAAGCGTGGGCCAACAAATGATGTGATAAGAGTACTGGTTGGGCTTGCTGTAAATGGGTGTACCCAGGCAAGCGAGTTTCACCTGCATTGTTAGCCTGCTGAATCAGTGCCTTCTGCAAAGACATAACTAGTAATGCAAGTTCATCTAAGCTTTTCAGGGTCCAAAGCCTGAGATCAGTTGCCACTTGATCGTTTCTGCTTCTTCCCGTGTGCATCCGAGCTCCAGCAGCGCCAGCTATTTCTGTGACTCTTCTTTCTAAAGCAGTGTGTATGTCTTCATCTTCAACTTGAAATACGAAAGACCCTGAAGCTATCTCTTCTTCAGCTATCTTAAGCGCATCAAGAATCAGCGCCCCATCAGACTCTTCGATCAGACCAACAGATACAAGCATTTCCACATGAGCTATTGAACCTAAAATGTCTTCTCGATATAGCCTTTTGTCTATTGCCAGACTGTCATTTAAAGCTTTCAATGCGTCCGTTGTTCCTCCGCTAAGTCTTCCTTCCCACAAGGTTCCCATTATGCTTCTCCTTGTCTCCCGCCACGCTCTGGATCTCTTAAGGATTCAGTACGCAGCCTTAAAGCGTTAAGTCTTATAAAACCTTCTGCATCAGCTTGGTTATACGCTCCTGAATCATCTTCGAAAGTAGCTATGGCTTCATCAAATAAAGTGTCTTCAGACTCTCTTCCGACAATTTCTACACTGCCCTTGTAAAGCTTGACTTTGACTTTTCCATTAACCCATTTCTGAGAATGATCTATGGCGGTTTGAAGCATTTCTCTCTCCGGACTAAACCAGTAACCGTTATAAATAAGTTCGGCATATTTNGGCATTAATTCATCTTTCAAGTGGGCCACACCTCTATCTAAAGTTATTGATTCGATAGCCCTGTGCGCTTTAAGTAAAATTGTGCCACCCGGAGTTTCGTAAGCACCCCTNGATTTCATACCTACATAACGGTTTTCCACTATGTCCGTTCTTCCCACGCCATTAATTCCACCTAATCGATTCAGTTCAGCTAAGAGTTCCGCAGGGGACATTTTCGAATCATCGATTCCGATTGGGTCACCATTTTCGAACTCTAAATCTAGATAGGTGGCTTCATTAGGNGCGAGCTCTGGATTTACTGTCCAACGCCACATCTCTGAGGAAGGCTCATTCCATGGATTTTCTAAAGGNCCGCCTTCATAAGAAATGTGTAGCAGGTTCGCATCCATTGAATATGGCGATTCATTACCCCTTTTCATTTCAACTGGTATTCCATGTTTTGCGGCGTAATCTAGAAGACTTTTTCTTGAACTTAGATCCCACTCTCTCCATGGTGCAATTATTTTGATATTTGGATTAAGAGCATAGGCTCCAAGTTCAAAACGAACCTGATCATTGCCTTTCCCTGTCGCACCATGACTAATGGCGTCTGCCCCTGTCTCTTCTGCTATCTCAACTAATCTTTTTGCGATAAGGGGTCTCGCTATAGAAGTTCCTAGAAGATACTCTCCTTCGTAAATAGCATTGGCTCTAAACATTGGAAAAACGTACTCAGAAACAAACTCATCTCTTAGATCTTCAATATAAATCTCTTTCACGTTCATACTTTGAGCCTTGCTACGCGCTGGTTCGAGTTCTTCTCCCTGACCGAGATCTGCGGTAAATGTCACTACCTCACAGTCATAAGTTTCTTGAAGCCACTTCAAAATTATGGAGGTGTCAAGACCTCCTGAATAAGCAAGTACAACTTTCTTTATGTCTTTCATATTTCTCTCATTCACTNATTGGCGNCTGTAATTCCTGCTAGATTTTTTAATTTTTCAGACACTTTCTCACCGGTAGTGTCTGAAGCAGCGACCANCAAGACGGTGTCATCACCCGCAACCGTTCCTATGATTTCTGAAAGTCCNGCTCTATCAACTGCCGATGCCACAACATGTGCAGAGCCAGGAGGAGTCTTTAAAACAACAATATTATTTGAAACTGATACTTCTACTAGNCACTCTCCTAGTACACGCCTGAGATAATCAACAGGTAAAACTCTCTCTGTCGGGTTATCTGGTATTGCATAGACACTGTCACCTACAGGAACTCTTACCTTGACAGCTCCGAGTTCTTCAAGATCACGCGAGAGGGTGGCTTGAGTAACATCTACACCTTCAGACTTAAGTAGTTCTACAAGTTTTGCTTGACTTGAGACAGCTTGTTCTTCAAGTATTTTCGCGAGCAAGTATTGTCTTTGTGATTTACTCATTTTTGACCTTCAGATAGAAGCCATGCAAGTAGCCCGCGGGCAGCATGCATTCTGTTTTCCGATTGATNCCACACGCGACTCTTTGGTCCATCTATCACTTCCCCAGTCACTTCTTCACCTCTATGAGCGGGGAGACAATGAAGGAAAACCGCATCTGATGATGCAGAGTCCATCAAACTAGTGTCTACTGTGAATGCTTCGAAAGCTTTTTTTCTTTCTTCTGTCTCAGACTCCTGACCCATCGAAGTCCACACGTCTGTATAAACGACATTTGAACCGTCAACGGCGTCTTGGGCAAAAGCAAATTCGTCAACCTCTACACCTACTAAGGCCAATCTGTCCTTATCAAAGTCGCTTAGACGATAACCGCTCGGACCGGCGAAACGAATTTGGGCCCCTAGCATGCCAGCTGCCATAGCTAAAGAACGAAATACGTTATTCCCATCACCTACAAACGCAAGAATCTTACCGTTAATATCGCCAAACTCTTTTACTAGTGTTAGAACATCAGCTAATGCNTGCATAGGGTGACCCTCATCAGAAAGAAGATTAACAATCGGACAGAGTTCCGCTTTTGTCATTCTCTCTAATACCGTGTGGTCGAAAACTCTCGCTGCTACGCATTTGTAATAACCTGAAAGAGTTGAAACTATGTCTTCGACAGACTCCCTCTTGTCAAAACCTAATTCTTCACCACGGATATATACAGGGTGTCCTCCCAACTGATGAACAGCCATTTCCATCGAATTACGCGTACGATTCGATGGTTTTTCAAATACCAAAGCGGCGCCTTCACCTTGTAAAACCTTAGGCAGATTAGGTTCGAGGCAAAGATCTATTACTCTGTTAAGTTCCTCAACGGTAAGGTCGTCAACTTCTAAAAAACTTCTCATGAAGCGTCTTCCTTTCGTATCTTCAAAACCTTTTCAAGAATCCCTGCTCCTTCAATTATCTCTTCTGAGGAAATCGTCAAAGGCGGAGCCAACCTAAGAGCAGTGGGCGTAACACCATTAACAACTAGCCCTTCCCTTAAACAGGCCTGCGCCAAGTCACGAGCATCGCCCTGATCTAATCTTTGTTTTTCAATCTCTACCCCTAGAAGCAGTCCTGAACCTCTAACCGAATCAACTCCGTCAATATTGCTAACCGCTGCAACCATCTCGGCGCCTTTTTCCTTAGCTAATTTAGGTGCTTGAATTTCCTCAAGGACTCTCAAAGTTTCCCTTGCAGCGGAAGCTGCTAGTGGTTGCCCAGCAAAAGTCGAACCATGATCCCCAGGCTGGAAAGCATCTGCTACTTCTGATTTTGCCCAAACAGCTCCGATAGGAACACCATTAGCTATTCCTTTGGCCATTGTTACAATGTCAGGTTCAATACTCGCATGATGGAACCCGAACCACTCGCCAGTCCGCCCAAGACCGGTTTGAATCTCATCNATTATGAGCAACAAACCCTTCTCATCACAAAGCTTTCGAAGCCCTTGTAAGAAATCTTTTCCTGCATCATTCACACCACCTTCACCTTGAATAGGTTCAACTAATATTGCACCAGTGGTTTGATCTATAGCTTCTTCAAAAGAATCTAAATTGTCCCACTCGGCATGTCGAAATCCCTCTGGTAAAGGCACNAACGGTTCATGCTTCTCCGGTTGACCGGTCGCAGCCAAAGTGGCCATGGTCCTGCCGTGAAAAGATTTATAAGCAGAAACCACTCCGTGTTTTCCTACACCTTGAAATTTTCGGGCAAGCTTCATGGCAGCTTCATTTGCTTCAGCTCCAGAATTTTGAAATAGGATTTTTCCTGATTGATTACTTCCTGCGCTTATAAGTCTGTTTAAAGTTTCCGCGACTTCCAGTTGTGGTTCTGTAATAAAAAGATTCGAAACGTGTAGAAGCGTGTTCGCCTGTTCTGATATGGCATCAGCTATTCGTGGATGACTATGGCCTAAACCAGTTACTGCTATACCACATAAGAAATCTAAATACCTTTTTCCATCTTTATCNAAAAGTTCTGTACCGGAACCTTTCACGAAGGTGACAGATGGCGTACCGTAATTAGGCATTAACAATTCAGACCAGCTCATCGTNCACCTTGCCTTGATCTTGAGACTTGGACAAGTCCAACATGTCTTCTGGGAGAACCATTGTCCCTATCCCGGCATCTGTAAACAGTTCAAGAAGTAAAACGTGGGGTATCCGACCATCAACCATGTGAGCTGAAGCCACGCCTTCTGTAATTGCATCGATACATGCTTGTGCTTTAGGAATCATTCCAGACTTGACAATGCCTTTGTTAATCAGATCACTCAAACTAGAAATGCCTATTTTTGAAATCTTGCTTGTTGGGTCCGATACATCTTTTAAAAGTCCCTCTACGTCAGTGAGATAGAGGAGTCTTTCGGCTTTAAGGGAACCAGCTAAAGCTGCTGCCACAGTGTCTGAATTTATGTTGTAAGCCTGCCCGTTTGAATCTGTTCCTATAGTAGATATCACGGGAATAAGATTTTCTCCCATGAGGCATTCCAATATCGTCGGATTTATTTTTACGACATCGCCCACATAGCCNAGCGATGAGTCTCTTTGAGTTGCTTCAATTAAATTTGAGTCACCACCTGATAGTCCTACAGCTATTGGCGAATGAACATTAATACTCGAAACAATGTCTGTGTTAACTTTTCCAACAAGTACCATTTGGGCTATTTCTAAAGTTTCCTTATCGGTTACTCGCTGACCATCTTTGAATTCTGTACTTAAACCGAGTCTTTCTACAAGGTTGCCAATTTGGGGCCCGCCCCCATGAACGACTACTGGTTTGATACCCACTGAATGCATCAAAACAATGTCTTGGGCGAATTGGTCAGCTAGCTCATCACTTTCCATGGCATTGCCACCAAATTTTACCACTACAACTCTTCCTGCAAATCTGGTTATATAGGGAAGAGTTTCCACTAGAACCCCCGCCCTTCTTTCAGGCGAGAAAACCGGCTCTCCTTTGAGATTAAAACCCTTGTCTTCCATCACGAAGTCCTCATATTTTCATCGATATAGGCATGTGTTAAATCTGTTGTAACCACATCAGACTCGCCCTGACCTTGTCCCAGATCAACATGTAATTCTAAACGTCTTTGAGACATATGTTTTCCTAGAGCATTAGGATCTACTTTTTGGGCTTTTCCTTTTGCATACACGGTTTGGCCCCCATAGGAAACTGAGATTGTCTCGGAATCAAATTGAATTCCAGAGGCACCTATTTGGGCCGCTATTCGCCCCCAATAAGGGTCTTCCCCGTACCAGGAACATTTAATTAATTGACTATTAGCTGTGCTTCTAGCGGCTAGTTCTGCCTCATTGTTATCTTTAGCTCCAGTTACACGCAGAAAAACTGTTTTCGTTGAGCCTTCGGCATCATCTGCCATTTGCACTGCCAAATCTTTACACGCTTCGATCAGTGACTCTCCGAGAAGAGCATGGTTTTCTACACCTGACTTTCCATTTGCTAAGAGAATAACCGTGTCATTAGTAGATTCTGCTCCATCTACTGTTAAACAATTAAATGAAACTGCAACTGCTTTCCGAAGGAGTCTCGTGGCTTCCTTCGGGTCTACGACAGCATCCGTTGTTAAAACTGAAAGCATCGTTGCCATATTCGGCTGGAGCATCGCCGCCCCTTTAGATATACCCCCAACCGAAAAACCTTCCGATTCGACAAAAGTATTTTTAGGAACTGTATCTGTTGTCATAATTGCTTTTGCTGCCGTTCTCCCTGCGTCACTATCAAGAGAATCGATTGCGTTTTTAATTCCGTAAGTAACGGCTTCCATTGGAAGTGGATAACCAATCCATCCTGTTGAACAAACTAGAATTTCATTCGATTCGCATCCGAGACCTTGCGCTGTCAATTCACACATCTGCTCAGCGTCTATTAAACCCTGTTTGCCTGTAGCTGCATTTGCATTCCCACTATTGAGAACCACTGTCGAAGCAAAACCTTCAGTTGCTTCCAGATGCTTGCGGGTTACCAAAACCGGTGCGGCTGTCATCTTATTTGACGTAAAAACACCTGCTGCCGAAATCGGTTTTCGATCTTCGGTTGTGATCAATGCTAGGTCCAACTCTTGGTTACTTTTAATTCCACTTGCCACACCACTTGCCAGAAAGCCTTCTACGTTGGTGACTGTCATGGGCTTATTCCGATCGCACTTAAACCATCAGACTCGTCGAGCCCTAGAACGATATTTGCGCATTGAACCGCCTGTCCTGAAGCGCCCTTGCCTAGATTATCTATTGCACAAAGTACAACCAATAAACCTGTTCTAGGGTCGACTCTTGCTGTCAAGTGAGCAGCATTTGATCCAAAAGTCGATTTTGTATTAGGTGATTTGTCATTAACCACAATAAAAGGCATGTCAGAGTATGTTTCGGCCAAAATTTGAAGAGCTTGATCCGTATTTAGTTCACCTTTGACTCTGGCATAGCAAGTGGCAAGAATCCCTCTATTCATCGGAGCTAGATGAGGCGTGAACAAAACTGATGCATTGCCCATTGAATCTCCGTTCGCTCCGGTGCTAAGCGTTTGTTCAATTTCGGGAGTATGACGGTGTGAAAGTAAACCATAAGCAGCAAAATTTTCATCAACAGCGCAAAATAAACTACTAGGTTGGGGGGTTTTTCCTGCACCCGAGACACCGCTTGCTGCATCAACAATGATTTCTTCAGATTCAATCACTCCTGCTCTCATAAAAGGAGCCAAGGCAAGAGATGCAGCCGTGGGGTAACACCCGGGGGCGGCTACTAAAGAGGTGTTTTCTAGTCCATCTCGAAAGAGTTCAGGTAGACCATAAGAGGCAGAATCAAGAAGTTGTGGAACTGAATGTTCTTCTCCATACCATTCCTGATAAATTTCAGCGTTTTTAAGTCGGAAGTCAGCTCCCAAATCAACAATCAGTTCTGCGGTCTCGAGTAATTCTGGAATTATTTTTTGTGAGGCGCCATGAGGTAAACCTGTGAAAATAACTTCACATTCATTCAATGGCGCAGAATCCTTGCTTTCAAACAACATCGCTGGAAATTCAGATGAAAGATGGGAGTGAACATCAGAAATAGCCGTTCCAGCTTGACTCGAGGCAACTGCTGTTTTGATTTCAAAATTGGGATGCTTTGAACAAATTCTTAATAATTCGGCCCCGGTATAGCCCGAAGCTCCAATAATACCTACTGAAAACATAGTATCATCATACAGTTTTATGTATAAAAATTCAATATTTTTAGGTTTTATTCAGATCTACGACTACTTTTCCTACAACTTTACGGTCTGCAATGTCTTGTAGGGCCTGATTTGCAGAGTCGAATTCATATGTTGGGTGCAATAAGGGGTCTACTTCTCCACTCTTGCTCAGCTCGACGACCGAAGACATTTGCTGTTTGAAAGATCCTGGATCTCTCCCTAGAGAAGCCCCCCAATGAACTCCCACCACCGAATAATTTTTCAGCAGCACATGATTCGTCGCCACTTCTGGGATGCCAGCTACGAAACCGATTACCAACAAACGGCCGTTCCATGCCATACATCTTCTTACTTTTTGGAATACTTCTCCACCAACTGGGTCATAGGCGACATCTACACCTTCGTTATTTGTGACTTCTCTNACCTTCTCAACAAGATCTTCTTCTTCCTTGTGGTCAATTACTACATCCGCACCGAGCTCTCTACATGCGTCCACTTTTTCTTTACCACCCGCCACCGCTATAACTCTTGCCCCAGCTGCCAGTCCCAACTGTATTGCCGCAGAACCAGTTCCACCTGATGCTCCCGTTACTAATAAAGATTCCCCGCTCTTTATAAAGGCGCGGTCATGCAAAGCGAACCAAGTCGTTCCGTAATTCATCGGGAGAGCAGCTGCTTTAACTAGGTCCATCGAATCGGGTACACCAAAAGACATTTGTGCATGAACTAAAGCTTGCTCAGATAAACCCCCTCCTAATGAAATAACTTTCTGACCCACTATGAAATCTTCAACCCCTTCACCGACGGCTATTACCCTGCCTGCTGTTTCGCCTCCGGGCGTAAACGGCAAAGGTGGCTTCACTTGGTACTCGCCTCGACATTGGAGCACGTCTGGGAAAGCCAAGCCGACAGCGTCGACTTCTATCAACAGTTGGCCAGCCATNGGTTCTGGCGTGTCCATCTCGTGAACCTTTAGGGATTCTTTTGGCTCTCCCAACTCATGTATTTGCCATGCTTTCATCAATAGACCCTTTCAANTATTTTTCTATTTCTGGAATAATTTCAACTCCGGAGTTTTGCAAAAAACTTTTTCTCCACAGACTCGATGCATTCTCCGTGTACTTTCGCCACCTCAACGTCTGTAAGGGTCCTATCGTTGGCTTGAAGTCTCAACTTGAATGCAAGGCTTCTTCGACCTTTTTCAACAGGTTCACCTCTAAAAATATCAAAAAGNTGAATATCTACAAGTAGCGACCCGGCTTGTTCCTGTAAACATTTTTTCACCTCGTTCGACGGGACACTTTCGTCAACTTCGAATGCTAAATCTATATCTGACGATGGGTAACGACTAAACGGAGCGTAAGAACGATGACCATGAGGTACTGACAAAAGGTCATCAATNTCGACTTCTAGGCAGGCGACTCTCTCGCTCACCTCAAATAGAGAAAGAACTGATGGATCAATTTCTCCNAAGAAACCAACTAATCGTCCTTCAATCTTGATCTGAGATGTTCTGGTAGCGTGAAAACCCGGTGGAGAATCAGCGACTAATTCGTAATGATTAAAGGCCAACGCATCAGCTAAGGCTGACCATATCTTCACAATTTCGCCAGCTTCGACCCCAGCTAAAACAGATACAAGCTGCTCTCTTTCATCCGGTAAAGATTGAGGCTTGTCAGGCTGCCTGTAAACATGGCCAAGTTCAAAAAGTCTTAATCCGGTAAGTCTATGTGACTCGTTGTAAGCCAAGGTTTTCAGCAAGCCAGGTCTCAGGGAAGAACGCATTATCGACTCTTCTGCAACTAAAGGGTTTGCTACTTTTATTCCATCAGANTCAAGTCCCGCATTTTCTAATTCACCTGGAGCCAAAAAAGGCACTGGCATCGCTTCGTCTAAACCTAAACCCATCATCGTTGTTCTAATCAAACGACGATCACTTTGTTTCNCTGTAAGAGAACCAAATGTTTTAGACTTTGGGACTGTTTTTAGAATTTTTTCATACCCATAAAGTCTTGCAATCTCTTCAATTACGTCGATCTCCGTTGAAGTGTCCGGGCGAAAGCTCGGAGCCTTCGCTTCAATGTCCTGATCGACAGATTCAGNTTTGAAACCTATGGGGTCAAGTATCTCGAGGATCTCTTTTTGGTCAAGGTTTGTTCCGAGAATACTGTTAACCCGAGATACGCGAACCTTAATTTTNTCTCTTGCGGGCAGTTCGCCCTTCTCATCAATTGCACCCGGCGATAGAAAAGCTTCAGGGCCTAACAATTCACAAAATCTCTGCATAGCTGTCTCGATTATTTCTGGATCAGTTCCTCTTTCAAAGCGAGCTGAAGCTTCACTTCTCAAACCAAGCCTTCTTGAAGTTTTTGCGATTGCTGAAGGATTCCACCAAGCCATTTCCAAAGCAACAGTNGAAGTACTCTCACTTATCTCTGTTGAAGCACCACCCATCACACCGGCAATCCCAATTGGTGAANCTAAACCATCAGTCACGACACCATCTTGTTCTGTCAAATTTCGTACAACCCCATCGAGAGTTGTAATTTCCTCCCCGGCTGAAGCCCACCTGACTTTAAATTCTGAATCTTTGACACAATTCAAATCAAAAGTGTGACTCGGCTGACCNAGTTCCAACATTACATAATTCGACACATCCACAACATTGTTAACTGGCCTCATACCTAAAGCAGTTATTCTGTTTTTTAACCATTGCGGAGAGTCTTGAATTGAAATTCCGTCAATTACCCTCGCCATGAAGCGACCACAAAGATCTGGGGAAATAATCTCAGCTTTTAATATNTCAGAGACATTTTTTCCTTTTTCCGGANCTTTTGGAATAGGGATTTCAAAAGGTACTTTTTGGTATGCAGCCANGTCNCGCGCTACTCCAGCCACCGACATGGCATCTGGTCGGTTCGGATTCACTTCNAGGTCGTAAAGAACATCGGATTCAATTCCCAATGAAACTGCAAGAGGAGTCCCCTGCTCACTCTCACTTCCTAGGATTAGGATCCCATCATGATCCTCACCTAGATCAATTTCCGCACTCGAGCAAAGCATCCCATTTGACCATTCGCCGCGCAATTTTCGGCGGCTTATTTCCATTCCGTTAGGCATTGTTGTTCCAATAGTTGCGAGTGGAACAAAATCACCAGCAGACATATTGAATGCTCCACAACAAATCTGCAACGGCTTGCCGTCACCACTATCAACTTCAACTATTTGAATCCGATCTGCGTCTGGGTGGGGCCTCAAATCCAACACTTTTGCCACAACAACACCCTCAAGATGTTCTCCAGTTCTAGTTGTTTCTTCAACAGCCAGACCTAACTCACTTAACTGCTCGCTAATTAAATCTGGCTCCCCAGCAATAGGAGCAAACTCTTTCAACAAAGAGAGTAGAACTTTCATAGCCCCACAGCCCTTTTGACATACAAGCTAAACTGCAAAACCCACATCAGAATTGCTCCAAGAATCGATAATCATTCCGAAACAACTCACGTAAATCATCAATTTCATGACGCATGAGAGCTAATCGATCGAGACCGAATCCGAATGCAAATCCTTGCCACTCTTCAGGATCTAAACCTCCGGCTTTTAAAACCTCCGGATGAACCATTCCGCAACCACCCAATTCCAACCATTTTCCCCCTGGGTGACGTATATCGAATTCAGCGGAAGGTTCCGTGAAAGGAAAATAAGATGGTCGAAGTCGTGATTCAAAATCTTTTCCAAAATATGCGCTGGTGAAAACCTCGATGGTCCCCGCTAAATCGCCGAAGGTAATACCTTTATCCACTACCAGCGCTTCGATTTGGTGAAAAACTGGCATATGAGTTGCATCTGCTGTATCGCTTCTAAAAACTCTTCCTGGCATGATTGAATAAATTGGTGGCTCTTCTTCTTCCATTACTCTTATCTGCACTGGAGAAGTATGGGTTCTTAAAAGAGTGCTCATGGGCTCTCCATACTCAACGTAAAGGGTGTCATACATATCACGCGCAGGGTGTCCAAGAGGAAAGTTTAAAGCGCCAAAATTATGCCATTCGTCTTCTATCTCTGGTCCTTCTGAAACCGTGTAACCCATACCTATAAAAAGATCTTCCAATCTTTCCCATGTCTGGGTAACAACATGTCGATGACCAAGACGATGACCTAGATCAAACTCAGTCAGATCCAACCTTTCACTTTCCAGCTGTTCTCCCTTAACCTCTGACTCAAGCTGCATTTTTCTTGTTTTAAGCATCTCCTCGAGTTTTGCGCGTGTCTCATTCAGTATGAGTCCTAGTTCTCTACGTTTTTCTGACTCCAAGCCGCCCAGAGACCGTTTTGCTTTAGTGGTGACTGACTGTTTACCCAACAGTTCAACTTCCACCTTTTTCAAGGCTTCTAGATCAACAGACTCTTCTATCGTTTCTTTTGCCTCTTCTAAATGGAGGTCATAATCTTGATTCATTTCTAAATACCAGTTGTAATCTTTTCAAATCCGTTTAACGAAGGTTACGCCATATGAATAGACTTATAAGGGTTATTTTACTTAAACGCTAAATAAGAGATCTTTTAATTCCATAGAGAACAACAGCCCCTGCAGTCGCTACATTCAGAGACTCAACTGTGTCTTCGATGGGCACTGTGACAGTGTCATCACATAGAGCTTCTATTTCCTTTGGCAAACCCCTAGGTTCGTTTCCCAGAATCACCGCTATTCGACTATTCTCGGCAACATCTTCAGGGGCGATCCCTCCAGAAGGTGTGGTGGCTACTGATTTATAATCAGACTTTTTCAATTCTTCAAACAGTTTTTTGTAGGGGAATCTTTCTTCAAGAACTGCGAATCTCATTCTAAAAAACGAACCCGCAGACGACCTAACCACCTTTGGGTTATAAGGATCAACACCTCCATGGAAGAGGATCCCAGAAGCTCCAAATGCCTCTGCTGTTCTTATCAAGTTGCCGCAATTGCCAGGATCAGAAACACCCGACAGAATAAGCAGCAACCCTCTTCTTTGGATTAGGTCACCGAGCTCAAGCCCGTGTTTATGAACTGATGCGATAGCGGCTTGAGGGTTTCGTAATGTCGTTAAGCCATCAAAAATTTTTCTGGCAACCAAATGAAATTGAATTTTCTGTTCGCTTAGAACCGTAATAAAATCATGATCTAATTGATCTTCAGGCAAAACAACCTCATCAATTTTGAGACTTGCATTTATCGCTTCTTCAACAAGTCTCGGACCTTCGACCACAAAAAGTCCTTCTGATTCTCGGACTTCGGCATCTCTCGCTAAACGACGTATTCTCCTAATGCGCTGGCTATTGAAAGACATCTTATTAATTCAAACTCTTCTAGATCTTCTTAATCAACGAAAATCTGTAAAGCATCATCAATTATTGGCGTTTAAAGAAATTTCTACTAGTTGTGCGAATGCATCAGGGTCAGCTACCGCAACGTCAGCTAAAACTTTTCTATCAACTTCTATGCCTGCATTTTTAAGACCTGCGATAAAAACACTGTAGGTTGTACCGTGAATCCGACAAGCTGCGTTAATCCGTTGAATCCAAAGACGTCTAAATTGACCTTTTCTTGCACGACGGTCTCTAAACGCGTAGTTTCCTGAGTGCATAACTTGCTCATTTGCAGCTCTGAAGCTACGGCTTTTATTTCCGTAATAGCCTTTAGCTTGTTTTAAAACTGCCTTATGTTTCTTTTTGCTGTGGACAGCTCTCTTAACTCTGGCCATCTTTAACTCCTTTTATTGGAGACCTCTCTACTGAGGGCCTTGATGTTATTAAATACCTAATTGTTTACGTATTGCTTTACTGTTAGCAGCGTCTACTTCACTCATTTTTCCTAGGCGACGCTTACGAGTGGAACTCTTTTTCTCAAGTATGTGATTTTTATTTGCATTACGACGTCGTAAGCGACCACTCCCCGTAACTTTTATTCTCTTAGCAGCACCCCTATGGGTTTTCATTTTTGGCATAATCTCTCCCGCTTATTTTAAGTCCTATTAAATTTCTAAATCTTGTTCTGTTTCTAAAGTTTCTTCATTTGTCTGCTCTTCATCGAGCGCAGATGAAGACTCAACTTCCTCTAAAGCTTCTTCCGTTTCAAGTGCTTCTGCTTGCAAAGCTTCAATGGCTTCACGTTGTCGCCGTGTTGCCTTACCAGGAGTTAACAACATGGTCATATTTCGACCTTCTTGTTCAGGATAAACCTCAACTCTTCCAACGTGTGAAATGGATTCTGCTACATCGTCTAGGATCTTCCGTCCGAGCTGTGGGTATTGAATTTCCCGACCTCTAAACATGATAGTCACCTTGACTTTGCTTCCTTCTGTTAAAAACTTTTCAACTCGTCGAGTTTTCGTTTCAAAATCACCCGATCCAATTTTTGGACGGTATTTCATCTCCTTCACGAGAATATGAGTTGCTTTTTTCCTCGATTCCTTGGCTTTCTGAGATTGTTCGTATTTAAACTTCCCATAGTCCATTACACGACAAACTGGAGGGTCCGCCTGATTGGCAACCTCTACCAAATCTAATCCTGCTTCTTGTGCGAAACGAAGCGCCTCTGAAATCGGTTTAATTCCTATCTGTTCCCCGTCAGCGGAAACCAGCCGGACATTTTCTACCCGAATATCCTCATTAACTCTTGGCTCTTCTTCAGTTGGGTTAGCTATTGTTCACCGCTCCTGTGTGGCACGTAGTTTCTCCTCCGTGGTTGATTACATTTTCTTACCCGCAAATACCCTTTAGGCTTTCTACAACCTTGTAAAGAATAAAGGCGGGCATAGAAAAGGGAGCCCGCCATAAAAACCAAAACTCACTTAGAGTGGTCTGGTGGGGTGGGAACCCACTTTCTATTTTTTTCCGCTCTCTAGAGTACCAACATAGAACTAAAGCAATGCAGCGTTAGATCAGAAAATATTTTATAAATTGGAGGAATAATGAATAGTTTATGGACACCAGACGGAGAACACAGTGTCAACCCGGAACAAGAAGCGATGCCTTCTGAGTTTTCTGAGCTCTCCGAAGAGGAACAAGAGCAAGCTGAAGCATTAGCGGAAGAAATGAACGCAGTACGCGAACAACTTGCTGCAGCACCCGCTGAAATCGTTATAGCCAATCACTTAATGGGTTTATATGAACTTGCGGCAATACATCTTTCCCAACAACCACCCAAGATGGAGGAGGCTTCTCTGGCTATTGACGCTATGTCGGCAGTCTTAGATTCTTTAGAAGGAAGGCTGGGAGAAGCCGAAGGAACTCTTAAAGACGCATTACATCAAATTCGCCTTGCCTTTGTGCAACTAGGCAATGAAAAAGGTGACACTGAGGAAGATTAACTTCTTCAATAAATATTAATGAACGATCTTCGATAAAGGGAGTTCAATAATGTCAGAGGCACCTTTATCTTTAAGTTCCGGGATCAGTATATTTATCTCCGTTTTTGCTACGACCGTTTCTACGGCGTAACCCTCGCCTTTAGCAAGCTCATTAACCGTTGGGGCTTTCATAGACGGTATGGCATCGAGAACATTCTGCAACTGTGTTGCCGCAACGTTCATTTTTACTAGAACCTTGCCCCTTGCTTCTAAAGTTCCTTCCAGAAGAGTATGAATTTGTTCCATAGCATGCCGCAGCTCTGAATTTTCAGCAGACTTGGGATTTGCTACCAATTCAGTATGGCTTGTAAGTATCGTGTCGATAATTTTTAAACCTGCAGCTTTGAGCGCTCTACCCGTCTCAGTCAGATCTACTACAGCATCGACTATGTCAGGAGCCTTGGCTTCGGTTGCTCCATAACTGAGATGTATATCCGCCTCAACACCTTGCGCGGTAAAAAAGTTTTTCGTTAAATTTGGATACTCAGTGGAAACTTTTACACCTGCTGGCAGATCTGTCACTTTTTCGTAAGGCGAACTCTCAGGAACAGCGACAACAATTTTTACTGGCCTTGCCGTCGCTTTGGAGTAGTGCAATTTACCCAGTGAGATCACGTCACTTTCAGTTTCTTCGATCCAATCACGCCCCGTTATTCCTATATCGAATAAACCATCAGAAATATAGGTAGGAATCTCTTGTGGTCTCAGTATTCTGACTTCGTCAACTCGCGGGTCATCAATATTGGCTTTATAGTCGACTTTTGAAGACCGGATAACAGCAAGGTCAGCGGAGTCGAACAAGTCTAAAGTCGCCTGCTCTAAAGAACCTTTTGGTAAAACAATTTTTAACACAATATAAACTTAGCCACTGAGCAACACACAAGTGTGTTGATTTTAAATAACTTTCACTAAAGAAGTAAATCCAATCGAACGTCGTCACCTAATTGGGTAACATTGGCAAATCTTCCTCGTTTGATGGATTCCATACTTGCAGCACCAGCACCACTTAATAGAGGTCTACCATCATCGCCGCCCATGATTGATGGAGAGACATAAATGACATAGCGGTCCACCAATCCTTCTCTATGGAGTTGTCCAGCCAAGTCGGCTCCCCCTTCGACCAGCAGTTGTAGCACTTCTTCATTTCCCAACTTTTGAATTAGATCATTTAAGGGGCCTGTCCATGACTCAGCAGGTTCGACTTGAGCGCCCTCAGGTATCTCGCCAATTACAATTCGGCGTGGATTATCACCATCAACTGATCTAACTGTAAGTCTTGGATTGTCGATCCTGACCGTTCCTGCCCCCACACAAATAGCATCACTTTCTGCCCGTAACTTGTGAGCATCAGTTCTTGCTTTTTCACCGGTAATCCAATTGCTCGATCCATCAGGTGCAGCAATACGGCCATCTAATGTTGCTGCGAGTTTAAGAATTACATAAGGACGACCCGTGGAGCGGTGATGGAGATAAGGGGCTAATTGTTGATTCGCTTCAAAACTACCTGCTCCAACATCCACGTTAATGTCAGCGGATCTGAGCGCTTCAATACCAGTTCCTGAAACTTTTTCATCTGGGTCAATTATTGCTACAACCACTCTTTTAACCCCTGATTTAATAATCGCATCGGTGCATGGACCCGTGCGACCGTGATGATTGCAAGGTTCAAGGGTTGTGTAAAGAGTTCCTCCATTAGCTAACTCGCCTGCCTCCGAAAGAGCTTTAATTTCTGCATGGATGCCAGCTCTGGACCCNGATCCGGCATCAGGCAATTTCGCATCTTTGGAGTTTCCTTCTAACTCAATTACGTCAAAAGGCTCTGTACATCCCTTACCTACCACCTGTCTATTAGCAACAACTACAGCTCCAACCCAAGGATTAGGTGAGGATCGGAACCTAGCTTTTTCTGCAATCTTGATNGCCTCAGCCATAAACTTCTCATCATCTTCCAGNTCCATGATTAGACCGGATGTGGNTCGGTGTTATCAGATAGAAGCCCAACCGCATGTGGAATNACATCCATGATTGCTTCCAAGCANTCAATGCNTCCCTTTTCNGAGCCGGGNGTNTTTANAACAAGNGTCATNCCAATNGTTCCGGCAACACCNCGAGAAAGNCTCCCCAAAGGGTTNNTTAACCTCATTGCTTCAGCTAATCCTGGAGCTTCTCGTTCTATTACTTTCAACGTACCTTCTGGTGTTTGATCCCGCGGACCAAAACCTGTACCACCTGTGGTGATAATTAGTCCATGAAAATCATGCGCTAAAGCCTTCAAAGTTTTTGCCACTTCATCTTCACCGTCAGGTGTCACCGAGGCATGCTCAATAGTCCATCCTTGATTAGAAACAAGTTCTATCAATGCTTCACTTGATTTATTTTCACGGACTCCGTGAGCGACCCCGTCTGAAACAGTCAAAATTTTTACTTTTATTTCTTTTTCCACACTTTGCCTTTTCCGTCCACATACAAGCATAACTACCGACTCCTCCGCTCATAACTTCGGATAAGGTCTGAAAATGGAATTAAGTGCTTTAGATGGTTACGAGATAGGTGAATTTGAACATAATCGTAAAAGTAAAACAGTTCTGCGTATCGGTTCAGGTCCGGCTGTAATAGTCATGGCAGAAATTCCCGGAATCACACCTAAAGTTGCTGAATTTGGTAGAAAAGTTGCCGGAATAGGCTGCACCGCAATTCTCCCCTCGCTTTTTGGAGTTCCTGGGAAAAAGCCTGCACTTGGGAACTCAATCCGAGTGCTTCAAAAAGCTTGCATCTCAAGGGAATTTACTGCTCTCATGGCTCGAAAAACATCTCCAATCACTGATTGGTTGCGAGCACTCGCTGCTTTTGAACACGGACGATGTGGAGGCCCAGGAGTAGGAGCGGTCGGAATGTGTTTCACAGGAGGTTTTGCCTTAGGGATGATGCTGGATGAAAGACTTGTAGCACCTATTCTAAGTCAACCAAGTTTGCCCCTTCCTTTTGGAAACAAACGAAAGAAATCAATTGGCATTTCCAAAGCTGATCTTGAAATAGCTAAAAGTCGTGTCGATAATGGCGTTTGCATTCTAGGTCTTAGATTTTCTAATGATTCAATGACTCCCAGTGAACGTTTTGCGAGACTCCATGAAGAATTTGGGGAAGGATTTATAGCTGTTGAGATTGATTCGTCACCAGGCAATACTCATGGGATTAGCACACGTGCTCATTCTGTTCTTACCGAAGAATTTGTGGATGAACCAGAGCATCCAACTTTCGAAGCTCTCGAACTTGTTCTTGAACATTTGAAAGAAAAACTGATTACTGTTTAAGACATTACGGCGCCCTGTAACAGAAAACCGACATTCCTTCGCTGTCTAAGTCTTGAGGAAGAATCATTCCACCTCTTCCATGTTTCCGCCAAGGGAGGGGCAAGTCACCTGTTTCTTGAACATCCACGAGGTTGCGAAATTTTTCATCCACTTCAATAGTTTCTAAATTAGTTAGTGTGCAGACGCTGTAAATAAGCAAACCTCCCGATTTCACCATGGTTAAAGCTGAACACAGTAGTTTTAACTGAAGATCAGCTAAAACAGCCAGGTCATCTTCTTTGATTCTCCATCTAGCGTCAGCTCTCCTTCTTAAAACACCAAGTCCGCTGCAAGGAGCATCAACTATGACTCTTGAAGCCTNACCTTTTCTGAATGGTAAATNTGTCCCNTCTGAGACAACCANTGGAAGTTTTATATTGAGTTTTNTGGAATTTGNTCTAGCTAATTTCAGNCTTTTCAAGGATGANTCTGCTGCGATTACAGGAANTCCTGCTGAAACAGCTGCANTCGCTTTACCGCCTGGAGCNGCNCATANATCGATTACCGGACCTTCGCCCCAGTTNCCTTCCTGTGTNAANAGATCTGACACCAGTTGNGAAGCCGCNTCTTGNAAATANCCGTCTTCACGGGGGGTTGCCGATTTGGAANTATTCATACACNTNAGTGCNTCACTGGCTTCANGTTCTCCAAGATCAGANTCNAGNCTCTNCANAATCCAATCGGGNTAGCTGTATTCGATCGCTTTTGTGGGCCAATCAACCGTCTCTTTGGCGACTTTACGTAATACAGCATTGCATAGCCCTTTTGCCCATTTTGGTGCTAAAGAAACTGAATCGTTTACAGCGGCATGGTCAGGTACCTTCATCCAATNAAGCTGATAGGNGCCTAAACGCAAAATTGTTCGAACATCTGGATGTAATTTTTTACTAATGAATCGATCAATCAAAAAATCACATGATCTACGCATTCTTGTAACGCCATAAACCAATTCAGTAACTAATGCCTTATCTCTTTCATCCAGNTCAGAGTTATCCAAAGCAGTTCTTAACGCTAAATTCGCNAATGCTGAATCTTTTTCNACCCGACCAAGAACCTTTAAAGCNAGAGCACGTGCCTCATTATTTTCAGCCATCTCCNAATACACAATTTTCTTCTAGGCGAGCACCTAGTTTCCATGAATCAAATGCCTGTCGGGCTCGATTTTGNGATTGGACATCGATTAGTCGTAACGATCCTTTACCAGTAGCCACCTGGTCGCCAACTAGTTGACCCGGTTGACCCCCAACATCTTGGGCGATTGCTTCAGCTTCCCAGACTTTGAAACGCTTACCCGCAAAAGTTGTCCACGCTCCACCTATTCTGACTAATCGATCAATTTTTTCTGCCTCTAATTCCCACTNTATTTCTCTCTCTTTAGGAATTATTTTTTCAGCCCAAACTATCTCACCCTCCTGAGGTATCGGTTCACCAAGTCCATTATCAAGTGTTGACACCAGGAGCTCACATCCCGCATGTATAAGTCGATTTCTAAGAGTTTCTGTGGTGTCACGAGCTAAAATTTCTACCTCTTGTCGACTGAAAACACGTCCAATATCAAACTCTTCACCTACTTCCATTATGCANACGCCACTTTTTGTATCACCTGCNAGGATTGCTCTTTCTATGGGNGCGGGTCCTCTCCACCTCGGNAATAATGAAAAATGGACATTGATCATTANAACCTTTTCGAGAAGGTCAACCGGAATAAAACTTCCATAAGCTACCACCACCGCCAGATCGATTTCGAANTTTTTTACATCTNCTATCTCGTGANTAACCGGTAGTTCCATTTCGATAGCGGCTCCTTTAACAGGAGAAGGTGAAGGTTCTTCACCTCTCCCTCTTCTTCTATCTTCTCCGGTAACTACTAACCCAATTTCATATCCGGACGCACATAAGGTTTTCATGAAAGGAACTGACAACTCAGGAGTTCCTATAAAAGCCAATCGCTTGGGGCTGTCAGTCACTTTGTTTGAGCCCAAGATTATCTTTAACGATCGGGAGTGGATAGCCTACTGATTCGCTAATTCCCATCAATGTTTTATTAGCCTCACGTCTTTGATCTTCGTCAAGGTGATCAACAAGTAACACTCCATTTAAGTGATCCATTTCATGTTGAAATAAGCGAGATTCCAACTCNTCCGCCTCNATAGAAACTTCTTTACCTTCCATATCGAGCCCAACTATGTGAATCTGTTTGGGNCTCAATAACTCCCAAGAAAGNCCCGGNATNGACAAACAACCTTCTTCAAAAGTCCANTCTCCGTCGGCATCTTTTATTTCAGGATTTATCAACACTCCCGGACCGGAACCCCAGTCGTAGACGAAAAGTCTTTTTTGAACCCCTATCTGAGGTGCTGCCAAACCTATTCCGGGAGCTGCATACATTGTTGAAAGCATGCCTTGAGTCAAGAGAGCAAGATTTTCTGTTATTTCTGTTATTTCTGTTGCCGTGACCCTAAGTACAGGGTCCCCTATAACTCTTATTTCATTGATGCTCATTATTAAAGGTTATCGGCAGAAGGCTTTTGGTTTGACTGTCAAGCCCTTCGGGGGTCAATTTCTANTCNNATTTTACCTTTNGGNCTCCNCACGCTCGAAATAGCTTTGGACAATTCATGATTATCATCAGCACGAACTANCCAACAATCATNACGTGGNCCCATAANTTCAATNCCNGAAATTTCACTNAGAGATGCNACCATTTCAGAAGCTGANGCCCCNGAAATTTGAGCTAAAGCACNATAAGGCGGCAATTTNAACAACCGTCGCCTCTCAGATTCCACCTCGATTAGTTTCTCTGGATTTGCATGAAGAACAGCTTGCAAAACTTCGTGTTCTGGTTGACGGGTTTGGACTATTAATCTTCCCCCTTCGCTTCTTTTGCCTACTATCCGAGCAGATCTAATCAATAGAGAAGCTGCATGTTCGGCCGCTCGGAACCTGGGCGCTAATAGTTCTTGATCAAACTCTAAGAAAACTATATGAGATGCTCTTTCTACTCTGTGAAGGGCTGCTTCAGTTCCGATATAAATATCTGAATCTGCAATTTCTCCTTTTGAATCCGAACTAATTTCCACAACTTTTTTCTTTGATAAGGCTTGCAATTCTTCCCTTAACCTTGCTATTCCTGCACGTAGATTTTTGAATTTTGTTGAACCACAAAAATCGCACACGACTGGACGGTCATTGCAACCAGAAGGGCATTCAAGTGTGTGATCGTCTCTTTGAGTTAGAGGAATATGATGTTTTTCGCATCTTGCTAGCGAACCGCACCGATCACATGCCAATAAACGTGACCGACCTTTTCTGTTCAAAATGCAAATTACAGGACCTGTTGCATCCCTTAAAATCGAAGTGAGTTTGTCGCTTAGAAGACCAGATCGTGTTGGATCATCAACTCTCCTGTCGATAATTTCAACTATTGGCCACCCCTCTCGTTCTTCTTTACGCGGAAGTTTTATTTGGTGACCCCATGAAAGAGCTTCCAAGGAAGGAATCGCAGAAATCAGAACACAAGGTATTTCTTTCCTATTTGCTCTTTCTATTACCACATCACGCGCATTCCATGTTGGTGTACGTTCTTCTTGATAAGAGGCATCATGTTCATCGAACACGACAACTGCAGAAAGGTCAACTATTGGAGCAAACGCCGCAGACCGGCTTCCAACTACAGAACCTCCAACAGCGGCATTTCGCCATTCCTCAGGAACTAGCGATATATGTAATCCCTTTCTCTTTAATCCTGCAGCAAGTTTCTGGGCGCCTGAAATTGAAGGGGACAGAATCAAGGTATTACCTTTGGTGACAAATTCAGATGCAATTGAGACTGCATCTAGTGACGGGGGAAGCCTGAGAACAGCTTCTTTTCGTTTCGCTACTTCATGAAACCAAACTGTTTCGTATCCGTCGTTATTTACTCTCCTTGAAGCGGCTTGATGTTTTTCCAATGAGGAAACATTTTTTGGTGGTGATGCCGTAGTTAGAAACCGATTAAGACGACCCGCCCAACGGTTTGACGCCCAATAAGCTAGCTCAATGACTTCCTCAGAGGGCCCAACGCTTCTGTATTTGGATAACGGAAGCAGATTTATTCCTTCTTCGGGTTGAATATCAACCTCCAACACCCATCCATTAACTTGCCTTCCACTGAAAGGCACCCTAACCATGGTCCCGATTTTTATGTGATCAGCTCTTCCATCTTCAATCCATGATTGTGGAACCGCGTAATCAAATGGTTTATTGATAGCTGGAACATCAGGAAGAACCCTTACTACTCTCGACTGTGTATCAGTTTCATTCGAAGTAAGAACTTCAGATTTAATATCCTCTTTGGATTCTAGCGCTGACTCAAAAGTCAGCTGGCCATTCTTACTTCGGGCATTCATGTGGGCCCGGGGAGTTCAGTTTAACCCTAAATGGGAACGCACATCGTCTGCACGGTTTACTTGTTCCCAAGGGAACTCCTCGCGCCCGAAATGCCCATAAGCTGCAGTCGACTTGTAGATCGGCCGTCTCAAATCAAGATCTTTGATTATTGCCGCTGGTCTTAAATCAAAAATTTCTTGAATAGCGTCTTCGATTTTAACGGGGTCAACTTTTTCTGTTCCGAAAGTTTCAACAAGGATTGATACCGGTCTCGCCATTCCAATTGCGTAAGCAACTTGTACTTCACACCTTGATGCAGCTCCTGCAGCGACTATGTTCTTTGCAACCCACCTTGTCGCATATGCAGCTGATCGATCTACTTTGCTCGGGTCTTTGCCAGAAAACGCTCCACCTCCATGTCTTGCGATCCCGCCGTAAGTGTCGACAATAATCTTTCTTCCTGTCAGTCCTGCATCTCCTACAGGTCCTCCCACAACAAAACGTCCTGTTGGATTAACCAAAACCGTGTAATCGTCTTCACGGTACTCTTCAGGAATTGTCGGCCTTATTACATGTTCAATTAGATCCGGGCGAATTATTGCATCTCTATCAATTCCATCATTATGTTGAGTTGAAACTAGAACAGTATTCAAACGCACAGGCTTGTTGTCTTCGTAGTCGAAAGTAACCTGTGTTTTTCCATCAGGCCTAAGATAGGGGATATTTCCTGCCTTTCTTATTTCCGCGTGCCTTTCTGCCATACGATTCGCTACTTGGATCGGCAAGGGCATTAGGGCTTCGGTTTCATCACAGGCATAACCAAACATCATTCCTTGATCTCCGGCACCCTGTCTATCCAATTCGTCTTCATTATCTGATATCCCAGAACGAGTCTCCTCAGAGCTGTTTATACCTCTACTTATGTCATCGGATTGGGAATCAAGAGTCACCATCACCCCACAGGTGCTTCCATCAAAACCATAGTCTTCTCTGTCGTACCCAATTTCTCTAATAGTCTGACGAACTATCTCTGGTATATCTACATATCCCGATGTTGTTATCTCACCTGCCACAACACAAATACCAGTCGTCACCATTGTTTCGCAGGCAACTCTGGAATTAGGATCTTCTAATAGAAGTGCGTCTAGTATCGCATCAGAAATCTGGTCCGCCATTTTGTCTGGGTGACCTTCTGTCACTGACTCTGATGTAAAACTCCACTTTCGCGACACTGTATCTCTTTTCTTTTATTGAATCTTAGGATCAGTCCCATGGATAGACCATGATTCAGTGACTATATCTATTATGTTTCTTGCTATTTCTTTTTTGTCGCATAATGAAATTTCGGTTGATGCACCGTTCCGGTCAATTACAGAAACCGAATTTGTATCGTGCCCGAAGCCGACTCCCGGAGCAGAAACATCATTTGCAACAATCAGGTCAAGATTTTTACTTTCTAGTTTCTTAGAAGCATTCTCAAGTAAATTCTTTGTTTCAGCCGCAAAACCAATAATAAGTTGATCGACTTTTCTCGCTTTATCAAGTGCCTTCAAAATATCTACCGTTGGCTCAAGTTCTATTTCAGGAATGCCTTCTTCTTTTTTTATTTTCTGACTCGCAACTTTCTGGGGCCTAAAATCTGCNACTGCAGCAGCCATAAATATCCAATCAGCTCTTGAAGAATTCTCCATTACCGAATCATGCATTTCCTGAGCCGTTTCNACTTCTATTATTTCAACTCCCACTTCNTCTGGTGCTGTTTCGGCTTCCGTTGTCACACAAACTACTTTCGCCCCTCTTAATGCAGCTTCACTCGCCAAGGCGTGTCCTTGTTTACCTGATGATCTATTTCCNATATAACGAACCGGTCCAATGGGTTCTCGCGTGCCACCTGCGGTGACTAAAACCGTCAATCCCGCAAGATCTCCAGGTAGGTTTCCAGTATCTTTACCCATAAGTTCTAAAACTGAATCCNCTACATCGTCTGGTTCCGCTAAACGTCCAAAACCGCTATCTCCACCGGCCAGTCTCCCTTCAACCGGGCCGACTACTTGAACACCTCTCTCACGNAGTGTAGAAATATTTTCAATCACTGAAGGNTGTTCCCACATCTCTGTATGCATTGCCGGGCAAATCATCACTTGTGCACGTGTCGCCAAAAGAGTGGCTGTCAATAAATCTCCAGACCGCCCATTTCGATAATCAGATATCAACCGGGCTGTAGCGGGACAAACGATAATTAAATCAGCACCTTGGCCAAGTCTTGTATGTGGAATCGCATGCTCCTCATCCCATAAGGAAATCTGGGTTTTTTCTGACCCTAAAGCATCAAAGGTTGACTTTCCNACNAAGCGAAGTGCCCCTTTGGTTAATACTGGTGAGACATAGGCTCCTGCGTCGGTAAGTCTTCTACATACCTCTATAGCCTTGTAAGCGGCTATTCCACCGGTAACTCCTAGAACGATCCTGCGACCGTCAAGCTGACCCATTTGGGATATAAACGAGGCTANGCGCTCTCGTCNTCGTCAGGNGAAATATCNCCTGATTCTTCGTCNNTCANTAATTCTGCTTCTGCTTCTNCTTCTGCTTCTGCTTCNATAACTTCTTCGATTTCAGGTTCGTCNGGAAGTTCNATGGGAACAATTTTCTCAACNGATACCTCTTCAAAAGCTATTGACAACGGTTTTCTTGAAGTTGAAGTTATCTGAGGTGGAACTGANGCNCCCAAACCTTCACCTAACTGACCAAAATAAGAAGTTATTTGTCGAGCCCTTCTAGCCCCTAAAACAACAAGACCAAATTTCGATTCAGTCGTGTCTAGAAGACCCTCTATCTCTGGGTTCATCAATGTGTCATATCGTCGCATAGCGACTCCTCTTGAAGAAATGCCACTTTGCAGGCGGTTCCTGCGGCATATCCAAGGTATCAGGATGAGAGTAACTTCCCTACGGTCCTTTAAAGTCGAGCTCTACAAATAATTTCGTATATTTCTTTCGTGGCCTTCGTAAGGTCATCATTAAGAACAATCTGATAATTCAGTTCTTTAGCTTCTTTTCTTTCTCTTTCTGCCTCCAGTAAGCGTTTATCTATTTCGCTTTGTTTATCNCCTCTTCCTGCTAAACGTCTACGCAGTTCTGAATCCTCGACATCAATAAATACCAAAATTGCTTGTGGGANCTTTTGACAGATTTGACGTCCTCCAGATACATCTATTTCCAGAATTAAATCTTTTTCGTCATCTTGGTCAGGCATAGGGGTTCCATACATGAATCCTAAGAACTCATTCCATTCGATGAAGCCTCCGTTGTCCTTATGTTCGTTGAATTCATAATCGTTAACGAAAAAATAAGAGTCGTTTTTATCATCTGTCCGAGGCGCCCTCGTTGTCCACGACCTACTGACAGTAATTGTCGGATCTTTCTCACATAGCTTGCGTGCTATCGTTCCTTTACCTGCACCACCGGGACCCGATATGACAATAACCAAAGGCGTTTTGACTCCTTCAGGTATCACGGTTGATCAGCAAAACGCGACACAAGCGAAGCTCGTTGTTGAGCACCCAAACCACGCAATCGACGACTTTCACTAATACCGATTTCTTCCATAGTTCTACGCGCTTTTACTTTTCCTAGTCGAGGCAGTGACTCCAGAACTGCAAGGACTTTCATTCGGCCAAGACTTTCATCAGTATCAGAACGTTCCAGTAAGTCTTCTAGGGACAATGATCCCATTTTTAGAAGTTCTTTAATCTCGGCACGCAACTTTCTAGCTTCTGCTGCCTTTATCAGNGCTTGGCGCCTCTGTTCATCTGTTAGTTGCGGAGGTCGGTTCATGCGATGACCATGTTAGGCAATCTTTGGGAAATTTGCATTTTGCAGANGCAAAATTTTTAACCTAAAAGCCCACTTACTAATTCCTCGGAAGCTTCTATAGGGTTTTCGGCTTCCGTTACCATTCTTCCGATCACTAACATGTCGGCTCCACCACTGATCGCATCCATAGGTGTTGCTACTCTCACTTGATCATGACTATTGCCGTCAGGCATCCTTAAACCTGGAACAACTCTGATTAATTTATCAGAAAAACTTGAAGTGACTCNGAGGTCAGGGGCGGCACAAATAATGCCCTCACAACCTGCTTTTAGCGAAGTTTCACAACGTGAAACAATTGTTTCTTCATTTTTTATAGAGTCACTTGTTAACACCGTCACTCCTAGAACACCTGGGGTCGGCAGACCCACGCTTTCTGCTCCTTCCCTCAAACCTTCTACTGCGGATTTGAGCATTTCTTCTCCTCCTGAAGCATGAACCGTAACCCATCGTGCCCCTACTGACCCNACGACACGGGCAGCCTTGTGAACTGTTGTAGGGATNTCATGTAGTTTCAAATCACAGAAAACATCAAACCCTGCCTCTGTAAAAACCCCTACGGAATCAGGTCCCGCTGCCGCGTATAGNTCCAACCCGACCTTTACAGTGCCGAAAAAATCGAAAAGAGAACCAGCAAGACGNCTGGCATCAATCAAATCGTCCACATCCAATGCCAAAGCTAGACGGTTTTTAACCTCTAATGGGACATTGTCTTCTGACTCTTTACTAATTTCGAAATTTTCATCTTCGAACAACTCATCTAATGACTCATATTTCTCAGTCATGCGCTCCTCCAATCAAGTCGCTGATTTTTTGAACTTCATGTCTCTNACACCATTTTGAAAGCCCTGCTATAACTTTTTTACAAATTCTTGGNTCTCTGAAAATTGCTGTACCTATCTGNANCCCNGTTGCACCNGCGAGAATAAACTCCAANGCATCTTCTGCACNNTTAATACCNCCGACACCGATAATNGGCAATTCTGGATGNGCTTCGNANGTGTCANAAACTGCTCGAACAGCAATNGGTCTTATTGCTGGTCCNGATAGACCTCCACGNTTNGCTCCTAAAATCGGCTTTCTTGATTCAATATCAATTGCCATNCCTAGAACAGTGTTTGCTANTACAACAGCCTCAGCTCCCGCCTTATGNGCTGCTNCNGCNATATCNGGNAATTCAGGTGTATTAGGACTTAGTTTTGCCCAAAGCGGTTTTTNGACNANNTTNNCTGCTTCCACTANTTCCGTTATGGCTTGGNTTGANTGNGAAAATAGTTTTCTNCGNTCTTCCAAATTAGGACANGAAGCNTTTATTTCTATTGCAACTACCTCAGGNGGNGTNTCACGTAGNTGNNAAGCCGCTTCANTGAACTCTTGNACTGTAGAACCCCAAATNCTCGCNACTATACGAGCNTTAGAGTTTCTTAATGCNGGNAACTTTTCATCTACCCACGTTTTCACCCCAGGCCCCTGGAGACCGACACTATTTAACATTCCTGATGGTGTTGGATGAAGTCGCGGGGCTAAGTTGCCTTCCCATTTCCCTGCATGAAGCGACTTAACTACAATTGCTCCGATTTCCTGTAAGTCCATATACTCAGATAATTCATTGCCGTAACCCGCTGTTCCCGAAGCGGTCATAACAGGGTTTGGTAGAGTAACTGATCCCAGACTGGTCGTCAGGTCGGTATCTCTTTTAACCCTTTTCATGAATCATTCATTTTCTGACACTTCTGATTTGAAAACTCCAAGATGGTAATCCTGAAGCGGTCTAACAGAGAGAGGGTATTTTTTCCAATCTGTCAAACCTTCTACGGCAGCAAGTGCAGCTGCTGCCGTGGTTAGCAAAGGAATGCCTTCTGCAGCAGCAGCCCCTCTTATATGATCGCCATCTGCTCGTGGGCCTCTTCCGCGCGGACTATTTACCACAAGTTGAATTTTGCCTGATCTGATCAAGCGGACAGCATCAGTTCCGTCTTCTCCGATCTTCGCTACTCGGTGAGCAACGTTTACTCCATTTTCTTCTAAATAAGCTGCTGTTCCTCCTGTGGCTACTATTTCCAAACCAAGTCTCAAAAATCCTTTTGCTGCTTCTAAGCCTGAACTTTTATCACGATCCGCAAGAGACATGAAAACTGTTCCTTCAGTTGGAAGTGCCCCCCCTGCCGCTATCTGTGATTTCGCGAACGCTAACCCGGGTGTAAGATCAATTCCCATTACCTCACCTGTGGAGCGCATCTCAGGCCCCAAAACCGGATCCGCTTCAGGAAAACGATTAAACGGCAATACGGCTTCTTTGACTGAAATATGGTCACCTTTTACTGGCTCTTGGATAAAGCCTTCTTCACGCAATTTTTTGAGAGAGGTATTCATCATCACTCGGCTCGCGATTTTCGCAAGGGGAATTCCTGTAGCTTTGGCAACAAAAGGCACCGTTCTCGAAGCTCTCGGATTGGCCTCGATCACGTAGACTTCGTCATCTTTTACCGCATACTGAACGTTTATCAAACCTTTGACATCGAGGTCTTCTGCGATCTTTCTAGTGTTGCTTTCTATAATTTCCACTATTTCTTTTTTAAGATTGGGAGGTGGTATCACACAGGCGCTATCCCCGCTATGGATGCCAGCCTCTTCTACGTGCTCCATCACCGCTCCAATAAGAACAGCCCCTTCATGGTCACGCACAGCATCAACGTCAACCTCAGTTGCATCTTCAAGAAATCGATCAATCAAAACGGGTCTCTCAGCTGATAAACCCCCTTCTATTCCCAAACTGCCAAAACGAGTCATTTCATCCATAGTTTTTTCGAGCTGGCTATCGTCATATACGATCTCCATAGCTCTTCCTCCTAAGACATAAGAGGGCCTAACCAAAACTGGATAGCCAACTTTTTTTGCTACCTCAAGAGCTTCTTGAAAATCTTTTGCTGTTCCACCGGGCGGTTGAGGAATTTTCAACTCCGCACAAAGCTGGTTCCAGTTTTCACGATCTTCCGCCCGATCTATTGATTCTGGACTTGTGCCCGCTATCAAATTTGGTGGAAGGACCCCTGCTAATTTAAGAGGCGTCTGACCACCCAATGAAACTATTACCGCTTCAGGTTTTTCTATGTCGATTATGTTTTTCACGTCTTCATAAGTAAGGGGTTCGAAATAAAGCCGATCACTAGTGTCATAATCTGTCGAGACTGTCTCTGGGTTGCAATTCACCATGACTGTCTCATAACCAGCTTGACTCAAAGCAAAACTCGCGTGGACGCAACAGTAGTCAAATTCGATTCCTTGACCGATTCGATTTGGACCAGCTCCTAAAATTATGACTTTAGGCTTTTCTGAAGGTAGGACTTCATTTTCATCTTCCCACGTCGAGTAGTGGTAAGGAGTCTCAGAGGAGAACTCTGCTGCACATGTGTCCACTGTCTTGTAGGTCGGCCATACACCA
>PATJ01000027.1 GCA_002713545.1 Acidimicrobiaceae bacterium
GCAATAAGAGCTCTCAAAGCTGCGACAGCTAGTGTGTCCGCTCCGTCGTCTAAAATCGGCTTCGCCGCTAAAGCTCCCCCCGCTTGCCCCAAAGCTCCAATAGTAGCCCAGAAAATTCCTACAGAAAGAGAACCTTGAATACGCTCAAATACCCCTGTTTCTTCAGAAGGGTTTCCGTATATTACTGCCAAGGTGATGCCAAGAAGAATAAGGGCAGAACCACTTAAAGAAGAGGCAGATAATCTTTCTTCGAAAAAAATTGCTCCTCCTATTGCTGCCATTGGAGCGTTCAAGGTGAAGAGCATCCCAGTTCTGCGTGGCCCTATTCTTGCCATTGCAGTAAAAAGAGCTACATCCCCGACAAAGATTCCTATCAGACCAGACACAGCTATAAGCGCTGTATCACTGAAACTTAAACTACTCCAACCACCCGAAATTGTTGCCGCGATTATTAACATGACGCTCACGTAGAGCATCCTTATCCGACAAAACCTTGCACCTCCGAGACGGCGCGAAGGTTCCGCAGCGATCAAACTGCTTAAAGCCCAAGAGGTAGCAGCAAGTAGAGCGGCAAGTTGATAAGACAGAAACTAAAGTAGACACGCCAGAAGAGAAAAATGCAAAAGCGGGGAAATGGAAAGGTAAACCTTTCAGATTCATCTAACCTTCAAGAGTGAAATCATCCAGACGCTCAAAAGCCATAATTTCCCTTTTGGTTATCGCTTCTCTTTCATTCTCACAGCTAGAAGCGGTCAACGCAGATGAGACAATCGTAGAGACTGGATATCCGACGGAAGGGTTAGAAGATCTTATTTGGGCGGCTGAATATCTGGGTTACGAAAATCCGAGCGAATTGCAAAAAGCGGGTGTTGAGGTTCTCCGATTTCTACTTGTAAGCATTGCTCAAGCAACTGGAAACGACTGTAAAAGTAATTTAGGTGAAGGTCTTGATCCAACCGGTCCACATCGTTATACAACAGTTTNGAACGAANAGGAACTCGAAGCTCTNAATTGGATAACNGATTACTACTGTCTAAGTGAANCTCAGGCGCAAATGCTGGGTGGAAGTGTCCTCACTTTTTTAGCAGGACTTGATGCATCGATAAACGGAGAAAGAGAAANNANAGGCANCTCTACTGAAGTTNTTCAAGNNGNAAGCAACAATGCCGAAACGGTTAATAATNCGGTTTCGAACACTGGACCTGTCANACTCAATGTTACGACNGGTATAGATTCAGCGAAGTTGAATTGGGAAACCAGCAATGAGTTTCAACAAGAAGNAACTGAATTCACAATTCGCTACCGACAGACCTATCCGGCCCCNTACGAACTAATAGCAGANCCAAAGATTCCCGGNGAGATACTTTTCATGAGCGACAGAGACGGAGACTGGGAGCTTTACACAGTTAATGGCGACGGAACCGGTCTGAATCAAATAACTAACAATGAAGTTGATGACTGGTCCGGTGTTTATTCCCCTGACGGAACGAAGATAGCTTTTGACGCAAAACATGGTACGGCGCCGGGAGATATTTTTACTGTAGATTCCGATGGAACAAATCTNAGAAATCTAACNAGCAGTTTTTCAGAAGACGCATTTGCGACNTGGTCACCGGACGGAANNNAAATAGTTTTTGAGAGAAAAATAAACGATACATATCGCCTCCACATAATGAATTCTGATGGCAGCAAAACGCGTCTTTTGAATGAAGTCGACACGGGCGGATGGTCAATACCTGCATGGTCACCGACTGGAAGCAAAATAGCCTTTGCGGGTCGNATGGATGGAGATACCGAAATCTANATTCTTGATACAGAAGATGACTCCATTANGCAAATNACTGAAAACACCGCAGGTGATACATGGCCTACATGGTCACCGGATGGTAAAAAAATTGCTTTTTTGAACAATAGCGATGGAGACATAAATATTTTTACCATGAATGCAGACGGAACTGAACGGCTGCAAATAACAGAAGATGACCTAGTTGAATCTGAACCAGCATGGTCAAGCGACGGTAAATACATTGCATTCACAAGACATTCTGACGGTGTAAACAGTTTAGGTAGAAGTCAGAGCGAGCTATTTTTAGTCACAGCAGATGGCACAGAAACACTGGGACCTGTAACAGTTGGGGAGCAGCCAAATTGGAAACCTGGAACTTCTAATACCGTGACCAAAGCTTCAGCTAGAAAAAAGCATATAGTCGGCTCGAACTCTGAAAGAATTACTCCTCTTATAGTTGGCGCCGAGGAAGAAAGAGATGGAGACATCTCTTTTCAAGTGGCGATAATGGACGGCGATAACCCTCTGCAGAATCAATATTGTGGCGGAGCTTTGATTGAACCTGAATGGGTTCTTACAGCCGCCCATTGTCTTGTTGATGATGGGAGCGGGTATATGCAAACTTCCGAAATAAAAGTTGGAGTTGGAAGAAGCAAGCTTTCGAGTCACGGCAGAGAAGATGTCTTTGAAGTTCAAAGTATTTACCCTCATCCTTCTTACGATAGAAATGTAAACAATGACATAGCTTTAATTCGCTTAGCTAGACCTGTGCCATCTCAAATGGCCACGCCAATACCTTGGCTTGAGGATCAGACACTTCCAACTGACGGAACCCCAGTTCTTAAAACAGGATGGGGTAGTACCGATGTGGTTAATAAAGGTCCGTATCCCGACGATCTTAAGTCAACTACTGTGAATGTAATTGGAAATTATGACTACAACTTCTGCGGTTCCGATATTGACTTTGTAGCAGCGAGTAGAGTTTGCTCTGATTCGCCCGCTCGAAAAGGAGCTTGCTCGGGAGACAGTGGTGGACCAAATGTAGTAGAAGTAGATGGCTACTGGTTCCTTGCTGGAATTACTTCATATGGAATGACCGATGATTCAAACAGATGTGCGGATGACGTGGAAATAATGACACGGGTCAGTTATTACACAGAGTGGATAACTTCACATGTCGGTTGGCAATGGACATGGCTATCCGGGCTCAAAGGAAACGAATATGAAATTGAAAATCTTCAAAGTGGTTTCAGCTACATTTTCCAAATACTTGCGAAAAACGGAGAATCTACAACACCTTATTCGGAACCGTTAATTGCCAAGATAGACACGCCTAGAACGACTCTTTTAGAGACGCCGTTAACCCCTCTTGATGTCAGAGCTGAAAGCAATTCTGGGGAAGTTCTTATTAGCTGGGAATACGACGGAAATTTAAATGGAGTCAACTTCTCAATACAGCATTACGAGCCAGAAGAGTTAGAAAACACCCTCCTTGAAATTCGTTCCGGTAGAACTCATGTGCATGAAAATATAGAAGGAGAACCCGTCTATGAGAAAATGATTATAGGTGGGGAAAAAGCTGAAATTGAAAACAATTCTCACATAGTCGCCCTTTTGACGCCTGGAGTGCCAGATGCTACACAGGCAAGATTTTGTGCGGGAAGTTTAATTGCCCCAACATGGGTTATAACGGCAGCTCACTGTGTTGACGGAGGAAAAAATTCATCAAATATAGAAATAGCTACTGGAATTGCAGATTTGTCAACAGTGGAACAACAAGATCGTTTAAGTGTTCAAAAAATACACATACATGAGGGCTACTTGTCGAGTCCATTGACGCACGACTTGGCCCTTCTGGAACTCTCAACTCCAGTAAGTTCAAATCAAGCTAGTTGGATTCCATGGCAGACAAATATCCAGTTGCCCTTAGACGGGACCGCAATAAAAACAGCAGGTTGGGGTTCAACAGTTGCAGGTGAAGATACAAAAGAAGCGATACTGCGAGAGGCGCCAGGTTCAGTTCTTTTCAACCCCGGTACTAACCGTTGCGGTTTCTGGTCAACATTTGATCCATCACAATGGTTATGTGTCGGCGGGGAAGAAAAAGTAGGTTCTTGCCTTGGAGATGGGGGAGGGCCTGTTACTACAGGAACGGTATTGCCAGTTTTGCAAGGAGTTATAGCGTGGGGGCCGGAAGGTGATTGTGCCAGTACAAGACTTCCAAATGTGGCGGTGAGAGTAAGTACTTATGATGATTGGATATCTCAGAGAGTGGGAAGTCCATGGAAAAAAGCTGAAGGGATAACTTGGTTTAGCCACGCTATAAAAAACTTACGAATTGGAGAAGACTACACTTTTTTTGTAACTACGCATGATTACCTTGGAAGGCGATCCGAATCTGTTCCCGTAAACATCACTGTTAAAGATTGAGAAATATCTACTTCTGACTCGTTATTGTCTCTCATCTCTGGAATAATAACGGAATGAAGAATCCACTAATTTCAACTGCCGTGCTCATAAGCTTTTCTATTATTGCTACTGGATGTGGTCTTTTTGAAAGTAGTGACGATGAGATCCAAACTCTTAGAGCGGAACTTGTACAGCTGAGAGAAGACGTGCTTGATCTTGAGACCGAAATTGAACTTTTAGCTGTTGCGCCACCTCAGCCAGAGCCACTTGTTGTTACAACAACGACAATGCCGGAAGCAGAAGATGTTCAAGTAACAACAACTACAGTCCAACTTCCGACGTTGCCGTCGATCGTCGACACTGTGGTTGATAACAGTGAAGTGGAAGCAATACTCACTGCTTCATACCAGTGGGGACCCAGTTCTATTGCACAAGCGCTTCAAACAGTTCTCGAAATAGAAGCAGATGGATGGTATGGAAATGGAACCCGAGCAGCACATGTCGCAGCTCTTGAAGAAAGAGGTTTAGCAACCGACGGAGTTCCTAGTGTCCCAACCACAACAACTACAACGGAAATACTTGATGAAGTTTCAAGCGAAACAGAAGCTTCAAGTGAAACAGAAACTTCGAGTGAAACNGTTGTTGAAACCACAACGACTGTTNCAGAAACTACAACGACAGTTCTTGAGGCAACGACAACAACCGCTGCGGGTTAGTGGTTAATCAAACNACTCGAACTGAAATCTGATCGTAGCCTTCTGCACCGTTAGGAGCAGGACTTGCAAGATTAGAAGATTGAATAACACCGTTGTTGTCGATAGCTCTTACCTTAATTTCATATTTCCCTGGCTTTGCGTCCCATTTATAAGCCCACTGGCTCCAAGATTCGCCACTTAANGAAACNCCTAAATTGCATTCTTGCCAAGGCCCTGAATCAAAAGAAACTTCCACAGTCTTAACTCCAGAAAGAGGAGCCCAAGCAACTCCTGCGACTGCGTTAATGCCAGAATTNATTCTTCTTTCTCGCGGAACGTCGATTCTTGATGAAATTTTAATGGGAGCCTTTTTGGACCACCCACGAGGTATCCAATACCCATCATTTCCNTCCCACGTGCAAATTTCGATTCTCTTAATCCATTTCACGGCNGATACGTAACCGTATAAGCCGGCTACTACTAAACGAGCCGGGAATCCATGGATAACCGGCAAAGGGCGACCATTCATTCCGACTGCTAAAAGAGCNGTACGTCCGTCGAAAATGTTTTCAATTGGGAAACCCGCAGTAAACCCATCGACTGAATGGCACATCACTTGTTGAGCTTCAGGTAAAGGTTNAGATTTGGAAATGATTTCGCTCAAAGGGACACCACTCCAAACAGCATTCCCTACCAGCGGTCCACCNATTTCATTAGAAACACAAGTTAAAGTTACATCCTTTTTAACAAGGTCCATTTCGAGAATTTCGTCATAAGAAAGTTCATATGGGNTTTCAACAAGACCNTCTAAAGTAAGACTCCAGTCCGCTGGTTCGATTGTGGGGACTCTTAAAGCAGTATCTATTCTATAAAAGTCTTTATTCGAAGTGATGTATGGCGAAATGCCTTCGATNTCATTCATCTCTGAAAAGGTAAAAAAATCTTTTTCATCTGGAAGNGTTGTGGTTGCAGGGGTAGGTGAAGCAGGCGTTGTNGTGTCNCTTTTCAAAAGCCCAGTTTTTTCCTCAATGTCTGGTAGAACAATATTTTCACGAATATTTTGAATTGTGTCATCCTTAAGTAGGAATCTTCCCGTTCCGGTCATAGCGCCTGCAGCTACAGAGATGCCTGTGGCCCAACTAAGAAATTGACGTCGGTCTGCATATCGGTTCTTTGGATCTTCGAGAGAGGTNTTAATAGGTTGATCTAAAATATTGTTGAGGAAAACAAAAGCCGAAAGACCTATAAGAGTAGCTGTTGCAGAAAGTGAGAGAGCTGCGGTTGTAGAAGTAAGAGGNTCACGGTTCAAAGTCCAACCACCGAAAATCCCAAAAAGAATGAAAAGTAAGTAACTGAGATCAGAATGCTTACGAGAAAGTAAACCTAAAAAACCCCCAAAAAGAATCGAAATAACGGTTATACCGGAAAGAAGAACTATTTTCTGAGAGTTGCCTAATGTTTCTATGCTTGTACGGACTATGTCTCCCGGGGTGACNTCAACAATAAATTCGCCTACTGCCAAAACTAATGAAGTCGTTTTATTAGTCAAAGAAGCAACCAGCTCTCCAGAAGCGAGTGCTAAAGCAGCCCCGACCATGCCTGATAGAGCAGCTTGATATCGTGAAGTTCCTTTCAAACCTAGACCGTTGATCATCTTAAGTTAGACCCTTAATAATTCTTTCTAACATCGCATCAAGGAGACTCAAGGAAGTGCCAAAAGTTAAACGAACGTGATTTTCCCCACCCGTTCCAAAATCAGGTCCATTGCCACAGGCTACGCCAGTTTTTTCACGCAACCATTTGGCTGGATTTTCTCCTGGATTGAACTCTGATAGGTCAATCCAAGCTAAAAAAGTTGAATCAGGTAGAAACATTTTTGCCTTTGGGATCTCTGTATCAAGTCTAGATTTAAGATACGACCTTCGATCGTCAAAAGTCCGAATAAGTTCGTCCATCCATGTGACACCTGTCTCCCATGCTGCTGTNGTCGCCTCGCAACCCATTCGGTTGGCACCACCCAAAAGAAATTTTGGNACTTCTAAAAGTTTTTCTTTAAGAAAGTGGTTGCCAGTAATTGCTACAGCGCACCGAAGACCAGCAAGAGCAAAACTTTTTGCCCCAGAGGTAAGAGNAATTGTTACGGAATCAGCGCCGTCTATTGTCAAAGTGGGAATATGAGTTGATTCCTTGTAAATGAAATCTGAATGAATTTCATCCGATAGCAGTATGAGATTATGTTCACGGCAAAGATTTACGATTTGAGTAAGTTCAAACTCACTAAGAACAACTCCCGTCGGATTATGAGGGTTGCATAGGAGTAAAATCCTTATGCCTTGATCTGCTTCCAGTNTTTTTTCNAGTGACTCCAAATCGTATTGCCAGCCTGTTTCGGATTTAATTAGGGGCCATTCGACAGAACGTCTTTTTGCATGTGAAGGTAAGTCAAGAAAGGGGGGGTAGGAAGGAGTGTTGTATACAATCCCATCTCCAGTTGAACTAAAAGCTTCNACGCAAGCGGCAACTCCCTGCAGTACTGTTACGGTCGGTATTACTAGCTCCGGGTCAACTTTCCAAGAATTTCTAGNATTCGCCCAAAAGGAAAAAGAGTTTCCAAGTTTTGTGTCTTCATCGTGATAGCCGAATGAACCTGAGGACAACACNTCACGTAGGCGGTCGGTAACGGCAGGTGGGGATCCAAAATCATGCTCTGCTATCCAAGCAGGAATAAAGTCTGGGCCGTACTTGTCCCATTTCCTTAAACCTGCTTGATATCGGCTTTCNACGTCGAAATTAGAATTCATCAGAGTGATCGTAGGCCTTTTGGAGAATTAATGGAAAANTTGAAGTAGAAATCATTATTTTAAAAATAACCGAAAGATAATTAGCGGTCTGATAAGTGAAGCGGCTCACCTGAAAGACCAAAAGCAGCCTCGGCAATTGTTTCACCCATAGTCGGGTGAGCGTGAATAGTTCCAGCAAGATCTTCAATACTTAATGCAGTCTCAATAGCTAGAGTGGCTTCACCCGCTAATTCGGCAACATGCTTACCGATGGCCTGAAAACCTAAAATGGTGCCTTCTCCATCCGCTACAAGATTTACAAAACCTGAAGTATCTCCCAGTGTTTTTGCTCTTGAAGATGCTGAAAAGGGAAAACGAAAAGATTTTAAGTTCATTTCTGAATATTCATCCGAATCAGGATCAATTCCAACAGCCACTATCTGCGGGTCACTGAATACGACCATGGGAATGCAATTGGGTTCGAAAGCATTCTGTATTCCACAAGCTGCATCAGCGGCAATTTTTGCTTCGTAAGTTGCTTTGTGCGCTAAAGCAGGTCCTTGTGTTAAGTCACCTATAGCGAANACATGACTAGTTGCGCGTCTCTGCGCGTCTACTTTTACATGTCCAGAAGGAAGTAACGAAGCCCCACTTTCCATGATGTTAACAGTGTCAGTGTTTGGCTTTCTGCCTGCTACAACTGCAACGAGATCACTNGGTATGGATGAACTTTCCTGANCGTTTTCAATAATTAGTTCGTTTTCATTATGAGAAACGGCTTTATAGCCAAGACAAATTCCGACNCCTAATGAACGGAGGCCAGTCTCTAATTTTTTACTGAGATGNTTATTNAATCCCGGCAAAAGTTGNTCTTCTGATTCAACAATCACCACGCGTGATCCNAGCTTTGCATAAACGGTAGCTAGCTCCACTCCGATGTAACCACCACCGACAAGAGTCAGTTGTTCAGGCACNTTATCCTGAAAAAGNAATGCTTCTGAATCTACGATTGTTTGACCATNTNANAGAAGATTTGGAAGNCTTACGGGGGATGACCCAGTTGCTACAATCGCATNGCGAAATTCTAGATGTTCTAAATNTCCGTCTTNGCTTTCGACGGCGACTCTGTTTGGTCGCGTAAATCTTGCTGTCCCGTTAATTACATTNACTTCTGCTTTTTCTAATAGAAATGAAACACCACTACTTAGCTCACCCACGAGTTTTTTAATATGTTCATTGACTTTGAACATGTCAACATGTGTGGAGATTTTTACTCCGAAATCTTGATTGTTGTTTCCTAGATAAGCCTGATCGGCAATCTCAATTAGGGCTTTAGAGGGTATGCAGCCGACATTGAGACAAGTCCCACCTATAAATTTACTTTCAATTAAGGATACTTTTCTGCCTAAACGACTTGCATTCAAAGCAGCAGCGTAGCCGCCTGGGCCCCCACCTATAACGAGCAGGTCAACTCTTGAAGCGACTTCACCTACTACCAAGATGACCTCACTAAGCAACCAAAAGGTTTAGAGGTTCTAGAAGATCATTCATTACCGAATTTTTAAAAGCTTCCGCAACATCACCATCTATTAAACGATGATCGGCTCCAAGAACCAACGGCATAGTTGGTCGGGCTTCCACTTTTCCGTCCACGACAACGGGGCGTTCTTCGATTTTGCCAACCCCAAGAATGCCTGACTGACCTTTGGAAATTATAGGAAGTGCCCAACGTCCACCGAGAGATCCATAGTTGGTTATTGTGAAAGTCGCTCCCTGCATCTGCTGAGCTGTTAATTTCTGCGTTCTTGAAAGTTCAACGAGTTCAGAAATTTTCTCAGCGAGTTCAAAAATATCGATATTGTCAGCTTCTTTAATTACTGGAACTAAAAGCCCGGANTCTGAAGCGACTGCTATTCCTAAATTAACGAAAGAAGGAATTACNATCTTTTCGGCTGGATTANCGACAACATGGCCGTTCATCATTGGNTATTTTTTTAGAGAGCGNACAGTTGCTGCAGCAACAATTGAGAGNGGTGTAATTTTTGAAGCGCCCTGATGAGNCATCTTNTTTAGACGGTTGCGAAAGTCGATCACTAACGATGCGTCGACTTCGTCTAATGAGTGGATGTGAGGTATCTCAGACCAGGAGGCTGACATGTTTTTAGCTATTACGCCCCGAACCCCTTTTATCTTATGTTCNCCAGATTTCATGTAGCCAAGATTTGAGCGTTCTTGTCCTGATAACAAACTTTCCGGTTCGCTTGCAANGGAAGCGGTGTTGNGAGTTGCCTCATTAGCAGCTTTAACCGCTGACTGGATATCTTCATTTGTTATTCGTCCCGATGCTCCTGTTCCGGAAACTAATGAGATATCAACTTCTAGCTCTCGTGCCAGTTTTCTTGTTGCCGGAGACGCTTTAACCTTCGGTGCAACTGAAACAAAATTACTCTTCTCCTCAAAAGANGAGACTGATTCATCTACTTCAACTTCGACTNTTTCCTTGCTTACCTCTTCTGTTGAAGTTTCTTGAGAGGAATTGCTATTTGCTTCTTCNATTTGTATTAGAACATCNCCAACTTTTATTTTTTCACCCTCTTGTCCGCTTAGCTTTAATACCTTTCCAGCGACTGGAGATGGCAATTCAGAACTGGCCTTATCAGTTAATACTTCCAGTAGAGCCTGATCGCGTTCGACCACATCACCAGGCGACACATACCATGAAACTATTTCAGCATCTTCAAGCCCTTCACCTATGTCTGGTAAGCGAAATTCAAAAGCCATGANTCAGTCTTTTTCCATTNCCCTAAGAACTGCGGATCTTATTCGTTCTTCATCAGGAACATATAAATTTTCTAGCATCCCCACCGGATAGGGGACATCAAAACCAGAAACTCGCACTACAGGCGCCTCTAGAGACCAAAAACATTCATCGTTAATAGTGGCGATAATTTCAGATGCAAATCCAGCTGTTTCGGGTGCTTCTTGAACTACAACTGCGCGTCCACAGTGAGTCACAATTTGAGTTAACGATTCGATATCTAATGGAACGATGCTCCGAAGGTCTAAGACAGCGGCAGATATTCCATCTTCTTCAAGAGATTCCGCGACACGTTTTGAAAGTTCAACTTGGTAGCTCCAAGAAATTATTACAACATCGTCACCTTTTTTNACAAGTTTCGCTTCACCTATAGGAATAGAGTGTTCTTCGTCTGGGACTAAATCACGAATACCTCTGTATCCACGAAGCGGTTCTAGAAAAAGCACAGGATCGGGATCACGTATTGCCGAAGTGAGTAACCCTTTTGCATCTGACGCCGTAGCGGGTAAGACAATTTTTAAACCAGGGATGTTGGCAAACTGAGCTTCTAACGAATCAGAATGTAATTCTGGGGTTCTTACTCCGCCCCCGAAAGGTGCTCGAATTGTAATTTGCGGTTCAAAACGGCTTTGAGTTCTATAACGAAGTCTTGCTATTTGCCCTGCAATTTGATGCATCGCCTGATAGGAGAAGCCGAGAAATTGTATTTCTGCAACTGGAACTAATCCAGCCATTGCTAAACCAACAGCAGAACCTGCAATAGCAGCTTCAGAGATCGGCGTATCAACGACCCTNTTTTCTCCGAATTTTTCAATTAATCCTTCAGTGGCTCTAAATACTCCACCATTTCTGCCCACATCTTCACCTAAGACAACAATCCGCTCATCACGAGCCATTTCGCTATGAAGGGTCTCATTGATGGCTTGCAACATTGACAGTTCAGAAACTTTTTTACTCATTNGCTTCCCCTAGCGAGTCCATAAGAAAGGATCTCTGTCGGGACTGCCTCGCAGTGTCNGAACTAAAACAGTGATCCATCAAAGAATCTGCAGAAAGGGGAGTACTCTTAGCTTTCTCAAAAGCATCATCTATTCTGTCTAGCGCTGCGGTTTCCACTTCACTTTGTCTGGCATCACTCCANAGATTCCTGTCTNTCAAATCTTGAATAAGTGTATGAACGGGATCTTTTTTCTGAGCAGCTGATAAATCGTCGGAAGGAACATATCTAGTTGGGTCATCAGCTGTCGTATGCGCACCTAATCTATAGACAGTGGCCTCTATCAAAGTCGGTCCTTTCCCACTTATTGCACGATTGCGAGCATCCGAGACCGCCTCATAGACACTCGATGCATCATTTCCGTCAACTGTTACTCCGGGGATTCCAAAAGCTTCCGCTTTAGAAGCGAAGGTATCGGCTGCAGTTTGCAAATGTGTTGGTGTGGAGATCGCCCATTGATTATTGATGCAAAAGAAAATTACAGGGGCTTTTAAAACCCCAGCGAGGTTCCCGGCTTCATAAAAATCGCCTTCTGAGCTTGCTCCGTCTCCAAAGAAAACTAGCACCACTCCAGATTCATCTTTCAGAGACATTCCCCATGCAAGTCCGACAGCGTGCGGGATCGAGGCTCCGAGCGAAATTTGTGAAGGTGCAACTTTTATAGGTTCAGGGATGTGCCCACCAGCGGGGTGCCCAAGGTTGTAAAGCATAAAAGCATCTAAAATTTCCGGGCCGTACTTTCTGAGCCCTAATGGTTCACGGTACTGCGGTAAGGCCCAGTCACTTTCAGTTTCAAGAGCGTGAACTGCTCCGACAATTGCTGCCTCGTGACCATCAATAGGAGCGATTGTTCCCACCTGTCCCTGTCGTTGCAAGTTCCAGAGTCTCCCCGCCTGAGTTCTTGCGACAACCATGTCTTCAAGAATCATTTGTAATTGCTTGTCGTTAGGTTTAGGCATGACACTCCAAAAATGTTTACAACTGAACATTACCCGCAAGTGGTCTTTTTGTCATTGCCGGTCTTTCGGAATTGGTACGTGTCAGAAGTCACGAAAATACGAAGCACTTTAGTCAAGAAAAATGAAACCTAAGCAGTAATCTAAGGTATTGAAAACTTAATACTCGGTTAGATCCCCCCCTTATCTAGTCCGAGAGAACGTACGCCCCACCGTGTGGGGCGTACGCTATTTACGGCGATTTTTTTTCTTACTAGGATCATCGGAAGTACAAAAAGTGAGGACGAGATGAGCAAGAACCGTCGACAGTTGATACAAATGACAGACGATGAAATGGCTGTTTTCATTGAAGAACAAAAGAGCCTTCAGGTGTCTTGTGTCGGTTCTGATGGATGGCCCCATTTGACCACTTTGTGGTTTGCAGTAGTTGATCAGAAGATTGTGTTCGAAACCTACACAAGATCTCAGAAAATATTAAATNTGCAGAGAAATCCAAATATCACAGTTCTTTTAGAAGATGGCGTTGTTTATGAAAAGTTGCGGGGGATCATGATNAAAGGAAATGCAACGCTTGAGAGCAAACCGGAAAATGTTGAAAAATATGCAAAAGCTGTGATGCTCAGAAATCAACCTGAACTTGGAGAAGAGATTCTTTCGGAAGCAGCAAAACAGATGTCTCTCAAGCGCACAGCGGTGATTGTTGAACCCGAACAAATAATCTCTTGGGACCATACGAAACTTGCTGGAACTTACTGAAATTTGCGGATCTTAAAACTTACCCTAACATGGCTTCGTGGAAAATCTTTTTGCGTCTAATGATGTTATTCAGCGGCTTTTCGATCTTCAAGGTGAAGACGCTCTTCTGGGTCAACTAGAACACCAAGTTAAAACTCTGCCAGAGCGCGAAAAACTTATCGCCTTAAATCAAATGAAGATTAAAACTGAAGATCTTATTCGCACTCAACAAAATGAAAGTGATGAGCAATTTAAAAAAGAAAAACGACTTGAATTAGAACTCTTATCAATTGAAACACGATTGTCTGAAGTGGATGAAAAGTTGTACAGCGGAGTTATAACGACTGAAAAAGAAGCAAAAAGTCTTCAAGGAGAAATAGCTCACCTGAAAGAGAGACAAGACACACTGGAATCTGATTTACTCGAAATTTTAAGTTTAATTGAAGAGAGTAATTCCAATATAGATTCTTGCAATTCACAACTTGAAGCTCAAAATGATGATATTAAAACAGTTGAAAACGCTTTAAGTGTTATTGAAAGTGAACTCACGCAGAAAGTATTAGAAGCCAAAAGTCGACGCGAAGAACTTGTAAAAGTTATAACAGAAGAGATTCTGACATCTTATGAAGCGCACCGCGAACACTTTCCTGCGAACGCTGTAGTTCGTTTTGAAGGACCGACTTGTAACGGTTGTTATTTAACAATGTCGGCCATGGAAACCGATCGCATTAAGGGGCTTGCAGTTGGGGCTGTGACTGAATGCTCAGAATGCGGACGATTAGTAGTTCGTTAAATGTTCTTATGGTTCTGCGTCTCCTCGATAGTCGGTATCGCACTGATTTTCCGAAGCCCTTATCTTGATTACAGATTATTGGCAGTTGGATCAATATTGCCTTTACTGGAAACGCTCGCTGGTTTTCAGTGGGTATTTCACACATTATTTTTTGGAGTATTTGTATTGATGTCAATAATGTTATTAGGGAAAGGCAGAAGAAAAATTCAGAGAAAGTTATTACCGATCCCCATTGGCTTATTGACACATTTGATACTAGATGGGACATGGACTCAAAAAGAGATTTTTTGGTGGCCTCTTACTGGAAGAGATTTGATGGGGGCCGAAGTTGGCCGTTTAGAGTTTTCTTTTATGCCTACGGGAATAATTTTTGAAATGTTAGGAATCCTTTTTGCTTTCTATGGGTTTAAAAAATTCGCATTAAGGGAACAGGTAAACAGGGTAGCTTTCATTAAGAGAGGTCATTTATTGGCTGTCGGGGGTAATTGATGTTGTACGTTGTGCGTCATGGAAGAACTGCAGTTAACGCAGCGGGTAAATTATTGGGCCGAAACGATCCGGAACTTGATGAAACAGGTAGGAAACAAGCATCAGATCTTGCAAGTCGTTTGGGAAAAGTCGATTTGGTTATCTCCAGTCCACTTAAACGAACTATGGAAACTGCGAGTTACATAGGCGCCACGGTGGAAACCGACTCCAGATGGTTGGAACTTGATTATGGAAAATTGGAAGGACTTTCAATAGAGAGTGTTGATAATGGAGTCTGGAAGAAATGGCGATCGGATATTCATTGGGCACCAGATGGAGGTGAATCTTTGGCAGCTTTAGGAGCCAGAGTGACCGAAGCATGCGAAGAGGTCGTCAAAATTTCCAAAGATAAAGATGTGGTGGTGGTTACCCATGTTTCTCCAGTCAAAGCAGTTTTAGCATGGGTCCTAGGTGTTGATGACGGAGTTGCATGGAGATGTTATGTTGCCCCTGGATCCTCTATGGCTATAAAAATGGGCGATTTCGGACCTGTTCTTCATAATTTCAACGTAACTAAATGAACGTGGTGACAATTATCACCTGAATTTATTAATTAGAAATGGTCCGAATCAAAAGATTGAGTTACCATGTAAATATGAAAAGATACGCAGGGGTAATTATTTCAATAACTTTGGCTTTGGCCGCTACTGGTTTAGTATCCGGTATCGATTCCGCGACGACCGCACCAGAAATTGATTCTTCAGTCAGTAATAATGAATGGTCACCATCGGTTGAAAATGCGGTAACAAGACTAGTTCAAAATGGT
>PATJ01000028.1 GCA_002713545.1 Acidimicrobiaceae bacterium
TTTGAAGGGTTTTCCATAGGGGGAAGTTCGATAAATTTAATGGCCCTTATCGGGGGATTAACAACGCTTGTGGGAGCATGTTTAGCTTTTGTTCAAAGAGATATCAAAAAAGTTCTTGCATATTCAACAATTTCACAACTTGGTTATATGGTCATGGCATTAGGTGTAGGAGCTTGGACCGCAGCAATGTTCCACCTCTTTACCCATGCTTTCTTTAAAGCTTGCCTATTTTTAGGTTCTGGATCTGTTGCACATTCGGTTCATAGTTTTGACATGAAATCAGATATGGGTGGGCTAAGGAAAGTAATGCCGCAAACCTTTCGAACTTTCATAATCGGTTCCATTGCCCTTGCGGGACTTCCACCTTTTGCTGGATTTTGGTCTAAGGATGAGATACTCGCCGGAACGGGGGGTTGGGGAATTTTGGGAGGCACAAGCGGCAATGGCTCCTATACGTTCATGTTGATAATGGGAATGATCACAGCCGCTCTGACAGCTGCGTATATGACCAGATGTGTTTATTTAACATTTTTTGGCGAATTTAGGGGTCATGGCAATCCTCATGAATCTGGCCCACGAATTACTATTCCACTTTGGATTTTGGCAGTATTAGCAATTTTTGCTGGATTTCTCAATTTGCCTAAGGGATTTCAACTCGTTCCCGCATCACTGCAGGAAAGATTCGGCCATTATGTCGAACCTGTAGCTGGTTATTTCCCAGAAATTGCACACGCTACCCCAAGCTGGTCACTAGCAATAGTTTCGACAATTGTTGTAATAGCCGGTATTTCATTTGCATGGAATTACTATTTCGTCAAAGTAGAAAAGGCCTCGAAAGAGAGTGGTGAAAGTCTGACGGAGTTACCAGATGGGCTTACCACACGGTTGACCTTAGCGAGAATGGGTCACACACTTCTCGTCAACAAATATTATTTAGATCATTTATACACCGGNATTATTACCCGAGCTGTTAAAGAACCGATNGCAGACTTGGCCTATTGGTCTAACCAAAAAATATTAGATCGTACTGTTGATACTTTTGGACGAACTGCAGTAAAAGTTGGTCAACTTAATTATGAAAAGATAGATCAAAATCTTGTTGATGGTTTTGTCAACGCTTCTGGTCGTATTTCATCGGATAGCGGTGAAGAACTTCGCAAAATTCAATCCGGAAAAGTTCAGAGCTATGCAGCNATTTTGTTTGCTGCTGCGACGATTNTAGCCGGTTTACTNATAGTCATTGTGTAGGAGATATTAAACATGGANAACTTGCTNGATAGTTGGGGCCTTACCGTGGCCACTTTCTCACCCCTTGTAGGTGCGTTAGTTATGTTTCTAATTCCAAAAGAAAAAGAATACGAGCATAAAATNATTGCTCTTATAACTTCTCTTTGGGTTGCNTTTGTGGGGTTAATGNTCCTCATATGGTTTGATCTNGATGCCACAGAAAAGCTTCAATATGTTGTAGACAAAAGTTGGATAGATGCTATTCATAGTCGTTACGTTGTAGGACTTGATGGAATTTCTTTACCTTTGTTACTGCTCACAGTTCTCATAGTCCCACTTTGTATTGTTTACAGTTGGAANCATTTTCCTGATCCCAAAAACCCGAAAACATTTTTAATACTGATCCTTGTCTTGGAGACAGGCATGATAGGTACTTTCGTCGCTCAGGATATGGTTCTTTTCTTTGTTTTCTTCGAAGTAGTTTTACTGCCGATGTTCTTCATGATCGCTGTTTGGGGAGGNCCAAACAGAAAATATGCTTCCTTAAAATTCTTTTTATACACCCTTTTTGGATCGGCACTGATGCTCGTCAGTTTCCTTTCCCTCTTTTTCTTGACAGGAGCGGAGTCGTTTGTTTTCAGTGAAATTGCTGACAACGTTGTTGCTAATGCTGTTTCTCGAACGGCACAGCTTTGGATATTTGGCGGAATGTTTCTTGGTTTTGGAATTAAAGTTCCTATGTTTCCATTCCATACCTGGTTGCCTGATGCCCATACTGAAGCACCAACTGTTGGTTCTGTAATACTCGCCGCTGTACTGCTTAAACTCGGAACTTATGGGTTTGTGCGAATAGCAATTCCTCTACTCCCTGATGCGGCAGTTGAATGGGCACCATGGATAGGACTATTGGCCGTAATAGGAATAATTTACGGAGCATTCTGTTGTCTGGCGCAAACAGATATGAAACGATTAATTGCGTTCTCTTCAGTCGCTCATATGGGATTCGTAATGCTTGGAATTTCGACTCTTACGGATTTTGGAATTAATGCCGCCATTATGGGCATGGTTGCCCACGGNCTTATAACAGGAATGCTTTTCTTTTTAGCAGGATCGATGAAAGAGCGTTATCACACTTTAGAAATCAAGAGACTAGGTGGTCTTCTTTTACAGGCGCCCAAAATGGGTTGGGTTTTAGGGTTTTGCGCGATGGCATCTTTGGGATTACCTGGACTAGCNGGGTTCTGGGGAGAATTTCCCGCGATACTTTCCGCATATAACCCTGCNAACGGTTTGCCNGTAGAAACCTTTAGGACGTTCATGGTGATAGCAGCATTAGGAACAGTTCTTGCTGCTGGTTACTTACTATGGTTACTTCAGAGAGCAGCATTTGGCACTCCAAAAGAAGAATTCGCNGAAGATCCCAATATTCATGATGCTACAAAAACAGAATGGATCGCATGGGCTCCTCTTCTCGCTTTGATACTGGCGATAGGTATTTACCCAAATCTTGTTTTCCGAGCCACAGATGCAGCAGTAGATGCATCCTTGACTCCTTGTCTGACTATTGATGCAGATGAATTGACCCATGAAGAAATCGAGTNAGTTCAATGTTCCGAAGTTTATGGTTTAGGCAACCATGGCTCTGATCATCACACGGCATCGAAGGGTTAGTAGTGTCCACCAACCTTATGATCGTGGCGTTTGAACGCCCTGCAATNGACTGGCACGCTGTCGCTCCTGAAATAGTNCTGCTTTCTGTCGGGGTTCTTATAACACTTTTAGATATTTTATTTTTGGAAAAAGCACGGCCTTATATGGCTGCTTTATCAGGTTTGGGAGTTCTTGCCACAGCAATACCTTTATTAACTCTTGGTATCGATGGAACCGAGAGGGTTCTTTTTGATGGTGCTTATGTGGTCGACAATTTTTCACTAGTGCTAAAAGCTATTTTTCTTTTGGCAGGATATGTAGTGATTCTTCTATCAACTAANTACATAGTTGATGGAGATTATTGGGAGAGTGAATACTACGGCCTTCTTTTGGCTTCCTTGATGGGAATGATCATGATGGCTTCGTCTAGAGATTTGATATCTGTTTTTGTAGCTTTAGAACTACTTTCGATTCCCGCTTATTTAATGGTTGCTTGGAGAAAGCGTGATCCCAAATCTAACGAAGCTGGCCTTAAGTATTATCTTATGGGTGTTTTTGCGTCGGCAGTGATGCTATATGGAATGTCACTTTTGTTTGGGGTGAGTGGAACCACGTTGTTAAGTGGGATCGCTGAATCTATTGATGCTGGAAATGGTTCTAGTTCTGTAATGACATTAGGAATTGTTTTTGTAGTAGCTGGCTTTGCATTTAAAGTTTCTGCTGTTCCATTTCACACTTGGGCACCTGATGTCTATGAGGGGGCCCCTACACCTGTAACGGCTTTTCTTTCGGTTGCGTCTAAAGCAGCAGGTTTTGTTGCTTTACTAGCTTTAATTTTCGTTGGCTTCTATGAACTTTCAAATATATGGGAACCACTTATCTGGATACTTGCAGCACTCTCGATGACTGTAGGTAATTTAGTTGCGTTAAGACAAACGAACATAGTTCGACTTATGGCCTACTCAGGTGTTGCTCAGACAGGATTTATGATTGCTCCTCTAGCTGTAGCGGGACACAGTTTGACCACTGGTGATCAGGCCCTTTCTGCTGTTGTTACATATCTAGCTATTTATGCAGCTATGAACCTTGGTGCATTTGCGGTGATTATCACTTTGGCGAGGCGGACTGGTAGTGCAGAAATTGATTCATTTGCGGGAGCTTTTCACTTCGCTCCCGGGCTGACAGTTGCTATGACAGTGTTTTTATTTTCCCTTGCAGGTATACCTCCTCTGGGAGGATGGTTCGCTAAATTCGAGGTGTTTAGAGTTTTAGCAACTTCTGGAGAAACTTGGGGTTATTTGTTAGCTGTTGTTGCAGCAATTAATTCTGTTATAGCTCTTTTTTACTATGCGACTATTGCTCGTAAAATGTGGGCTGATGATCCTTCAGAAAAGGATTTAAACAACGTTGAAGTAACACCCTCACTCGTATCTGCTTTAGCGATTTGCGTATTAGTTACTTTATTATTCGGAATATTTCCTCAATTAGTAGCCCGTTTTACGGAAGTTAGCCTGTTGGCATTTGGTGTTTAAGACCATCGCACGAGTGGCATGTTAGCTGTTGATTTAAAAAATCGAATTAAAAAATCTGGACCTATTCCTTTTTCTGATTTTGTTGAATCATGTCTCTATGACTTAGATGATGGTTTTTATAGTAAAAGAGGAAGCGCGGGACGGCGAGGAGACTTTTTAACAAGTCCCGAAGTTGGGCCCTTTTTTGGTTCTCTCATCGCAAACTGGCTGGACGATGTGTGGCTGAAACTAAATAAACCTGAAAACTTTCAAGTAGTTGAGGTTGGAGCAGGTAGAGGGACCCTCGCCAGATCAGTAATTGATGCCCAACCGTGTTGCCTTGAAAATGGTACTTATACCATGGTCGAACGTTCTAATAAATTAAGAGTGGCGCAACCAGTTTCGGAAATACTTTTTTCGACCAATGAGATGCCTGAGGCTCCCGTAGTGGGTGCAGTTATTGCAAATGAACTTTTAGATAATTTACCATTTGACCTCTTAGAAGGAGACGGTGAATGTTGGAAAGAAGTGCATATAGGTCTCATAGGTGATCAATTTGTCGAGATTCTAATGGGTGAGAGCAGAGAGTCAGTTGAAGTTCCACCTCTAAAAGGATCACGTATACCAATTCAAACTGAAGCCCATAATTGGGTTCAAAGTGTATTAGAGAAGATTGTTTCGGGATCGCTACTGGTAATTGACTACGGGTCCACAACCCATGAAATGAGTCAAAGAAATCAAGACTTGTGGCTTCGAACTTTTAAAAAGCATTCACGGGGCAATGATCCTCTTGACGATATTGGAAAACAAGATCTCACAGTTGAAATAGCTATTGATCAACTCCCAGAAGGTGCGCACTTATCGACGCAAAGAGACTTTCTCAAAAAGCAAGGGGTGGATAATTTAGTAGAGCAAGGTCGTCAAATTTGGAAAGAATTTTCTTCGGTTGGTGATTTAAAAGCCGTTAAAGCGCGTAGCAGGATCGTTGAAGCAGAAGCACTTCTTGATCCCAAAGGTCTAGGGGGTTTTTTTGTTTTAGAGTGGCATAAGCCGTTGGTTGATTAGAGAATCAGAAAGTGTAAAACCCTTTAACCCCACTGGGTAAGTAACCCCCATACTTTGACTAAAATTACCTAATCAACCAAGGGAGCAATAATGAGCGAATCAACAATCGAAGAGTTCTACGTTGAGGATCGAACATTTCCACCTGATTCAGATTTTGTAAAAAAAGCATTACTTAATGATTCTTCTCACCATGAAGAAGCAGTTTATGACTATGAAGCATTTTGGGCCAGACAAGCGAGAGAGTTGATTAGCTGGGACAAGGATTTTCATACAACGCTTGAATGGAAACTACCTTTTGCAAAATGGTTCATAGGCGGTCAACTTAATATTTCCTATAACTGTTTAGACCGACACGTAGAAGCTGGTTATGGAGAGCGTGTTGCTTATTATTGGGAAGGAGAGCCTGGTGACACTCGAAAAATTACATACCAAGATCTTCTTATAGAAGTTTCGAAATTCGCAAATGTGCTGAAAGAACTTGGTTTACACAAGGGTGATCGAGTGGCTATATATATGCCGATGATTCCTGAACTTCCTATAGCCATGCTTGCCTGCGCCAGAATCGGATTGGTTCACAGTGTTATATTCGGAGGTTTTTCACCTGATGCAATAATAGATAGATGTGAAGACGCTGAAGCGAGGCTGATAATTACCGCGGATGCAGGTTATAGGCGTGGGGTCCCGTCTGCTTTAAAAACAAATGTTGATGCAGCATTAAACAATGGTGCGTCAACCGTTGAGCATGTGGTAGTTGTTAACCGATGCGATACAGAAATACAAATGATTGAAGGGCGTGACCATTGGTGGCATGAACTAGTTGCAAAAGCGGCCTCTGATTGCCCTGCCGAATCATTAGATAGCGAAGATCTTCTTTATTTGCTTTACACCTCAGGTACAACTGCAAAACCCAAAGGCATTATGCATACAACTGCAGGGTATTTAACTCAAGTCATGTACACACATAGATATACCTTTGATTTAAATCGTGAGAAGGATATTTATTGGTGTGCAGCAGACATCGGATGGGTTACAGGACATAGTTACATCGTTTACGGCCCTCTAGCTAACGGTTGCACTTCAGTGATATACGAAGGCACACCGGATACTCCTCGTTTTGATCTTCGTTTAGACGATCCATCAGAGTGGCCTAAAGACCGGCTATGGGACATCATTGAGCGTTATGGGGTTACACAGTTGTATACCGCTCCGACGGCTATAAGGACTTTCATGAAGTGGGGTGCACAAGAACCTGCTTCACATGACTTGTCCTCTTTGCGTGTTTTAGGAACAGTGGGTGAGCCGATAAACCCAGAAGCATGGATGTGGTATCACGAAAATATTGGAAGAGAAAAATGTCCAATTGTTGACACGTGGTGGCAAACAGAAACTGGAGGTCACATGATTACTCCACTTCCTGGTTTAACGACGACTAAGCCCGGATCTGCTTGTCATCCAATCCCCGGAGTGTTTGCAGAAGTAGTTGATGATGATGGAATAAAAATTGAACAAGGTGGAGGATATTTGACTATTACACACCCTTGGCCTGGAATGTTGAGAGGTATTTGGGGTGACACTGAGAGGTATAAAGAGACTTATTGGTCACGGTTTGAAGGAAAGTATTTTGCTGGTGATGGAGCGAAATTAGACAAAGATGGTTATTTGTGGCTGCTAGGAAGAGTTGACGACGTTATGAACGTTTCCGGTCACCGTATCTCGACAGCAGAAGTTGAATCAGCTTTAGTAGATCACCCTGCGGTAGCTGAAGCGGCAGTTGTTGGAGTTGCTGATTCGACCACTGGACAGGCAATTGTTGGGTATGTGATTTTGAGAGGAACTTTTGAACCATCAGATGCACTTGGGGAAGAGGTACGATCTCATGTTGCAACCAAATTAGGGCCAATTGCCAGGCCCAAAACAGTTGTTTTAGTGCCTGACCTACCTAAAACAAGAAGTGGAAAAATAATGAGGCGACTTTTAAGAGATGTCGCTGAAGGTAGGGATCTAGGTGACACAACTACTTTGGCTGATTCAGGAGTTGTTGAAGAAATTAGAACTAGAGCAGCTGAATCTCCAGAGGAAGACTAATAACGTTTAATGATGATTTATCGGGATGTAGAACCTGATTCAGGCTCCGTTTTAGTAGTTGATATAGATGGTGTGATAGCTGACGCATCGGCCCACCAACACTTTCTAAACGGTGATATCCAAAAATGGGAAGAATTCTTTGAAGCTGGTTCAATTAATAGTCAGCTCCTAAGGGAAAGCTGGGAACTTGTGAAAAGTATTGCTGCGCTAACACCTATTTTCTTAATGACAGCACGGCCGTCGTATCTTCTTGAAAAAACCGTTTTTTGGTTGAATCAAAATAAGATTTCTTGGGATGCGCTTTTGATGAGAAAAGAAAAAGATGACCGTAGTTCCCCGGAAGTTAAATTAGATTTACTGAGAGATTTAATTGAAAGTGGGTATGAACCTAAACTCGCTCTTGATGACGATCCCAGAAATCTTTTAATGTTTTGGGAACAGAAAGTTCCTTCTATTTATGTCCATTCAGGGTATTACGAAGTAAACAAATTTTAGATATTGTTCATCTTAGAAAACGAGGTAACTAATGATAAATACAGCAAAGACTTTTAGTTTGTTAGCACTTTTGGGTGGACTCTTTATTGTTATAGGGGGCGCAATTGGTGGCTCTGGCGGGCTCATTTTTGGTCTTGTGATTGGTTTAGTGTTCGTTGGTGGAAGTTACTGGTTTAGTGACAGGCTCGCAATTGCTTCAGCTCGAGCAGTTCCAGCAGAGCCATCTGATTACCCTGAGTATCACAGAGTGATGACAGAATTATCTACGGCAGCTGGACTACCTATGCCGAAGTTATACATTTCACCTAATCAACAGCCGAATGCTTTTGCAACGGGTAGAAATCCCGAACATGCCGCTGTTGCTGTAACTCAAGGTCTTTTAGACAATCTTGACTGGTATGAAATAAGGGGAGTATTAGCCCACGAATTAAGTCATATTGAAAATCGTGATATTCTAATAGGCTCTGTTGCAGCAGCAATCGGGATGGCAATAACACTTATAGCTCGGATGGCTTTCTGGGCAGCCATGTTCAGTGGAGGTCGTGGCAGAGACAGAAATCCATTAGGTGAAATTGCATTTGCGATAATGGCCCCAATAGCAGCAATGCTTATTCAGGCAGCTATAAGTCGCACTAGAGAATATAAGGCTGATGCCACTGCAGCTCGACTTATCGGAGATGGAGAACCACTTGCGAGAGCTTTAGAGAAATTAGAAATTGCATCTGGTCGCATTCCTTCGGGAATTGATCCAAATCAGGCATCTTCCTACATCGTAAATCCACTTAAAGCAGAGGCTCGTGGTCGGGGAGGGAGTCGTGTTTTTTCAACCCATCCTCCAACTGCTGAGCGGGTAGAACGACTCCGAAATGGTTCTTGGAATCAAGGAACAGTTGGTAGCGGTCCTATTTCTTAGTCGCGAAAGTTTATAAATTGAAGCGGTAATTCAATTTTGCTGGATTTTAGAGAAGCGATTACTTCTTGAAGAGAGTCGCGCTTTTTCCCACTTACTCTTATTTGGTCACCTTGGTTTTGCGATTGAATTCCTTTAATACCTAAGTCTTTTATTTGGCGGTTAATCGATTTTGAATCTTCACTCCCAATACCTGATTGCAGTTTTGCTATTTTCTGGCTTCTTCCCCCAGCAGCAGACTCCAAATTTTGCCATAAAAGTGTTTTTAAGGAGACTTTTCTTTTTACTAATTTTTCTTCAAGTACTATCTGTAAAGCGTTAAGTCGATCTTCTGTTGATGATTCGATTTGTATGGAATCATCGGTTAGTTGAATCTCAGAGTTTGTTCCCTTGAAGTCGAAACGATTATTTATTTCACGTTCTGTTTGGTCGACTGCATTTCTAACTTCTTGTTGGTCATACTGTGAAACAATGTCAAAAGATGGCATGTAATTACCTTACTTGTTTGTTATGAATGTAACTTACAGGTGTCGTGTGCTTATGCTCGTATTAGCATCCGATAAGGGGTCGGTGCCCGAGTGGCCAAAGGGAACGGGCTGTAAACCCGTCGGCGTATGCCTTCGGAGGTTCAAATCCTCCCCGGCCCACAACAGGTGGTCCAGAACTATTTTGGTTCTGGACCACCTGCATTTATTATCGTCTGCATTACGACAACGTCTTGCCATTTTCCAAATTTCCTGCCTATTTCTTTTTCGGTACCTACAATTTCAAAACCAAATCTCTGATGGAGATAGATACTCGCTTCATTGGCGCCCCCTATTCTCGCGATCACAGCGTGAAACCCGCTCGACTCTGCTACTTCTAATAAATGAGAAAGCAATTCGCCAGCTATGCCTTGGTTTCTGAATTCTTCATTTATATAAATTGAGTCTTCTACAGTTGTTCTATAAGCTGCTCTTGCTTTATAAGGAGAAAGAGAAGCGAAACCGAGTATCTTGCTACCCATTTCAGCAACTAACACGCTAAATGCTCCTGATCTTTCATCAAGCCACTCTTCTTGTTGTTGAGTGGTTCTCTCAACTAAATCAAAAGTTGCTGTCGAATTTCTTACTTCGTGGTTGTATATTTCTTGGATTGCTTTTGCGTCTTTTTGTTTGGCTAGGCGTATTTGTATACCTTTTTCCATACTCTGACTGTAGTAAGTCTTAATAGAAGGTGAGTGGACGTTGGGGTAATCATGCTCACGTGGCATCCTGTCAATAAGCCTTTGGCTGGCCCCCTTAGCTCAGTCGGCAGAGCGTCTCCATGGTAAGGAGAAGGTCGACAGTTCAATTCTGTCAGGGGGCTCGGGGCGACGTAGCTCAGTTGGTGAGAGCGCGCGATTCATAATCGCGAGGTCGACAGTTCAAGTCTGTCCGTCGCTACTAGTTAAATTAGATTAAGCAATACAAGGTTGTTGGTGGCGACTTGCTATGTTGTTGCTATCGTTTTATAGTCCACTAAACCAAATCAGGTTAGTGGTTAAATCTAAATGTTTCAGGAGTCAAAGATGTCTAAGGTATGCCAGGTAACCGGAAAGAAACCGGGGTTTGGCAAACAACTATCGCATTCGCATCGTAGAACTAATAGGCGTTGGAACCCAAATGTTCAACGTAAGCGTTATTGGTTGCCGAGCGAAAAGCGTTGGATAACACTAAATGTAAGCACTAAGGGAATAAAGACAATTGATAAAAGAGGCATTGAAAGTGTTGTCGCTAAAATGCGCCGACAAGGACAGAAGGTTTAAAAGTTATGGGTAGCGATAAACGTCCAGTAATTAAAATGCGTTCAACAGCTGGTACTGGTTATACGTATGTAACTACGAAAAATAAGACCAATACGCGTGAAAGAATTGAACTAAAAAAGTACGATCCAGTGGTCAGAAAGCATGTTCTTTTTAAAGAAGAACGATAAATATTAATATTTCTAATGGGATGTTCATCTAAAACTCGTGCGGCCTCATCAAACCCCACTGGTATCCTGCCAATGAACCGATTTTTAGAATTCTTTTGTTTTCTTTTTGGTTCAAAGGGCAGTGGCTCAATTGGTAGAGCACCGGTCTCCAAAACCGGCGGTTGGGGGTTCAAGTCCCTCCTGCCCTGCCAATTGGTTTTAGATTGTTGCATAAAAGCGCGTAATGGCTATTAGGCCAATAACCTGATTTAAGGCAAATATAAAGATATGAGATTTCTATGTCGATGAACCGTGAACAAAAACGTATGCTCCAACGTCAAGGAGAGGTAGATGCTGAGGGAGAACCTGTACGCGAACGGCGTCAGCCTCAACAAGCATCCCATACCGAAGAAAGAGCTGGATTCACTGAATTCGCGCGAGAAGTTCGTTCAGAACTCCGAAAAGTTGTTTGGCCCACCCGTTCTGAAACTACGAATTATACAGTCGTAGTAGTAATTACAATTGTGGCTATTACCGCAATTGTTGCAGGTTTAGATTGGTTATTTTCCCAATCAGTACTCGAATTGTTTGATGTCTGATGAATTCTAATATTGAATCCGAAAACAACGTTGCTGAGTCTGAGTTGCTTCAGGTAGATGATGCAGGGGTTGAAGACCTTGAAAGTTCTGATGAGAATACGGGACCAGAGGATTTGCTCCCTACAGGTTCATTGGAGCAATCCGATGAAGGAGAAACATCTTTTCCAATAGAGGCGGGCGTTTCTACCACTGATTCAGACGCTGTTATTGATGAGGACGAACTTTTTGAGGAAGAGGATTCAACTCCAAAAAAAGAAAGCCCTTATGATCGTCCTGGAAAATGGTTTGTTGTACACACGCAATCCGGTTATGAGAATAAAGTTAAGCAGAATTTAGAAACCCGAACGTCATCAATGAATCTGGAAGACAGAATTCTTGAAATCGTTATTCCGATGGAAGATGTAGTCGAGTTTCGAAATGGTAAAAAAGTAAGTGTTTCAAAAAAAATGTTTCCTGGCTATTTATTGGTTAGGTGTTTTCTTGACGATGCTTCTTGGGCTGCGATCAGAGATACACCGGGGATCGTTAATTTTGTTGGTGCTGGAGGTAAACCATCACCTTTAAGGAGGAAAGAAGTAGAAAACTTTCTTTATGTCCCGGATGAGACAAAACCCGATGCTCCTAAAAAGACAAGAGCGAGACTTGGTTTTGAACTGAATGAAACAGTTCGGGTAAAGGAAGGGCCATTTGCAGATTTTTCTGGGGCCATTGTTGAAATTAATGAAGATCAATTAAAAGTAAAGGTTCTTGTAGATATCTTCGGGCGTGAGACTCCTGTAGAGTTAGAATTCTCACAAATTGCTCAACTCTAATATTTAGAGGTTGCCAATACACGTGGGTTGCAGCAGACTTGTGACGCTGTTTATTTAAAAGTTTTGATAAATACTAGAAAGAATTAAGAGAGAAAAGTTATGGCACAAAAGCAAGTAGCAGCTTTAGTGAAAATTCAGATTCCAGCCGGACAAGCTTCTCCTGCTCCACCTGTGGGCACGGCCCTTGGACCGCATGGTGTCGCGATCATGGATTTTTGCAAAGAATACAATGCTAAGACTGAAGATAAAAGAGGACAAATAATTCCGGTAGAGATAACTATTTATGAGGATCGGTCTTTTACATTTGTCACGAAAACGCCACCTACGTCTTTCCTTATTCGTCAAGCGGCTGGTTTAGAAAAAGCTTCGGGCTTAGCGGGGCGTGAGGAAGCTGGTTCTATTACCTGGAATCAGGTAGAAGAAATTGCTGAAACTAAAATGCCTGATCTAAATGCAATTGATATTGAAGGTGCAAAACAACAAGTTGCGGGAACAGCTAGAAGTATGGGTATAGCCGTTAATTAGATATAAACATACTTTTACTATCTGATGTAATTCTGTAAGAGGAGGACCTCGCCTCAACAGAATTTATTAACTGAGGGAGCCGGGAGGACAGGCTAAATGAGTAATAGCAAGAGGTATAAGAATTCTCTTGAGAAATTCGATCCAGATCAATATTTATCTGGCCGCGAAGCTTTAGAAGTGGTTAAGTCGTTTGAAAAAACAAAGTTTGATGAATCTATTGACCTTGTTGTTCGTTTAGGAGTTGACCCTAGGAAAACTGAAGAGATGATTCGCAGTACAGTGGCCTTGCCATCAGGTACAGGTAAGACAGTTCGTGTTGCAGTCTTTGCACAAGGTGAAGCCGCAAATGCGGCGCGTGAAGCAGGCGCTGATCATGTTGGAGCGGAGGACCTAGCATCAGATGTTGAAGGTGGAATGCTTGATTTTGAAATTGCGATTTCAACTCCAGAAATGATGGCTACAGTAGGAAAACTTGGAAGAATGTTAGGGCCAAGAGGGCTAATGCCAAATCCTAAGTCCGGGACGGTCACTGAAGACGTGGCTAAGGCTGTTGAAGATTTTAAAGGTGGAAAAGTAGAGTTTCGAACAGATCGGCACGGAAATGTTCATCTACCTATAGGGAAAGCTAGTTTTTCATTAGATGATTTAGTATCAAATTTGCATGTAGTAGTAGAGGAACTAGAAAGATTAAAGCCTGCATCTACAAAAGGTCGTTACATAAAGACTGTTTCTGTTTCTTCGACTATGAGTCCTGGAGTCAGGATTGACCCATCTCGAATAATTGAATAATTAATAAATATAAGCAATTTATTTGATGACTTAAAAATTTGGTTTGTGTATTGATGGTCATTAGATAGCCTAGCTATCACAATAGAGACGCTCACCAAAGACCTCTGGGTTGCATTTATATGCAGAACGATTTTTTGCCCTAGCAGGAGAGCCTTCCGGGTCGGTTTCAGACTTGTCTGAAATTCTTTGGTGTGTGTTAACGATTTTGGGAGAGGGTGAGCAATGTCAGAGGCACGAGCGGCAAAAGTCGCTGTTGTGGATGAAGTAAGAGAACGCTTTTCTGATTCTGATTCCCTTGTTTTGACCGAGTATAGAAATTTAGATGTTCCAGCGATGGCTTCCTTGCGAGAGGCTTTACGCGAGGTCGGTGGCGACTACAAAATTTATAAAAATACTTTGGTGCGTTTTGCAATTGAAAATCTTGATTTGGAGATTGACGATTTATTATCAGGACCAACTGCAATAGCTTTTGTGGGTAAAAAACCCGATGGCACTTCAGGTGATCCAGTTTCTGTAGCAAAGGCGTTGAAGGATTTCGCAAAAAAAAATGAAGCTTTAGTTATAAAAGGTGGAGTTCTTGAGAATCGGAGACTGACGGTTGAGGAAATCAATCAACTAGCTGAGATAGCACCTAGAGATGTTTTGTTATCACAATTAGCTGGGCTTTTGGTGGCTCCAATGCAGCAGTTCGCTGGCCTATTGAATGCTTTGCCTCAGAAATTTGCGTATGCCCTTCAGGCATTAATTGAGAAATCAGGCGGGGTTTTAGAAGCTGCAGATGATGCTTCTGATTCAGAGACCGAGGAAGAGGAAAGTTCAGAGGCAGATGATGCTTCTGATTCAGAGACCGAGGAAGAGGAAAG
>PATJ01000029.1 GCA_002713545.1 Acidimicrobiaceae bacterium
TATAAACGAGGCTAAGCGCTCTCGTCATCGTCAGGAGAAATATCGCCTGATTCTTCGTCCATCAATAATTCTGCTTCTGCTTCTGCTTCAATAACTTCTTCGATTTCAGGTTCGTCCGGGAGTTCTATGGGAACAATTTTCTCAACTGATACCTCTTCAAAAGCTATTGACAACGGTTTTCTTGAAGTTGAAGTTATCTGAGGTGGAACTGAGGCTCCCAAACCTTCACCTAACTGACCAAAATAAGAAGTTATTTGTCGAGCCCTTCTAGCCCCTAAAACAACAAGACCAAATTTCGATTCAGTCGTGTCTAGAAGACCCTCTATCTCTGGGTTCATCAATGTGTCATATCGTCGCATAGCGACTCCTCTTGAAGAAATGCCACTTTGCAGGCGGTTCCTGCGGCATATCCAAGGTATCAGGATGAGAGTAACTTCCCTACGGTCCTTTAAAGTCGAGCTCTACAAATAATTTCGTATATTTCTTTCGTAGCCTTCGTAAGGTCATCATTAAGAACAATCTGATAATTCAGTTCTTTAGCTTCTTTTCTTTCTCTTTCTGCCTCCAGTAAGCGTTTATCTATTTCGCTTTGTTTATCGCCTCTTCCTGCTAAACGTCTACGCAGTTCTGAATCCTCGACATCAATAAATACCAAAATTGCTTGTGGGAGCTTTTGACAGATTTGACGTCCTCCAGATACATCTATTTCCAGAATTAAATCTTTTTCGTCATCTTGGTCAGGCATAGGGGTTCCATACATGAATCCTAAGAACTCATTCCATTCGATGAAGCCTCCGTTGTCCTTATGTTCGTTGAATTCATAATCGTTAACGAAAAAATAAGAGTCGTTTTTATCATCTGTCCGAGGCGCCCTCGTTGTCCACGACCTACTGACAGTAATTGTCGGATCTTTCTCACATAGCTTGCGTGCTATTGTTCCTTTACCTGCACCACCGGGACCCGATATGACAATAACCAAAGGCGTTTTGACTCCTTCAGGTATCACGGTTGATCAGCAAAACGCGACACAAGCGAAGCTCGTTGTTGAGCACCCAAACCACGCAATCGACGACTTTCACTAATACCGATTTCTTCCATAGTTCTACGCGCTTTTACTTTTCCGAGTCGAGGCAATGACTCCAGAACTGCAAGGACTTTCATTCGGCCAAGACTTTCATCAGTATCAGAACGTTCCAGTAAGTCTTCTAGGGACAATGATCCCATTTTTAGAAGTTCTTTAATCTCGGCACGCAACTTTCTAGCTTCTGCTGCCTTTATCAGAGCTTGGCGCCTCTGTTCATCTGTTAGTTGCGGAGGTCGGTTCATGCGATGACCATGTTAGGCAATCTTTGGGAAATTTGCATTTTGCAGAAGCAAAATTTTTAACCTAAAAGCCCACTTACTAATTCCTCGGAAGCTTCTATAGGGTTTTCGGCTTCCGTTACCATTCTTCCGATCACTAACATGTCGGCTCCACCACTGATCGCATCCATAGGTGTTGCTACTCTCACTTGATCATGACTATTGCCGTCAGGCATCCTTAAACCTGGAACAACTCTGATTAATTTATCAGAAAAACTTGAAGTGACTCTGAGGTCAGGGGCGGCACAAATAATGCCCTCACAACCTGCTTTTAGCGAAGTTTCACAACGTGAAACAATTGTTTCTTCATTTTTTATAGAGTCACTTGTTAACACCGTCACTCCTAGAACACCTGGGGTCGGCAGACCCACGCTTTCTGCTCCTTCCCTCAAACCTTCTACTGCGGATTTGAGCATTTCTTCTCCTCCTGAAGCATGAACCGTAACCCATCGTGCCCCTACTGACCCGACGACACGGGCAGCCTTGTGAACTGTTGTAGGGATGTCATGTAGTTTCAAATCACAGAAAACATCAAACCCTGCCTCTGTAAAAACCCCTACGGAATCAGGTCCCGCTGCCGCGTATAGTTCCAACCCGACCTTTACAGTGCCGAAAAAATCGAAAAGAGAACCAGCAAGACGTCTGGCATCAATCAAATCGTCCACATCCAATGCCAAAGCTAGACGGTTTTTAACCTCTAATGGGACATTGTCTTCTGACTCTTTACTAATTTCGAAATTTTCATCTTCGAACAACTCATCTAATGACTCATATTTCTCAGTCATGCGCTCCTCCAATCAAGTCGCTGATTTTTTGAACTTCATGTCTCTCACACCATTTTGAAAGCCCTGCTATAACTTTTTTACAAATTCTTGGGTCTCTGAAAATTGCTGTACCTATCTGCAACCCCNTTGCACCCGCGAGAATAAACTCCAATGCATCTTCTGCACTATTAATACCCCCGACACCGATAATTGGCAATTCTGGATGTGCTTCGAAAGTGTCATAAACTGCTCGAACAGCAATCGGTCTTATTGCTGGTCCAGATAGACCTCCACGCTTCGCTCCTAAAATCGGCTTTCTTGATTCAATATCAATTGCCATACCTAGAACAGTGTTTGCTACTACAACAGCCTCAGCTCCCGCCTTATGAGCTGCTCCCGCAATATCCGGCAATTCAGGTGTATTAGGACTTAGTTTTGCCCAAAGCGGTTTTTCGACAATTTTTGCTGCTTCCACTATTTCCGTTATGGCTTGGGTTGAGTGCGAAAATAGTTTTCTTCGGTCTTCCAAATTAGGACATGAAGCGTTTATTTCTATTGCAACTACCTCAGGTGGTGTGTCACGTAGGTGAGAAGCCGCTTCAATGAACTCTTGCACTGTAGAACCCCAAATACTCGCAACTATACGAGCGTTAGAGTTTCTTAATGCCGGTAACTTTTCATCTACCCACGTTTTCACCCCAGGCCCCTGGAGACCGACACTATTTAACATTCCTGATGGTGTTGGATGAAGTCGCGGGGCTAAGTTGCCTTCCCATTTCCCTGCATGAAGCGACTTAACTACAATTGCTCCGATTTCCTGTAAGTCCATATACTCAGATAATTCATTGCCGTAACCCGCTGTTCCCGAAGCGGTCATAACAGGGTTTGGTAGAGTAACTGATCCCAGACTGGTCGTCAGGTCGGTATCTCTTTTAACCCTTTTCATGAATCATTCATTTTCTGACACTTCTGATTTGAAAACTCCAAGATGGTAATCCTGAAGCGGTCTAACAGAGAGAGGGTATTTTTTCCAATCTGTCAAACCTTCTACGGCAGCAAGTGCAGCTGCTGCCGTGGTTAGCAAAGGAATGCCTTCTGCTGCAGCAGCCCCTCTTATATGATCGCCATCTGCTCGTGGGCCTCTTCCGCGCGGACTATTTACCACAAGTTGAATTTTGCCTGATCTGATCAAGCGGACAGCATCAGTTCCGTCTTCTCCGATCTTCGCTACTCGGTGAGCAACGTTTACTCCATTTTCTTCTAAATAAGCTGCTGTTCCTCCTGTGGCTACTATTTCCAAACCAAGTCTCAAAAATCCTTTTGCTGCTTCTAAGCCTGAACTTTTATCACGATCCGCAAGAGACATGAAAACTGTTCCTTCAGTTGGAAGTGCCCCCCCTGCCGCTATCTGTGATTTCGCGAACGCTAACCCGGGTGTAAGATCAATTCCCATTACCTCACCTGTGGAGCGCATCTCAGGCCCCAAAACCGGATCCGCTTCAGGAAAACGATTAAACGGCAATACGGCTTCTTTGACTGAAATATGGTCACCTTTTACTGGCTCTTGGATAAAGCCTTCTTCACGCAATTTTTTGAGAGAGGTATTCATCATCACTCGGCTCGCGATTTTCGCAAGGGGAATTCCTGTAGCTTTGGCAACAAAAGGCACCGTTCTCGAAGCTCTCGGATTGGCCTCGATCACGTAGACTTCGTCATCTTTTACCGCATACTGAACGTTTATCAAACCTTTGACATCAAGGTCTTCTGCGATCTTTCTAGTGTTGCTTTCTATAAGTTCCACTATTTCTTTTTTAAGATTGGGAGGTGGTATCACACAGGCGCTATCCCCGCTATGGATGCCAGCCTCTTCTACGTGCTCCATCACCGCTCCAATAAGAACAGCCCCTTCATGGTCACGCACAGCATCAACGTCAACCTCAGTTGCATCTTCAAGAAATCGATCAATCAAAACGGGTCTCTCAGCTGATAAACCCCCTTCTATTCCCAAACTGCCAAAACGAGTCATTTCATCCATAGTTTTTTCGAGCTGGCTATCGTCATATACGATCTCCATAGCTCTTCCTCCTAAGACATAAGAGGGCCTAACCAAAACTGGATAGCCAACTTTTTTTGCCACCTCAAGAGCTTCTTGAAAATCTTTTGCTGTTCCACCGGGCGGTTGAGGAATTTTCAACTCCGCACAAAGCTGGTTCCAGTTTTCACGATCTTCCGCCCGATCTATTGATTCTGGACTTGTGCCCGCTATCAAATTTGGTGGAAGGACCCCTGCTAATTTAAGAGGCGTCTGACCACCCAATGAAACTATTACCGCTTCAGGTTTTTCTATGTCGATTATGTTTTTCACGTCTTCATAAGTAAGGGGTTCGAAATAAAGCCGATCACTAGTGTCATAATCTGTCGAGACTGTCTCTGGGTTGCAATTCACCATGACTGTCTCATAACCAGCTTGACTCAGAGCAAAACTCGCGTGGACGCAACAGTAGTCAAATTCGATTCCTTGACCGATTCGATTTGGACCAGCTCCTAAAATTATGACTTTAGGCTTTTCTGAAGGTAGGACTTCATTTTCATCTTCCCACGTCGAGTAGTGGTAAGGAGTCTCGGAGGAGAACTCTGCTGCACATGTGTCCACTGTCTTGTAGGTCGGCCATACACCAGATTTTTCTCTCAGCTCTCTTACTTTCTCTAAACTGCATCCCCAGAGGAAAGATAGTTGTGCATCTGAAAAACCTATCTGTTTTGCGCGCTTCCATTCACTTGGTGATAGTTCTTCTGGAGTCTGTTTTTCAAGAGCCATTCTTTCTTCTGAAATTATTGAGATCTGATCAATAAACCATGGATCTATGGACGTCTCTTCATACAGTCTCTCGATCGAAAAGCCCCTTCGTAGCAGTGCCTCAAGTTGGAAGAGACGTTCAGATGTCGGAATTCCAACTTTGCTTATCAGAATTTCATCTTCTATTTCCGAAAATTTATGCTCTCCCGGGTCAGCGTTAAGTCCTCGTCTACCATTTTCCAGAGACCTCATACCCTTTTGTAAAGACTCTGGAAAAGTTCTGCCTATGGACATCACCTCCCCTACGGATTGCATTGACGTTCCCAAAACTCCTGTAGAACCGGGAAATTTCTCAAAAGTCCATCGCGGAATCTTCGTGACTACATAATCGATACTTGGTTCGAATGAAGCGGGAGTTTCTTTTGTTATATCGTTAGTTATTTCATCTAATGTGTACCCAATAGCTAGTTGAGTGGCAATTTTTGCTATCGGGAAACCTGTTGCCTTTGAAGCCAGAGCTGAAGATCTACTTACTCTAGGATTCATCTCTATTACTACTTGTTCACCCGTACTGGGATTTACAGCGAACTGAACGTTCGACCCGCCTGTTTCGACTCCAACACGACGTAAACATGCGAATGCTGCATCTCTCATTATCTGATATTCGGCGTCAGTAAGAGTTTGTGCAGGAGCAACTGTTATTGAATCTCCTGTATGCACTCCCATGGGGTCCAAATTTTCAATTGAGCAGATGACAACGCAATTATCCGCCTTGTCGCGCATTACCTCAAGTTCGAATTCCTTCCACCCTGCAATTGACTTCTCGATCAGAATCTCATTTATAGGGCTTGCTTCAATACCGCGTTCTGCTATTTGCTCAAACTCTTCGTTTGTTGAAGCTATACCCGTACCCTTGCCACCTAGAATGTAAGCGGGTCTAACTATTAAAGGTAGTCCAACTTTTTTAGCGATTTCGCGTGCTTCTTCAATGTTGCGGGCAACTCCTGAAGCAGGGACTCCAAGGCCAATTTCTGTCATTGCTACTTTAAACTTTTCCCGATCTTCTGCGGTCGCAATTGCATCTGCGTCCGCACCAATCAGTTCGACATTATTTTTTTCTAGAATTCCTTCTTCTGCTAGTTCTCGAGCAAGATTTAAAGCTGTCTGACCACCGAGTGTTGGCAACAAAGCATCCGGGGCCTCCTTCTCAATGATTTCTTTTATTACATCCATTCTTAGNGGTTCTATATATGTAGCGTCAGCGAAATCAGGATCTGTCATGATCGTTGCTGGATTCGAATTAGCAAGTATCACTCGATAACCCTCTTCTTTTAACACGCGACATGCTTGAGTTCCTGAATAGTCAAATTCGCATGCCTGGCCAATAACTATTGGCCCTGATCCGATTAGAAGAATACTTTTTATGTCNTCTCTTCTAGGCATCGGATCTATCCTGCTTTCCTCAGGAGATTTTCAAACTGCTCAAAAAGATAGTTGCTGTCGTGAGGTCCGGGGCCGGCTTCCGGATGATATTGAACGCTGAAAGCTGGAACGTTAAGGCAATTAATGCCAGCAACGGTCCCGTCATTTAAATTTATGTGAGTTACTTCTGCGTCTTTGATCGAACCTTCCACGACACAGTAGTTGTGATTTTGGCTTGTTATTTCAACTATGCCTGTTTTTATATTTTTTACAGGGTGATTTCCTCCATGGTGTCCAAATGGAAGTTTGAAAATTTCAGCTCCTAAAGTTTCTGCTAAAAGTTGATGCCCTAAACAAATCCCGAATATAGGCACTTCCCCTAGAATCTTTTTTATATTTTCTCGGACATAATCCAGTGGCGCTGGATCTCCCGGACCATTTGATAAAAAAACCCCATCAGGTCTCATACCTAAAACAACCTCGGATGAAGTNCTTGCTGGCACCACTGTGATATCACCTAACTTAGATAGGTGTCGAAGAATCGTTGACTTTATACCAAAATCATAAGCAACGATTTTTCTCTTGCCGCCAGTTGAAGCAACATCGTAGATTTCATCACAAGTAACTGTTTTTACAAGATCTATATTGTCGGTTCCTGATTCTTTGCTGGCAGCTAGTTTTAATTTTTCAATATCAACATCACCAAATGCACCTGGCATAGCTCCTAGGTTTCTTATGTGTCGGGTTAATCGACGAGTNTCTACACCAGCTATTCCAGAAATTCCTCTTGATTTGAGCATTTCATCGAGACTCTGAGTGGCTCTCCAATTACTGTGCCTCCTACTTAAGTCTCTTACCACGATGCCTCTGCAAAAGGAAGACGAGCTTTCATTATCTTCAGNGTTAACACCATAATTCCCAATGTGTGGGTAAGTAAAAGTTATTAGCTGGCCGGCGTAAGAAGGGTCTGTTATTACTTCTTGATATCCACTCAACACAGTGTTAAACACAACTTCTCCTGAAACAATTCCCCCTTCAGGTGCAGCGCCAACCATCTCTCCGGTGAAAATTGTTCCATCCATGAGAACTAAATGTGCTTCAACTAATTTTTTTTGGTTTTTCTTCACTTGGTAGATTCTCCATCAAAAACAACCAAAAGTCCGTTATTTATAGTGTGCCGTACGCGTCCTCTNAGGTTCCATCCTTCATATGGAGTATTTGAACTTCTACTTAACATTTCTTTCCCTGAAACTGTCCATGTCTCATCTAGGTCAATTACACATAGGTTCGCCGAGTTCCCTTTTTCGACTGTCATACCGTGACGGTCGTCCACCCCAGCTATTTTGGCAGGTTGCCAAGAAAGCAGATTCAGCACTCCATGTAAATCAAGTCCACTGTGTTCAAGGGAAAGAGATAACGCTGTTTCCAGTCCTAGCATCCCGGGTGGTGCTTCATCAAATGGCATTTCTTTAGAATGCTGGCTGTGAGGTGCATGGTCGGTAGCTATTGCATCAATAGTTCCGTCCGCTAATCCTTCCTTTATCGCTTTTATATCAGTCTCTGTTCTCAAAGGAGGGTGGACTTTAAAAACAGGGTTGTAGCAGCTACATGCAGAATCTGTGAGTGTGAAGTGATGTGTAGTGGCTTCAGCTGTAACAGGTAGACCTGCAGCTTTTGCTTCTCTGACCATCTGCACTGAACCAAGGGTAGAAAGGTGCTGAAAATGAATTCTTGCTCCTGTCATTTTTGACAATGCTATGTCTCGCATGACCATCANTTCTTCAGCCTCTGAAGGCTGCCCGGGTATTCCNAAAAACGAAGACCACTCACCTTCGTGCATGTGACCACCTTCGGCTAGTTCATGAACTTCACAATGTTGCGCTAAGACTACGGGCCTACCNAACCGAGATTCAAGACCTGTGCTGTATTCCATCAAACGGCGCATAAGCTGCGGATCCTGCAAACCTTTCCCGTCGTCTGTGAAAATCCCAATGCCGTTATCTACCAGTTCTCCCATCTGAACCATTTCTTTACCTTCTCGTCCTACAGTCATCGCAGCAGACGGAATAACTTCACAAGACGACTTTTTTCCAAGGGTTTTAACTTGTTCAACTACTGCAAGACAGTCGGTTGCTGGTTCAGTATTTGGCATCGCAACTAGCGCCGTGAAACCTCCCATAGCCCCAGAGCGTGCACCAGTTTCTATGGTCTCTGCCTCTTCATCTCCTGGTTCTCGAAGATGCACATGAAGATCAACGAGTCCTGATGAAATAACGCAACCGGAGCAATCGACTTCGACATCCCCCTCTAATTTTTTGCCGGTCTCTAAAATTTTTCCATCTGCCCCTATAGATACGTCCAGAGACCTTTCACCTTTTCTGTCAAGAATCTTTCCACCTTTTAAGACAATTCCCATTTCTACAACTCGCTTTGTTGAGACATCTCATGCTGCCCCAGAAGCATAAAAAGAACTGCCATTCTTAAGGAAACTCCATTTGTAACTTGGTCAAGAATTATGGACCGTGGGTCAGTTGATACCTCAGCGGTAATTTCCACTCCTTGATTTTTTGGGCCTGGGTGAAGAATCAGTGCATCTTTCGAAAGCATTTTGCTCCTCCGTTCATTTAAACCAAAATCTTTTGTGTATTCACGCAAAGAAGGCACAAGTCCTCTGCTGTGTCTTTCGGACTGCATTCTCAACAGATAACAGGCGTCNAGGTCGGAAATAACATCATCTAAAACATTTGAAATATTAACTGGCCACCTCTCTATCGATGGGGGTAAGAGAGTCTTGGGAGCAATAAGTGTGACTTTTGCTCCTAAAGATGAAAAAGCTAAGACATTTGATCTAGCAACACGGGAATGTCTTATGTCCCCCACTATGCCAATCGACATACCATCTAAAGATCCTCGTTGCTGTTTTAACGTATAACAGTCCAACAAAGCCTGTGTTGGGTGTTCATGCGATCCATCTCCTGCATTTACCACTGAGGCGTCAGTCCATTCTGAAATTCTTTTAGGCGTCCCGGCCATTTTGTGTCTGACAATCAAAACATCAGCACCATAAGACGTTATTACCTCCACTGTGTCGCGGAGGCTTTCGCCTTTTGAAAGCGAAGAGGAGCCAGCAGAAAATGTAAGTGTGTCTGCTGATAGCCGGCGCGCAGCCGATTCAAATGAGAGTCGTGTCCTAGTCGAATCCTCAAAAAACACAGAAGCTACAGTTCTTCCTCTTAATGCCGGAACTTTTGGTATTGGTCTTTTCCCAATTTCTGCAAAACGGTCTGTTAATTCAAGAATTAGTTCTATTTGTTCTCTAGTCGTGTCTTCTATCCCTAAAAGGTGCTTATCAAGTATTAAAGGGGTTTCAATTTCTAAACTCATTTCCGCATCACTCCAAGGTCTACACCTTCCTCAGTCACGTCTACTACTTCATCAATCCTTGTAGGTAAATTTTTGCCTATATAGTCAGGCCGTATAGGTAATTCTCTATGTCCTCTGTCAACCATGACGGCGAGTTGAATTGAACGAGGCCGACCAAAATGGCAGATTGCGTCAAGAGCAGCTCGGATCGTTCTTCCTGTAAAAAGAACATCATCCACTATCACAACTATTTTTCCGTCTATAAGATCNGGCAACTTTGTTACTGCTTCTGGGACAACCGGTCTCAGGCCAATATCATCTCTGTGTAAGGCGACATCCAAACATCCNGATTCTATTTCTTTTTCCTCAATCTCTTCTAGTGCTTTTACGAGATTTTCCGCTACTTTTACTCCACCTGTCTGCAATCCCACTATGAGAATATCTTCTGACCCATGATTTCTTTCAATAACCTCATGAGCCATGCGTCGTATCGCTCTTGTCATGTCGTCCCGGCTCATCACACGAGCACTTGCAACAAAAACGCCCCCGAAAGGGGGCGTCATACGTCTTTCTCGATCGGCCATAGGCCTTATCTCCTTGATCCGTATGGGCCTCACTAGGACCCGTTTGACGGCCAAGCACTACCATATACGCGTAAGAGGGTCATTCGCGTATCATGCTGAGAAGAAATTTATCCTATGCCAGAATCGAAAAAATATTAGAAGGACAAGAATTTCTATAATCTGACTTGATCTGCTATTTCAGAAAGCAGTCCGTTTACAAAACGCTTGGAATTCTCTGTTGAATACTCACCGACTAGTTCAACGGCCTCATTAATAACTGTAGCGATTGACGTTTCAGGAAAGTTGATTAATTCNAGCACTGCCAATCTCATTACAGCTCTATCGACAACTGGCATTCGCTCTAAACGCCATTCTTCTGCATTATTTTCGATCAGTAAATCTATTTCTTCCTGCTTTGATGCTATTCCCTCAATGAGTTCATAAACATAACTCTCTGGTTTCACTGGCTGTTCACTCAGGACTTCTAGATTTTCCCTTCCTTGAGTTTCTGCAGCGTAGAGAATTCCNAATACCGTCTCTCTATCTTCACGCCTNGACCCAAAACCTCTATTACCTACTGATGGCATTCGTTAAACCTCTAGCCGNCAGTCGCAATTTTTAAACACGACTTAGGTATTCGCCAGTTCTAGTATCAATCTTCACTTGTTCATTTGGCNCAACAAAAAGNGGCACCTGAACAACTAATCCTGTCTCAAGAGTTGCTGGCTTTCTAGCCCCTGAAACTCTGTCGCCTTGAACTCCAGGTTCAGTCNCAGCAATTTTCAGTTCAACCGCCGCTGGCAATTCAACTCCTACAACTTCGCTTCCAAACATCAACATCTGTGCTTCGCTTTGCTCTGCTAAATAATTAACCGATTCACCAAGAGTTTGTGGCTCTATAGACATCTGTTCAAAAGATTCTGAATCCATGAAAACGTAATCATTACCATCTCTGTACAACAACTGCATAGAACGTTTATCGATAATTGCCCGTTCTACTTTTTCTCCAGCTCTAAATGTCCTATCAACCACTACGCCATTTTGTAGACCTCGTAACGTGGTTCGAACAAAAGCATGACCCTTGCCAGGTTTAACATGTTGAAATTCAACGACTTGATAAAGTTCGCCGTCTAGTTCAAGAGTCATTCCATTTTTTAGGTCATTTGTTGTTATAACAGACATTTTATTTTCTCTTTATTTTTAAATTATTTTCGGCGAGTGGGTTAAGAACTCGCAACCCTGTTCAGTAACAATCACGGAGTCTTCCCATCTGACACCACCAACATCAGGTAAATAAACCCCGGGTTCAACTGTTACTACTTGACCCGAGCGAAGAGTGTCAGTGGTCAGTCCAGAAAGCGTGGGAGCTTCATGAATATCGAGGCCAACCCCGTGGCCTGTTCCATGGGTAAATGCTTCCGCTAAGCCTGCTTCCTTTAGCACTTCTCTACACGCAGCATCAACATCTGCATTCGGTACACCTTCTTTTACTGTTTCTAATCCTGCTTTTTGAGCTTCTAAAACGACTTCAAGCATTTCAGCTGGCTTACCTTTTCCAGTTCCACCTATCCGAGTGGAGCGGGTCATNTCAGATCGGTAGCTTTTGTAAAGAGCTCCCATATCGCAAACTACGAGATCCCCCTCTGACAAGATCCGATCACCAGGTCGTGCATGCGGTCGGGCACTATTAGGACCTGCGGCAATAATTGTTTCAAAAGCAGTTCCTTCAGCCCCATTTTTCACCATCATCTCATCTAAAGCCGTGGAAACTTCTTTTTCAGTTACTCCAGTTTCGAGCATCGGCCAAATACTAGCTAGTGCTTTGTCAGCTATCTCTGCCGCCGTTTTCATCAAAGCGATTTCACCCTTATCTTTGATCTGCCTAAGATCTTCTACAAGACCTTCTGTAAATACCAATTCTGAGTTTTCAAAAATCTTTTCTAAATTCTTCATCTTCGCCCAGGTAACTGATTGCGCTTCGAGTCCAATGCGATTAGTCGTTTTGGAAATAGTCTTAAGCTTTTCAGACTGCTTCGAACCAACCATTTCAACTTCAATTTGTGCNCCTGATTTTTCTACCTCTTCCGCTGCCTGTTCTCCATAACGCCCATCGACTAAAAGTAAAGCTCTGTCTGCGTCAATCCAAAGTAAACCTGCGGAACCTGTAAATCCGGAAAGGTAGTAAATGTTCGTGAGTGAAGTAACTAATAACGCTTCACAATCTGCTGTTTCAACTTTTTCAACAAGCTTCGAAAGTCGTCCCGTCATATCAAAATCTGTACTGAAATTATTTGTCATTATTTAATCATGCCTACTATGGCGTCAATTGCCATCTGATAACCCTTTGCCCCAAAACCAGCAATGGTACCCGAGCTTACCGGCGCCACGACAGAGGTGTGTCTCCATGGCTCTCTTGCTGCTGGATTAGAAATATGTAGCTCTATGATGGGTCCTTCGAAACTAGCTAAAGCATCATGTATGGACCATGCATAATGAGTAAAAGCTCCAGGATTAATAATTATTCCTGAACATCTATTTCGAGCAGCGTGGATCGAATCGACGATTTCACCTTCGTGGTTCGATTGAAAATGCTCGACGATAAATCCGATTTCTGTTGCTTTATTTTTAGCAACTTCAACATGTTCTTCTAAAGTTTCATCACCGTAGGTTTCAGGCTCTCTTTCTCCTAAGAGATTCAAATTAGGCCCAGATAGAAGTAATAAAATTGGCTCACTCATATTTTTCTCCACTTCTTTGTCAAAATCATCTAACTTTTTTAAGAGTTTCTCTTACAAAATTTTCTTCTATACCTTGCACTACTTCCAAACCGTTCGGGCCATCTAAAACGAAAGTGAAACCCTCAACTGCTTTTTTATCTCGCGTCATTGAAATCAACAAGTCTTCATCGCTCATCGACTTAGGTAAAGCACTAGGAAGACCATAGCTTTCTAATACTTGACGATGTTCCACAACTTTTTCATGATCTATGCGTTCTAAGGTGTAAGCAAGTTCGGCGGCATACACAAGCCCTATAGCTACTGCTTCTCCGTGTTTAATCTCATAGTTTCCAATATTTTCGATTGCATGACCGAGAGTATGACCGTAGTTAAGTAAGGCTCTCTTGCCCTGCTCTTTTTCGTCCTCTCCAACGATCCCAGCTTTTATCTCTACTGCCCTTGTAATTCTGTCTTGCAGTTCCATTTGATCAAGTGGATCACCAGTCAAAAAATGGTACTTAGCTAGCTCGCCTAAGCCAGAACGCAACTCATCCTCAGGAAGTGTGTCCAAAGCATCAAGGTCACAAACAACACCTCTTGGTTGCCAGAAGGAGCCTACTAAATTTTTCCCTTCTGGGAGATTGACTCCTGTTTTCCCACCTACTGCAGCATCGATCTGAGCCAGAAGAGTTGTAGGGACGTGGATAACGTCAACTCCTCTGTGATATGTCGCAGCGGCGAATCCTGCTACATCTGTAACTACCCCTCCACCTACTCCTATGATTACATCAGCTCTTGTCAAGCCCCATGAAGCGAAAGCACTGCAAAGCTCTCCGATCGTTGTCAAAGATTTAGCTTCCTCCCCATCATCAATTTCGAAAACCTTGTTTTCGATCCCGGGTTCCACAGCTATTCCGATTTTTGACTGTGTGACAATTGCAGCGCGATTAGACCCATCAGATATAAGATCTGGCAACTTTTTCAATGCACCATTACCAACAATAACCGGATACGTAATACCGCTAGATAGCACTACTTCAACTTCATTCATTTTCTACACCTAAGCGCGACTTTAAACTATCAAACAACACCTCAGAAACATTTGTGGCTTTCATGTTGTTGGTATCTATCGTTAAATCTGCAATTTCTTCGTAAAGGTTTCCTCTTTCTCTATCTAGTTTAGTTAGTACTTCTAACGGATCTTTTTCTTTTAATAACGGTCTAGAAGTACGCCGGTTTACACGCTTGACTAAAATATTTATATCTGCGCGAAGCCAAACAACAAAAGATTTTTCTTTCAATAAAATTCGATTTGAAGACCTCTCCACAATCCCACCACCTGTTGAAATAACTAGAGGCTCCTGAGTTGAAAGTTTCGAGTCAAGAGCTTGTGCTTCGAGGTCACGGAAAAACTTTTCTCCTTTTTCTGCAAAAATTACACCTATGCTTCGTCCTGCCTGATTTGCTATTACTACGTCAAGGTCAGTGTGGTCACAATTCATTAAATTTCCAAGTAAAGACCCAATCGTGGATTTACCTGAGCCCATGTGACCAACCAAGGCAATGTGACGTATTTTTTCTGTAGGCATCTCTTTAGATTACCTATTTGCGGGCAGCCAAATGAAACGATTAGTTAAATGTTTCTTACTGTGTAATTTTTTTGATTTCATATAAAGCTGCTTTTCTCATAGCGTCTACCGGAGCCTCTTGGCCGGTCCAAAGTTTGAATGCTTTTGCAGCTTGGAAAATTAACATTGAGAGACCCCCATAAACTTCCACTTTCCGATTTTTCAACGCCTCCATCCATGGAGTTGATAAGGGGTGATAAATCAGATCTACGGCAAGTTGACCTTCAGAAAACAAATTTGGTTCTATCGGAAACTTTGTTGTGGTGCCAGCATCTGACATACCAATTGGTGTCGCATTAACAACAAGATCAGCTTCTGCAGCGACTTCGGAGATTTTGTCTTCTTCTACATACCTTGCGACTGGACCAGCTAGCTCAATTGCATCAAGAGCCTTTTTCTTGGTTCTATTGATGACAGCTATTTCTCCTACCCCCGCTTTACTAAGCGAATAAATTATTGATCTCGCTGATCCCCCTGACCCAATTATTAAAACTTTTTTACCAACCATGTTTAACCCTGAGTCGTGCGCCACTGCATCTAAAAAACCATCGCCATCAGTGTTGTATCCTTTTAGTTTCTTTCCGTCATTTACGATGCAGTTAACGACCCCAAGCATTTGTGCACTATCACTAATTTCATCCATCAAAGGAAAAACCTTTGCTTTGTGTGGCATAGTTACGGAAAGGCCCGCTATACCCAGAGCTCTAATTCCTTCGATGGCATCCGCAAGTTTTTCTTCCCGTGTTTCAAAAGCTGTATACACCCAGTTCATTTCTGCTTCTCTAAAAGCAGCATTAAGTATTGCCGGTGACAGAGAATGTTTTACCGGGTTCCCGATCACTCCCACTAAAACTGTTGACCCATTGATCCTCATATTGAAATTATCGCAGATCTAACCACAGCCTAGATCTTTATTTACACATATTTTCCGTGCTTTCTGAAAATCATCTGCAGTCGTAGCAAATGTGTGAGCGCCAACTACCCCATTTTGATCCGTTCTGACATAGTAAAGCCAATCACCTTCCACTGGGTTTAAGGCTGCTTGAATTGAGGCTCTACCAGGTGCTGAAATAGCTGTCGGTGGGAGCCCTAACGAAACACGCGTGTTCCATGGGGAGTCATATTCCAAATCGCTAATAGTGAGTTCCTGTCCGGAAGTTTTGCCGACGGCATAGCGCGACGTTGCATCAACACCTAATCGCCACCCTCTTTGCAGTCGATTGTAAATGACTCTCGATATCATTGGTCTCTCTTCTGCTAATTGTGCTTCTTCTTCAATCAATGACGCGATTATTAAAGCTTCATATGGAGTAATACCAAGGCTTTGCGATTTTTTCTCAATTTCTTCTTCTTCAATAACCTTCAAAAATTGTCGATGCATTCTCAATAGAAGACCTATTTCATCTGAAACTGTCGCTTCGTCTAATTGATAAGTGTCTGGGAATAATAAGCCTTCCGCTAGAAGAAATGAAAGATTCGACGGGTAGTGCTGCCATCTTATGCGATCGTCCAATAGTGAAACCCGAAGCTCCTCTTCATCAAAAGCTGGCAGTGCCCCTAATAAACGTTTCGTGATCTGCTCTAGCGTCAACCCCTCTGGGACTGTTACTCGTATCACTTCTTCTGGTATTGGACCCTTTCTAAGTTCTGACACAGCATCTTGGAAACTTGAGTGTTCTTTTAGTAAATACCGCCCTGCTTGAAAGGAATAATCCTCGCCCGGACTGCAATTCAAAAAACTTTTTAGCACGGTAGGACATCTCATCCATTGCCTAAACATCGTTGGACTGTCGATAATTTCTAAATCGCCCAAAGTCGCTATTACATCGTTTGTAGTCCAACCGTCTTCTATCGAAAATTCAACTTCTTCTCCTGGTGATTGACTGGGCTCAACCTGATCATCTATCCAATTTTCAAGTCTTGTCCATCCACTAATGAAAACGGTGATTATCACAAGGGCCACTAACCCCCATCGAACTATCGGTCCCATTGGTGGTCGATAGCGAACCCACCGGACATCAGGTCTTACCTCATAGTCATCATCGCCTAAATGGAAATCTTCGAAGCTGCTATCTTCTTCATGTGGAAGACTTTTTTCATAAGTCTCTCCACTTGGTGTTTCGTCAGTCACCTTTCTCCGTTCACGCTCGGTTATCTAACCACGATTGTAGAATTACTGATGCTGCAACTTGGTCAATCACTTTACGTTGTCGTTTACTGTCNAGCCCCTGCAAAGACAACTCTTGGGCAGCTATTACAGTTGTCAAACGTTCATCATGCACATCAACCGGTACGGACAGAACAGAAGACAATTCTTTGACTTCTTTCTCAACCGCTTTGGCAGCTGGGCCTTTATTCCCGTTTAGTGAAAAAGGCATCCCTACTACGACAAACTCTGCTTCCCATTCAGACACCAAATCATTAATTTTTTTATAATCCTCCAAGGTGTTTTTCGAACGTGTTAAAACCTGAAGAGGAGTTGCTACTTTCCCATCATTGTCGCTTATTGCAACCCCGATTCTTTTACCCCCAAGGTCTAACCCTAAAACTCTCACCTGTTCAACCAGCGTGGGCAACTGCTCTAGCTTGCTCTAATGCTTCTTCCAGATTTTCTGGACTCTTGCCGCCAACTATCGTGAGTTCAGCATTTGCCCTTCCTCCGCCACCTATTGTTTTAGCTGCTTCATTCAAAATGGTTCCAGCGTTTAAACCACTATCGGTCTTAACAACAGCTATTAAAGCCGCGCCGCCATCGGCTGGCGCTGTTCCCAGTATCACAGCTTTAACTTCTTCTTGATCTCTTACAGCAACTGCTAACTCTCTCAAACTTTCCCTATCGATACTTTCAATAATTGAAGCAACTATTCCGTTTTCTGCATTTGCTGCAAGCTCTTTAACCATCCCCAATGCATCTTTGCGTTTTAAATTTTTGACTTCATTTTTCAGCGATTTAAGCTCATCTATTTTTCTCTGAATTCCACCCAATAAGTCTTCAAGTGGCACCCCTACAAGGTCTGCAGCTCTTGAAAGAAGACTCTCAGCTTNTCTCAAATTTTTAANAGCTGATGTGCCGGTAACTGCCTCCAACCGTCGAATGTTGGAACCTATGGAGCCTTCGGAAAGAATTTTCACTAATCCGATGTCACCCAATGCTGAAACATGNGTTCCTCCACAAAACTCCAGTGAATTTGGACCTGCCTGTAAGACTCTTACGCTATCNCCGTACTTATCNCCAAAAAAAGCTACTGCACCTTTTTTCTCAGCTTCCTCACGACTCATTTCTTCATGACTNCATTCAGAATTGTTTAGTATTTCAGAATTAACCAGATCCTCTACAGANCAAATTTGCTCATCCGTAACTGCTTCAAAATGACTGAAGTCGAAACGTAACCGATCNGGTCCCACATATGAACCCTGTTGTTTCACATGTTCTCCCAAAACTTCTCTTAAAGCCCAGTGGATTAAGTGCGTAGCTGTATGATTACGTCGAATTTGCGACCGTCTATCGCCATCAACTTCAGCTGTTGCCTGCTGATCCAACTCCAAATGTCCTTCTAACAATTCATATTGATGAACGTGTATTGCATCCAGGGCAAGAGTCGTGTCGACAATTTTGACTTTGCCAGTTGCCGTAAAGATTGTTCCTGTATCACCTATCTGCCCACCAGCTTCTGCATAAAACGGTGTTTCATCAAGAGCGATTAGNTCATCATCGAAATATAAGACTTTGGAATCAGAACTAGTTTTGTCATAACCCACAAACCTTGTTGGGCCTGTTTTGTCAAGAATTTTTCTGAACTCACCCGTCTCATCAACTATTACTGCATCTTTGCGCGCTGATCGGGCCCTGTCTTGCTGTCTTGCCATTGATTCTTTAAATCCTTCAACGTCGACCTCAATAGATCTTTCCGAACAAATTTCCTCAGTTAGTTCGAGAGGAAATCCATATGTGTCATGNAATTTGAAAGAGATTTCTCCACTAAGTACTTTATTTTTTCCAAGNTCTGATATTGCTTCATCGAGGATCAGCAAACCAGACTTTAGTGTTTCACGAAACCTTTCCTCTTCCCTGCTTAGAACTTCCTGAATAAAATCAATATTTTGTTTTAGCTCTGGATAATCAGATCCCATAATTGCTACAACTGATTCTGCTAGCGAAGACATCACGGAGTCTTCAAGTCCCAGTAGCCACGCATGTCTTACTGANCGACGTATAATCCGACGAAGTACATAGCCTCTATCTTCGTTACTAGGGAAAACTCCCTCGCTTATCAAAAATGTAGATGAACGAGCATGATCNGCAATAATCCTCATCGAAATGTCTGATCTTTCCTCTTCACCATATGAGNTCCCTGCGAGTTGAACGATTTCTCCGATAATCTTTGAAATTTCATCTGTTTCCCAAACAGAATCAACTCCTTGCATTACNGTCAAAATCCTCTCTAAACCCAAACCTGTGTCTATTGCCGGAGAGGGNAGCGGNGTCGTTGAACCATCTGGATGTTGTTCAAATTGCATAAACACCAGATTCCAAATTTCCACGAAACGCTCTTCATCTCCGTGAGCTGGTCCACCATCGGCGCCAAATTCTGGACCTTTATCCCAAAAAATTTCTGAACAGGGTCCACATGGCCCAGTTTCAGCCATCTTCCAATAGTTGTCTTCTCCTAAACGCTGAACTTTGTCGGGAGCCACACCTACTTTATTTATCCAAATCTCCTCGGCCTCATCATCGCTTTCATGAACTGTTACCCATAGCCTTTCAGGGTCCAAACCGAGATTTTCTGTTACGAATTCCCACGCGTAGGAACAAGCATCGGGTTTGAAATAGTCTCCAAAACTAAAATTGCCCATCATTTCAAAAAAAGTTAAATGTCGACTCGTTCTCCCAACTTCGTCTAAATCGTTATGCTTACCGCCAGCTCTGACACATTTCTGTACAGTTACAGCACGCGGCCATGGAGCTGGTTGCTCACCAATTAAATAGGGCTTGAACTGAACCATTCCAGCCACTGTGAAGAGTAATGTCGGGTCATGCGGTATCAGACTTCCTGATGAAACTCTCTCGTGATCGCGAGCAGAAAAGAAATCTGTGAATTCGTTACGAATTGCTTTTGCCGTTGACAGAGAATTTCCCATAAAACAAGCCTAGCGCTATGGAGTGAAGCAAATAGGTAGGTGCAGGGTCAATTATACTTTTGGGGCCTTACAGGTCTGTGTTGTCGTCTCAAATAGCTTTCTTGCCCATTAAAGCGAGAGTTGGAATTTCTCATACTTCTAATCGCAAAATCAGATTCTTGGCTGCCAAATCTTTTTTGGACTTTTTCAAAAAGTTCACTTCTTTTATTGATTATCTCTTCCGGAACTATTCCAAATTTGGAAAAAGTGTTTCGTGCATATTTATTTACACTTCGACGAAAACGATTTTCCATCCAATTTGAAGCTAGAACACCTAGAGCCCAACCAAATAACAACCAGAATAAACGTCTACGCATTAGTTTTGCTCCTCTGGCACAACTTCCACATTGCTATGTTCCCTCAAATCAGTCATTCTCTCTAGTACCTGCTGCTCAAATCCATGCAGTGAAGGCTCATAATAAGTATTTGACTCAACCTCTTCTGGTCTATATTTTTGCTCAACCCATCCTCTCGGGTTATTGTGCGGGTACTCATAGCCTTCTCCATGTCCGATGCTTGATGCCCCACTGTAATGTGCGTCTCTCAAATGTGGTGGAACACGGCCCTCTCCTGGCGAAGAAACATCCTGCATGGCGGAAGTCAGGGCAAGCGTTACCCGATTGGATTTAGGAGCCGTGGCCAAATGAACCACAGCGTGAGCCAAATTTAGCTGAGCCTCAGGAAGACCTACGAACTCTACTGCACGTGCTGCAGCGTCAGCAATAAGCAAACTAGTTGGGTCCGCCATACCGATATCTTCGCTCGCCAGAATAACTAGCCTTCGAGCTATAAATCTTGGATCTTCACCTGCCTTCAACATGCGGGCTAACCAATAAAGACCCGAATCAGCATCAGATCCTCGGATACTTTTTATAAAAGCACTAATTATGTCGTAATGATCATCCCTGCCGTAACGAATGGCTTTAGCCCCCAAAGACGCCTCTACGTCTTTTAACGTTATTTTCCTTTCACCTCGTCCAATTGCTATTGCTGAAGCGACTTCAAGACTGGTTAAAGCTTGTCTGCCGTCCCCTGCAGAGCGGTCGGCCAATAAATCTAAGGCTTCTGGGTCAGCCTGCACCCCCTCCTCTTCTACACCTTTCGCTAGTAACTCTGTTATCGAACCTCTATCTAAAAGTTCAAGACGAAATAATGTCGATCTTGAAAGCAAGGGAGCATTCACTTCAAAATATGGATTCTCAGTTGTGGCCCCTATCAGTACTATTAGGCCAGATTCAACTGAAGGCAGTAAAGCATCCTGCTGAGATTTGTTGAAGCGATGCACTTCATCCAAAAAAAGTATTGTGCCTACTTCAGCTTGACCTAGGCGTGTTTCTGCAGCTTTTACGAGTTCCCGCACGTCTTTAACGCTTGCAGAAACAGCTGACAATTCATGAAAATCTTGTTGGGTGACTCGCGCTATTACTCTAGCGATTGTTGTTTTACCCGTTCCTGGTGGGCCCCAGAGTATTAAAGATGACAGCTTGTCTGTTTCGATCAACTGACGAAGAGGTTGGCCTTTGCCGACCAGATGCTTCTGACCTACTACATCATCTATCAGTAGAGGCCTTAAGCGGTCTGCTAAAGGTCCCCTATTTTTTAAACGCTCTTTTGCTACATGCGTAAAAAGATCTTCGGCCACCCCTAAAACCTAGTTGAGTTCGACGGATCAACTAGTGCATCTCATGTAGAAGGAGGTAAAACTTTCAAACCAAGTTCTTTCAGGTGTCGATCATCTACGGGCAATGGCGCGCTAGTAAGTGGGTCTGAACCTGATTGGGTCTTCGGAAAGGCAATCACTTCACGAATATTCTCTTCGCCTACGAGGATCGCTGTTAATCGATCTAAACCAACAGCAAAACCTGCGTGTGGTGGGGCTCCGAATTTGAATGCATCCAATAAGAAACCAAACCGTTTTCTTGCTTCGTCAGGTTCTATTCCAAGTGCAGTAAAGATTCTTTCCTGAATATCTTGTCTGTGTATCCTCACACTTCCAGAACCGAGTTCCCATCCATTCAGAACCAAATCGTAGGCGAGTGAACGGATACCCTCCGTTTCTCCATCTTCTAAAAGAGCTAAATCGTCTTCATGCGGCATCGTAAACGGATGGTGTGAGGAAGATGGATTTCCATTTTCGTCAGTACCTTCAAATAGAGGAAAATCTATAACCCATAAAAAATGGAATCCACCCTCATTAATTGGTGGCTTACCTATTTCTAATCTCACTAGACCCAAGACATGGCATACAGTGGACCATTCATCGGCAACTAAAAGTAAAAGGTCACCTTCTTCGCCAGACATCTTAGAATTCAGAGAGGTTTTTTCTTCCTCTGAAAGAAACTTAGATATAGGTGAAACCATTTCAGAGTCTTCTATTTTTATCCAAGCCAGACCCTTAGCTCCCCAATTCTGGGATTTGTCAGTTAGTTCATCTAATCGACTTCTTGAATACTCTGCTCCGCCCGGAACACGTATTCCCTTTATGCAAGGTGCTTGAAAAGCCCGAAACTCAGTACTTTTGAAAATATCTGTAAGATCAACGAGCTCGAGATCGAATCTTATATCAGGTTTATCTGAACCGAAGCGCTCCATCGCCTCTTGCCATGTCATCGACGGGATAGTAGTTATTTTTTCTCCGGTTACAGCCTCGGTAGCATCAGCAACAGCTGAAGAAACAATTNTTCTTATATCTTCACCATTTACAAAACTTGCTTCAATATCTAGTTGCATGAACTCATACTGTCTGTCNGCTCTTAGATCTTCGTCTCTGAGGCATCTAGCTATCTGGTAATACCTATCTATCCCACCAAGCATGCAAAGCTGTTTAAAGATCTGAGGACTTTGAGGAAGTGCATAAAAAGAACCAGGATCTTTACGCGACGGGACCACGAAGTCTCTAGCNCCTTCAGGGGTGCTAGCTACAAGCATTGGGGTCTCAACTTCCACGAAACCTTGTTCCTCCATAGCCTTTCGAACAGAGCTCGTCACGAGTGCACGCGATTGTAAATTATTTTGAAGCCTGCTCCTTCTCAGATCTACATAACGGTGTCTAAGCCTCAAAACTTCATCAACATCTGTTCTGTCATCTATTGGAAATGGTGGGGGTTCTGCCTCTGCTAAAACTGTGACTTCAGCGCCTTCAACTTCTATACCGCCTGTCTCCAAAGAAGTATTCACTGTCTCAGATGGTCTTTCTCTAACTTTTCCTTTTACTTGAAGAACATACTCTGAACGCAAGTCTGCAGCCCCTTGGACTACGACTTGGATTACCCCNCTTCGATCACGCAAATCTATAAAAGCGAGATGTTCACCGTGTTCTCTACGTCGATCAACCCAACCACACAGCGTCACTTCTTTCCCCACGTCATCAACCCGAAGATCTCCACATCTATGAGATCGCATAGATGTTTCATAGTTCGTCATCTGAGCCTCTTTTCGAGATTGGCAATTATAGAACCCGAGGCGATTTCTTCTTGACCTTCTTCGCCTCTTAGGTCTCGAATCGTAACAACTCCCTTTTCCACTTCATCCTCTCCGACGATTAAAGCAATTTTTGCACCGCTTTTATCCGCGGCTTTCATCTGAGCTTTCATTGAACGATCCCCAAAAGACCGATCGACTTTAAATCCATTTTGTCTCAACTGATCTGTAATTATTAAAGAATTTTCTCCACCAGTTGTGTCTACAACATAAACCTGCAATAANTGTTCTGGTCNTGTAAAAGTTTTTTCTGCTTCNCAGGCCATTAAAGTTCTGTCTAGACCTAAAGCGAAACCNACTCCTGGNGTTGCTGGAGCTCCCATTTCTGCAGCTAAACCGTCATAGCGACCCCCACCGCCAATTGCATCCTGAGCTGCGTCAATACTTTTTGTTGTAAATTCAAAGGTAGTTTGGACGTAATAGTCAAGACCTCTTACAAGATTTGGTTTAACTGAGTAGGGGATATCTAATTTTTTTAAACCTTCTTGGACCTTACTAAAGTGATTATTTGCTTCTTCAGATAGGTGTTCAAGAATGCTGGGAGCTTGAGAAACTACTTCAATGTCTTCATCACGTTTCGAATCTAAAACTCTTAGAGGGTTGGAACTAAGAGTCTCCTGCGCCTCAGCTGACAGGAAACCTTTTTCTTTTTCTAAGTACTCACTTAAAGCTTTCATATATAAAATACGATCTTGAAGGGTTCCAACGGAATTCAATAAAAGGTTCACTTGTTTGAGGCCCAANGCTTCATAAAATCTCCATGCAATAGCTATGACTTCTACATCTAGATATGGATCATCTGNCCCCAAAGCTTCGATGCCTACTTGGTCAAACTGTCTGAATCGACCTTTTTGAGCCCTCTCGTATCTAAAATTAGGCCCTGCGTACCAAACTTTCCACGGTAAAGATGGTCGATGCTCGGAATAGGCCCGAACAATCGAAGCCGTTTGTTCCGGTCGTAAAGCTATGTTTCTNCCGCCTTTGTCTTCAAAATTGTACATTTCTTTTCGTACAACATCTGTTCCATCTCCTAGACGTTGAAAAACTTCTATATGTTCGAACATTGGCAGAACGATTTCGGTATAGCCAGCACCACTCACAATTCCCGCAAATAAATCTATAAACGAACGTCTTCGTTGGGAATCTGGCCAAACTAAATCTCTGGTGCCTTTAGGAGCACGGTAAACAGAATCCTTCACAAAAACGAGGTTACTATTATTGACCTAGTTCTACTGCACTTAAAATTTATTGTTCGTCTCCTCCAGGGACAACTCGGTGTACGTCATATACGGAATCGATCTCACGTATTACATACATAAGTCTATTGAGGTGGGTTGGGTCGCTTATTTCAAAATCAAAACGCATACGCGCTACGCGATCCGAAATATTTGTCGAAGTTTCAACTCCTATTACGTTCACCTGATTTTCTGACATAGCATCTCCTACATCTCTTAATAAGCCAGGCCGATCAAGTGCTTTTATCTGAATCGAAGCAACAAAATAACCTTCCAAATGTTCATCCCATTCAACTTCAATTAGTCGATCTGGTTGATCAAACGATAACGACGAAGCATTTGCACAGTCACTTCGATGTACAGANACTCCACGCCCNTTTGTGACGAAACCCATAATTTCATCTGCCGGCANTGGTGTGCAGCATCGCGATAGACGAATCATTAGGTCACTAAAACCTTCAACATGCACGCCTACTTTTGTAGAGTCTCTCCGCTCTCTTTGTGGTTGAAAAACTGTTGCCTGCTCTTTAAAACGTTCTGGTTCTAATTCGTCTAAAACTTTTTCAATTTTTCCTATCACTGAACGAGCTGAGACATGATGTTCTCCTATTGCGGCAAACAGAGAATCAAGTTCTGAATAGTTGAGATCATTTACCACCTTGACGAGTGTTTCACTATCTAATGTTTCTTTGACCGGCAAATCGGCTCTTCTCAACTCTTTGATGAGGTCGTCATGCCCTGCATCAATCGCTTCACTACGTCTTTCTTGTGAATACCACTGTCTTATTTTGCTTGCTGATCGATGCGATGCCACAAACTGAAGCCAATCTTTGCTTGGTGCAGCTTCACTCTGCTTCGATGTCACTATTTCAACGGTCTGGCCAGAAGCTAATCTCGTATCAAGAGGCACTAGCCTCCCTTCTACTTTTGCTCCCACACATCGGTGACCGACTTCTGTATGAATGGAATAAGCGAAATCAACTGGAGTTGATCCGATGGGCAGTGTTATGACGTCTCCTGTAGGCGTAAAAATGTAGACTTCATCTTGTTCAAGATCTGTNTTGAGATTTGCCATGAATGCATTAGGGTCAGCTGTTTCTTCTTGCCATTCAACCATTCTCCCTAGCCATTCCATTTCATCTGAAGGGCTTTTAATTTTGTAGTCCCAGTGTGAGGCAATCCCAAACTCAGCGCGTTGGTGCATTTCTCGAGTGCGAATCTGAAATTCTGCTTGTTTTGCTTGNGGGCCGATAACGGTGGTGTGTAAAGATTGATAGAGATTGAATTTCGGCATGGCTATATAGTCTTTGAAGCGACCCTGTACGGGTTTCCACGTAGCGTGGATTGTTCCTAAAGCTGCATAACAATCTCTTACATTTTCAACTATCACCCGNATTCCTACGAGGTCGTATATTTCCTCAAATGGNCTTCCTTTAACAATCATTTTTTCGTAAATNCTCCAGAGGTGCTTAGGNCTTCCTGANACATCCGCTTTGATGCCCATGTCGCTGAAACGTTCCTTCACGTTTGCTACTAGCTGCGTAAGGTACATGTCTCTTTCAGGAGCGCGATCCTGNACCATTTGTGCAATTTCGCTGTAACGCTTTGGGTGAAGCGTCGCTAATGAAAGATCCTCTAACTGGACTTTCACATCCTGCATTCCCAACCGGTTAGCCAAAGGTGCGTAAATATCAAGAGTCTCTCTAGCCGTTCTTTCTTGTTTAAATTCCGGCAAAGCTGCGAGAGTTCGCATGTTATGTAGACGATCAGCAAGTTTTATTACTAAGACTCTCAAATCTTTTGCTACTGCTACAAGCATTTTTCTCATACTTGCAGCTTGTTGGTCTTCGCGAGAATCGAAATTGATNCTGTCTAGTTTTGTAACACCATCNACTATGCTNGCAACTTCAGAACCAAAATCTCTTTCAAGATCTGTTAGATCTATCTCTGTGTCTTCGATCGAGTCATGAAGCAGAGCTGCTCCGATGGTCACATCGTCAAGACCCTGATGAGCGACGATAGTAGCCACGGCTAAAGGGTGATGCACATAAGGCTCTCCAGACTTACGGGTTTGTCCCTCATGTGCACGTAAAGCCGTTTTATATGCGCGTTCGATTAGAGTAACTTCACCTCTTGGATGATGTTCTAAATAAGCTTCTATTAAAGCTGTTGTTTCATCACTCTTTCCTGAGGCTCGACGGCGCCATGGAACAACTCGACGTGTCGCTACCATCTAACGGCGCTTCTTACGAGGTCTAGGAGGGATTGATCCAGAGTTTCGAGTGGGAGCAGGACGTCCACGTGCCGGACCTCGAACCCCTTCGATTCGTTCTTTTTTCTTCAAATCTGGTTTGGACGCTTCTTGTCGATCAATTTTTCGAACGTTCTCNAACTTGATTCCCTTTTGCTCAAGTCTGCTTCTTACTTGCTGCCATCTTTCTTCNCTTTCCTTAAGTCTTGAAACTAATGAAGACGCCAGAAAGATCGATGAATAGGAACCGACCAGTATTCCAACTAATAACGCAACACTAAACTCNTGCAAAGTAGTTGCACCCATTATGAGCGCTCCAATCANAAGCAATGAAAGCACAGGCAGAGCTGAAGAAATACTCGTATTTATTGACCTCATAGCAACCCTGTTAAGCGCCAGATTCATCATTTCTGTATAGGAGTATTTTTCAGTGGCCCCCAATCTCCCTGTAATTTCTCTGACTTTGTCGTAAACAACAATTGTGTCGTAAAGGGAATAACCCATAATTGTTAGGAAAGCAACAACTGTGGCAGGCGTTATTTCAAACTGAAAAAACGAATAGACACCAACGCTAATAATGATGTCATGCACTACCGCCACTAACGCTCCAAGCGCCATTTTCCATTCAAGACGGATCGTGAGATACACGGCCACTACGGCAAAAAATACGAGCAGTGCTTTTATAGCTTTACTTGTTACATCCGAACCCCAAGTCGGACCAACCTGCTCAAATGTCTCAACTACTCCTATCTGATTTTCTAATAATTCTCTAAGTTCATTAGCTTTTTGAGGGTCATCTATATCGGATCTAACCCTGAGCAGATCATCACCCACTTTCTGTACCCTTGAGTCAGCTGCTCCGAGGCTTGAAAGAACTTCCCTAGTATCAGAAACCGTCATGCTGGAAGAACGAACTTCGTAAGAAGTTCCCCCCTCAAAGTCAAGTCCTAAATTAAGACCACGGACTACAAAAGAACCTATTCCTATGATCAGAACAATCAGTGAGGCAATAAAGGCTCGCTTCCACAAGCTTGGGAAGTTCACAGGGTTTTCCCCCAAATAGAGACTCTTCAAAGTTTTCATATTGTCTCCACTAGCTTTGAACTGCCCGTCGATCTCGACTCACTTATTGCCCCAACAGCTGGTAAACCAAATCTTTTTGGATGATTTGCGAACCATTCAGTTTTAGCGAGCACCTTCACTATTGGCCCCATAAAAAAATATGTTGCTACTAAATCAAGCAGAGTAGCTAACCCTAAATAAAAAGCGAAACCTTTAACCGCCCCAACTGTGAGCCACCAAAGCAGAACTGCACCTATCAATGAAGCCATATCTGCTTTAACAATCGTAGAAAAAGCTATCGGGAAAGCACGGTCAACTGATGAACGAGCTGTTCGTCCATCAAGTACATCTTCTTTTAGGTGCTCAAAATAAACTATGTTCGAATCAACCGAGACGCCTATTGCAACAATTATTCCGGTTATACCAGCGAGTGTAAGAGCAAGACCTTCTTGNGTGCCTAAATGGGAAACTATCGCCCAAAGGAGAGCTCCTGAAACCAAAAGGCTGGATAGAGCTACTAAACCGAGAAGCCTGTAATAAAACATCATAAAAATCGCTACAAGAGCTAGCCCTATAAGCCCAGCTTTGATTCCCGCATCTAGCGAATCTTCTCCTATTGTTGCGGATACGATCTGAGTGTTTTCAGCTTCCAGCTCAACTGGAAGAGAACCGTACCGCAATGCCAGTGCAACGTTTTCAGCCTCTTCTTTTTCATAGGCGCCCGAAATCACAATTGCATCTCTTTGGAACTCAGGTGCTCTGATTTGTGGCGCTGTAATTATTTCTCCGTCCAAGACAATCGCTAAACGACCATTTGTGAATCCAGGAAGTTGTGGGCATGACTCTGACCCGACATAACACTGTGCTGAAATGGAATTGAAAGCTTGGATTCCATTCTGACCAGCTTTAAGAGCGAGACTTATCTGCCATTCATAATCAAAGAAATCCGCTCCAGCATCACTAAGTGCATCTCCCGTCAGCACACTCGGACCAAGAAGATACCTTGCTCCTGGGTCATCTTCCGAACTTAAAATAACAAAATTGTTAGCCTGATCCGCTTCTTTTGGGGTTAATCCATCAGTACCGGTAACTGGTTGTATCTCTCCATTTATTGCTTTGGCGCACGAAGCCAAGGGGGTTGCCTGATAACTATTGCCTTTATTTTCTGCATTTTCACTAGCAGCAGAAAGAAATACATTACAAACGGGACGGAATCGCATTTCAGCTGTTGTGCCGACTAATTCAAGTGCCCTATCTTGATCCTTGACTCCCGGCAAAGACACCATCACGCCACCCTCTATGCGAGATATCTCCGGNTCTGCCACNCCCAGACCATCAACGCGATTGCGAATAATTTCTACAGTCTGGTCAAGCANNAATTCATCGGCAGGNTGGGTTGCAATAAGTCGAACGGAAACTCCCCCTTGAAGATCAAGACCCAGTAAGGGTTCATTCTTCCAAAGAACTGTTCCTGTTATTGAAGCAATAGTTAGTGCAAGAATCCCTATTAGGAGAGTTAGTTGTCGACGCATTCAGCTACCTTGTGAGTACTAGTCCTCTGAAGAACTCTCATCCAAATCTGTTTGAAATTTTCGCTCTACAGCAGATCGGAGTACTTTTAGCTCAAGATCTTGAGCTACTTCAAGCCATATCACTCCGCTCTCCTCTTCGACTTCTTTAACTACTCCATGGATACCTGAGCTGAGTAGCACTTCATCTCCTGCTGCTAAGGANCGCACNAGAGCTTGTTGTTCTTTAACACGTTTTTGTTGNGGTCGTATAAGAAACATATACATCAACAACATGATTATTATGAGTGGCAAAAATGACATTTGGGCTCTCTAATTTAGGGAATATTTACACTTNATATCTTACGCCGAGTGAGGATNCTAGAGTTCGAACTTACTGACTTCAAGACCAAATATCTAAAGTTTCCTTTCGGAAGTTATTAAATTGATTCTCTTTTATTGATGCCCGCATTCTTTCTACAAAGTTGAAAAGCCAAGCAAGATTGTGCAAAGTCAAAATACGCGCTCCAGTTGGTTCATCTGTAGCCATCAAATGCCTCAAATAGGATCTTGACCAATAGTTACCGGGACTTTCAGGGAATCCAGGATCTATTGGATCATCATCTTTCGCGAAACGAGCATTCCNGATATTTATTCTTCCTTCTGAAGTCAAAACAGTGCCGTGTCGTGCTAGACGAGTTGGTAAAACACAATCAAACATGTCAACTCCTCTTTCGACGACATTTACAAGACCAATCGGATCACCTAAGCCCATAAAATACCGCGGTTGGTCTTTAGGAATTAAATCGGTCACTACTGAAACNGAGTCAAGCATTTCATCTCGACCCTCACCTACGCTCAAACCGCCTATTGCATAACCGTCAAAACCAATTTCTAAAGTACGTCTTGCACTTTCAGCTCTTAATACAGGNTTAACTCCCCCTTGAACTATTCCGAATTGACTTTGCTGTAAAGAAGCTTCAGGGTGATCAATAAAAGTTTTCCTTCCTCTCTCNGCCCATGCAGCAGTCATTTCTACAGACTCNCTTATGGTCTCTTCTGGTGCTGGCAAAGCTGGACAAATATCTAAAACCATCTGAACGTCTGCACCTATATCAGCTTGTATANCAGCAGAACTTTCTGGAGTTAATTTATGAAAAGAACCGTCGTAAACGGAACGAAACGTTGCACCCTCTTCGTCTATTTTCGGATCAAGTGAAAATATCTGATANCCNCCTGAATCTGTCAATGTCAGACCCTTCCAATTTGCAAATGAGGCTATCCCACCNGCATTTTTTATTATTTCTGCACCTGGCTTGAGCATTAGATGATANGTATTTGCTAAAACCACTTGNGCCCCTAAATCTTTTAGATCCAAAGAAGATAGATGCCTAACTGATCCTCTTGTCCCCACAGGCATAAAACAAGGTGTTTTAAAAGAACCGTTAGCAAGTCTCACTGCGCCTGCTCTTGCGTCTCCATCTTTACTCTCTAAATCAAATTTAGCTTTCACTTGTTACCAGTCTAGTTTCCGAGGAATCGTCTTTGAACAAGCATGGCATCTCCAAAAGAAAGAAATCTGTAATTTTGATCTAATGCCTCTTTGTATAAAGATTTCCACCTTTCACCTAAAAAAGCATCAAGCATTATAAGCAAAGTTGACTTAGGGAGATGAAAATTAGTTAAAAGGAGATCTACAATTTTAAAATCATAAGGTTGCTTTATAAAAATATCAGTTCTCCCTTTTAATTTNCCCATTGCTGCCGTTTCGAGAGCCCTTACTGTTGTTGTACCTACGGCTATTACTCTCTCAGCTTCTTTACATGCCGTAATAACGTTTTCAGGAACATCGTAAAACTCAGAATGCATTTCATGCTCTTCAATGTTTTCTGAATCAATAGGTCGGAAAGTGTCTAATCCGACCACAAGTTCTACAAATTCTATTCTTGCNCCTCTTTCAACACATCTGTCAAGCAATTCATTTGTCATGTGCAATCCGGCCGTTGGAGCTGCAGCAGATTTTGATTTTTCGCTATAAACNGTTTGATACCTTTCTCTATCATCTAGTTTTGTTTTTATATATGGAGGGAGAGGCATTTCGCCGTACTTTTCGATCGTTTGAATAAAATCNCCTTTTACATCTAACCGAACTTTNCTTAAACCTTTTCCACGGTCAGCAAGTACTTCTATTTCAAGATCTTCACCAAATTTGAAAATAGTTCCAGTATCTATTTTTCGACTTGGTTTAACTAATGCTTCCCATTCATTTTCNTTTCTACCTTCTTCTAATAAAAGGATTTCTACTTTGCCGCCAGTCGATTTACGTGTATGGAAACGNGCCGGCAAGACTCTCGTGTTGTTCATTACAATCAAATCGCCTGATTTTATAATTTCGGGAAAATTANAAACTCTAGANTGCTTGATCTGATCTTCAATATCAATAAGCAGCCTNGAGTCCGTTCTGTTAAGCAACGGCTCTTGCGCTATTGCAGAGTNGGGCAGATCGTANTCGAANTCATTAAGATTCATCGCGCATTATTTTAGAAGGATTTCAATTTTTATCAATTANCAAATAATGACTGTTTTTTATTCGAAGGAANGCTTAAGCCTAAATGTTCATAAGCAGCTGGTGTTGCCACTCTGCCTTTTGGAGTCCTAAGAAGCAGACCTTGTTGTATCAAAAATGGTTCATAAACATCCTCAACAGTATCTTCTGGTTCNCTGACGCTTATGGCTAACGTTTTAATACCAACTGGTCCTCCAGAAAATTTTTCACATAATGAAATCAGAATAGCTCTCGAGGCTTTATCCAAACCAAGATCGTCAACCCCGAAAAATGTAAGACCGTCTCGTGCTACATCTCCATCAATTTTTCCTTCTCGCTCTACTTGAGCAAAGTCACGCACCTGTCTTAATAGCCGATTTGCAATTCTAGGAGTACCCCTTGAACGTTTAGCTATTTCAGCGGCTCCATCAATATCTATTTCAACTTCAAGTATTCCGGCAGTTCTTTGAACTATGGATTGCAATTCTTCAGATTCGTAATAATCCAATCTCGCTGTGAGTCCGAACCTGTCGCGCAGCGGTCCTGTAATAAGTCCAGTCCGAGTTGTAGCCCCAACCAAGGTAAATGGNGGCAAATCAAGTCTGATCGAACGTGCTGCAGGTCCTTTCCCGAGGACAATATCTAATTCAAAATCTTCCATAGCTGGGTACAAAACCTCTTCTACTGCTCTTGCGAGCCTGTGAATTTCATCGATGAAAAGCACNTCCCCTACGTCAAGTTTTGTCAAAATAGATGCCAAGTCNCCGGCNCTTTCAAGGGCTGGACCGGAAGTTATATGAAGCTCNGCTCCCATTTCCATGGCGACTATATGTGCCAACGTTGTTTTACCCANTCCTGGTGGTCCTGCGAAAAGAAAATGATCTGATGGCTGCTCGCGTTCTCTTGCCGCCTCTAACATCACTCTTAAGTGACCTTTTAGTTCAGTTTGTCCAACGAATTCNGCTAAACCTTTNGGTCTCAGACCTACTTCTATTTCACTTTCTATNGGTTCTTTNTTGGGGGAAAGNAGTTCTTCACGCATGTCAGACCTTAAGCTGTAGCTAGTTTCTGGAGAGCTTCTCGAAGTAAAATAGAGGAATCATCCCCGGCAAGATCGCCAAGAACCGAACGTATCTCCTCTGGNGAGTAACCAAGTCCATCCAGNGCTTCTTGGACTTCTAATATNGCTGATCTTCCGACTCCTGTATTGTCAGTCTCGATGGATATTCCTTCNATTGGCATTTTCAAAACACTTTTCAATTCNACCAAAAGTCTTGTTGCTGTTTTTTTACCCACTCCTGGGACTAGACANAGAGAAGAAATATCATCATTATTTACTACCTGAAAAAGCTCGTTTGGNCCATGNACGCCTAAAACTGCCAACGCTAAAGAGGGCCCCACTCCATGAGCTGTTAGAAGTGCTTCGAAACAGATTCTTTCGGCACGATCCAAAAAACCATAAAGAGCTTGATCTGCCTCTCTAATCAAATGATATGTATATACAAATACTTCGC
>PATJ01000030.1 GCA_002713545.1 Acidimicrobiaceae bacterium
TGTTCCAAGGTTAGTCCACGTTGTATCGCACCCAGATCTATCTGCCCAGTAGCCAATAGTCTCCGTAGCAGAAGGATAATCTATTCCTCCAATTGCTCCTCCATTATAGGCAATTACACCATCAGCAGTAGAATGAACATGAAGAATATCAGGCCTACCTGTATCTGGACATTTACTGAAATCATCCCACGTAACCCCATTAAGAGCCACGATTGCACGAATAGAACCCCCTGCTTCACAGGCCATTCTATGACTCATGAAACCACCATTTGAAAGCCCGGTTATTACAACACCATCAGGATCTGCTCCATAGTTCTGAATCGCTTCGTCGATAAGACTCAGAATGTAACTCACATCATCTACCGGAGTAGCCCAGACAACATTTTGNCAACANGCATCAGTAGCATTCCAATANCGCATNCCNAACCAATTAGTNGTGCCATCAGGNTAAATCAAAAGATGCTCATTTTCGTGAATACTGTCAAAATGATGCATATATGCTGCATTAGATAGACCGTTCCCACTATATCCATGCAAGGAAACTACCACAGGCAGAGGTCTGCTGTAGTCGTGATTTCCGGGCATTCTGAGATTGGCCTGGCGATCCGACGGCCCTATACTCACAGTAGTGTGTTCATCGGTATACTCAATCGCACTGTAACCATCGTTAGAGTTAGTTCTGTAGGATATTATTGAGTTATACTTGAGATTCTCACCACTGTCAACTGGGATCATTGCTAGTAGCAGAAAACCCACTAAGAAAGCGGCAGGTATAGCCCGACTCACACCCCTAGCGGGGTGTGGATAGGTAAGAAACTGCCTAAATTGCGTAACTTGAGAGATTATTCTCTATTGAGGGCCATGTGAAGTAACAATCCAACCGGCATCAGCATAACTCCAAAGAATACAATCGCCCGAGTTTGATTCAGACCAATCTCATTCTCAAGCGCCTTGCGCCACATCCACCTAGTAGCGATTATGTCTCCAGCGACGAAATGCGCCCAAGCGAGAACCGTTCCAGATTCGGTACCAAGAAGCACAACCATTGTGTCCATGATTTCAGCAGGATTTCCCGTGAATAACTCAATCATGCCATCAGGATCTACGAGTATAGTTACAAAATAAGCAATTAAGGGCCCAAGGAAAATAAGATTCCCCTCAACCCATTTTGAAGTTCTTTCAGACTTAGGTTCTAACATCATCAATAGCCAAAAAGGCCCAACCCATATCGTTGGAATTAGGAATAGTGCTGTGTAAATCGGCTCCATATTATTCACCTAATCCGGCCGCTATTTCCCCCGCCTCTTCCAATTGGTCAGCAGAATACCAATATGAGGACGCCTCCCAGACAATATTACCGTTTTTGTCGAGTAAAATCACAGAAGGGGTTGGGAGGTTTCCAAAAGCCTCGACAACAGAAAACTCCGACGGCTCTCGCGTGTCAAAATCTAGTGCTAGGCGCGAGTGAGCGTCGATAACCACAGGCCAAGGAGAATAGTGATCGCTTGAGTTGTTACCATAGACTTGCATAATTTTATCTGCATCTTCGAAGTTACCATATCTGTGAATTGTAACAGGCTGCATAACGCTGTAATTGAGATTGCTATCTCTGATGCCTTCTGCCCATTCATGGCAACCTTGACACTGTGAACTAACCCAAAACAAGAGAGTTGGTGCTTGCTCTAGTTCAGAAGTCAAATCTAGCATACTACCGCCATCAACATCTCTCCCCAAAGTAGGTAGGGTGAAGGTGTATCTTTTTTCTTCAACATCGGGATCTTCCAATTCTCCTTGTATTTCTTCAGCCAAACATCCTGCTGAAGCAGATAGTAGAATTAACGTTAGTAATAATCCAGCAATTTTTCTCATACTATTCCTCCGATTAAGCCTTGATTGATTCCTGTGGTTTTATTGTTCCCAATCCGCCATTGACTCCGATGACCTGTCCCGTCATCCATTCAGGTGCACCGTCGACCAGCCAAGATGCAACATCTGCAATCTCCTTTGCTTCCCCAATCCGTCCAACGGGGTGCATAGAATCACTGATTTTACGACTTGCCTCGCTTTTCAGTAGATTTTCGGACATTGGCGTATCAGTCATTGCAGGGGCAATCGCGTTTACTCTAATGCCTCGCTTTGCGTAGTCTGCAGCAGAGGCCCGAGTCAATCCTTCAACAGCTCCTTTCGCAGCAGCGATAGCAGCGTGATTAGTCATGCCATGTGAGGCCGCAACTGAAGAAAACAGAACGATTCTCCCTCCTTCTCCACGCATCATCGGAACCGCTGCAGATCTAATTGCGTTGAATGCGGTAGTGAGGTTTTGCTCAATCGTATCCCGCACTTGTTCAGCCGAGGTAGCGTGCAATGGTCTGAGTAGGATTGATCCTACAGCAACCACTACTGCGTCTAGACGACCATGTGTTTCTATGATATCCGCAACAGCCTGCTTCATCGCAACCTCATCTCTAGCATCTACGGGCAAGATTTCTACATTATCAATCTGGGAACTAAGGGCTTGAAGATTCTCCTCAGTTCTTCCACTTCCAACAACTTTCCAGCCTTGTTTGGAAAGGTTCTGGCAAACAATACTACCCACTCCTCCAGCAGCACCCAGCACCCATGCAACCGACAAACAAAATCCCCCTAGAATTGTCTCATAGGCTTAGGCTTCTTGAGGTCAGGGAACCAAGTATCTACTCCATTCCAATCCGGTTCTATTCCTAAATCAGAACAAATCAATTTGGCGCCTATTCTCCCACTTTCGAATATGGTGGGCAATCCGCTTCCGGGATGGGTTCCTCCACCGACTAGGAATAAATCATCCAATTCTTCAAATCTATTCTGTGGCCTTCTCCAGAGCATTTGGTCTAAACCGTGTGCTAGATTGAAAACTGCACCTTTGTAAATATCTCTTTCACCCCAATCATCAGGAGTAACTATGGTTTCTGAAACTATGTGTTCTTTCAAATCATCATATCCTAATTTTTTCATGGTTTCAAGCACAACATCTCTGTAATCATGCTTTATTTCATCCCAATTTATTGATTCGTGAACATTAGAAACAGGAACTAAGACGTAGATAGCCGAATGCCCCTCTGGAGCCATTGATGGATCTGTTAAGCATACATTTTGAACATACAATGATGGGTCATCCCACGTAATTTTATTTTCTGTCACATCTTTTAGATTCGTGTGATAATTTTTTGATGCATATATTTGATGATGATCTAAATCATATTTCTTATCCACTCCAAGATAGAGCATGAAAGTAGAGCAAGAATAAGATTTCTCATCTAGTTTTTTGTCAGACCATCTTTTCCTTAATTTATCGGGAATAAGCCCTTTCATCCCAGTAGCGAAATCCACATTCATTACATATTTCTTGGCTGTGTAGGTATTCTTTCCTGTCTTGAGCCCTACTATTTTTTTACCATCAAAAAGACACTCTTCTACAGGTTCATTGAGACATATTTCCACACCTAGTTCTTCTGCTAATGCCCCCATTCTTTCAGTTACTGTACCTAATCCTCCTTTGGCGTGATAAATACCGTATTCTAATTCGAGGAAAGACAATATTGTGAAAAGACTGGGTGCCTGAAACGGTGACATTCCTAGGTATTTAGTTTGAAAACTCATCGCTAATTGCATTCTATCGTCATCAAAAAACTTTGATAAATCAGATGCAACACTTCTCCAGGGCCTTAGAACTTGAGCCACCCGCAGAGCTCTTTTGTTTGCTAGATTAGTCCAACTTGTCCATGGTGAATTTAAACAATTTTTTGATAATTTCAATTTTTTCCTATTATCCAAAACATATTTTCTGAACCCTTCAGCATCTTTCTTTCCACACAATTGCTCAATTTGTTTCACCATGTAATCCATGTCGGTACTAGCATTTAGAGAACCTCCTTCACCGAAGACCAATCTGTAGTTAGGATCAAGTTTTATGAGATTTAATTCTTCATGTGCATCTTTACCAATCGCTTGAAAAATCTCTTCAATAATTTCGGAGTAGTGGAAAAATGTAGGACCGTTATCGTATCGATAACCATCTTTTTCAATTACTTTGGTCCTTCCTCCAACACGATCTGTTTTTTCGATTATTTTTACCTTTAATCCTGCTTTCGCAAGCAACAATGAACATGCAAGGCCACCAGGCCCTGCTCCTACAATCAAAACATCCTGGCCTGAATTTATCGAAGCCTCAGGCTCGATGGAATGAGTTGCGAGTTGCATATTCAGTCCTCTTGTACGACGGTAATTACACCAAGGGTCGACATCAGCACGTTTGCCTTCTGCATGACGGTTAGGCTAAGGCGCTGGGACACAACGTTTCCGCACAATTTCTCTGCCTGCTTAATCAGTTGTGAATATACTGAGACCATAATCGCCGGACTTTTTCTCGATTCTGGATGAATCATTGGAAGTAATTTGACAGCTTCTTCTTTGTGGGCATTGCACCTATGGATGTAATCTTTCATGAATTCCTGCCAATTTGGGTTTGAAGCAAGACTTGGAGAGGACAAGTCTGAGGTAGATATTCCGAAGGATTGTAACTCGGCTGTAGGCAAGTAAACTCTACCCGATGCGAGATCTGACTGAATATCTCTCAATATGTTGACCTTCTGTAGAAAAATCCCCATCTCATCGGCGTAGTGCTCAGCCTCTTGCCCATCGTAACCATACAGGTGGAGCAAACAAAGACCCACTGAGGATGCAACGTTGTAGCAATAGCCTCGCAAATCTTCGTAGGTCTGGTAATTTGTAGGATAGAGATCATCTTCCATCCCGTCTATCAAGGAATGTAAGTGCTGAGATGGAATATTGAACTTCTCAATCGTATCCCAAAATGCTAGGAAGAACCTTTCTTTCGGAAAGTTGTCATTTACCCCTTGTTGAATATTATCTCGCAAGTAAATTAGAGCGCAGAGCTTAGTGATGTGACCTTCGTGATCTAAGGTACCACGGGAGCGATGTTTTTCGTCTAGATATTTCGACCTCTGTAAGGCTCTCAATCGAAGTGCACCCATCTGCTGAGGAGTGAATGAAGAAAAATCAGGCAACCAGTCTCCGTCAGCTACATCATCGGCCCTTCTACAAAAAGCATAGAGAGCATTGATACCGTCTCTTTTTGGCTTCGGAAGAGTNTTGAAAGCTCTCAAAAATGATGACGAAGACTCCTTTGCGATTCTNTTGCANTCGAGGTAGGACTGCTCTACGGTAGCAGTATCATTCCTCACGACGTCTCCCATCATNTCNTTCCATCCTCTATGATTCNTATTTAATGAAGTGTTTTCTCAATTGTCTCGTCAACTCTGGAATTATTCACTTGGCGTGGCGCGGNACCGGCTCTGGAATTGGCAAACACGCGCGAAATTCNTCCAGATAAGGNCTCATTGAACTGATGAGTTTCACATCGGGATGTGTTCGAATAACCAAACCGTCGAGATACATCAGTGCTCGGATGATAGGAAACGCCTCCTCACCGAATACTGCTCCCGCATCCTCAACGGCACAACGAACAGTTTTCATCATAATTTGAGTAAGGCTTTGCTCCCCAACAGAACGCATCTCAAAGTCGTGATATATNTCATACATTTTCGACATNTAAGCNTCTTTTTTCTTCTCATCCAAAGTATCTTCCGATAGGCCTAGCAATGCCTCGAATGCAGCATTTAAGTTGCTATTGGATAGGTGTTCGAAGAATCGGAATAAAGAACTGCTGACATNAGTTGGAGCGTGACAAATCGCTCCATTATCAATAAAGACAAACATTCCATCTTCGTCTATAATACAATTTCCAGGGTGTAAATCTCCATGGAATGTTCCGATACCGAATAGATATGCGCCATGAATACGGAATAAATCTAGCAAAGTAGACCATGAAAGCGTACCCGCATCAATACCATCCTCTAATGAATCTCCTCTGATAAATTCAGAGACCAGNACTTGCTCATTGGATAANTCTGGATAATATTTTGGGAATCTGAGTCGGTGCATTTGGAATGTATCATCGATNTCCAATTGAATATTCTTCAATTCTTCTGCCCCCGCAATCTCATTGCGCAAGTCCAATTCTCTCGTGGTGTAGTCCGCAACGTGGTTTAGCAGAGCTACAGGGTTACCGACTCTGCGTAGTTTTGGCATGAACAAGAGGAAGATACGTAGCCACCTTCGCATTCGCTTTACATCTCGACGAAACGACNTCTCGTTCTGAGCCTTAATGACTTTGATTACTACATCCTCNCCGGTCTTCAAGCGCGCTCGGTGCACTTGTCCAACCGAGGCGGCAGCGATAGGGATCTTGTCTATTTCTTCGAAGGCATCAAAGAAGCCCTCAGGCGCTCTCTTCTCGAGATTCTCAAACACCTTTTCTGATGGAATACTAGCTGCGTGCTGATACAATTGTTGCAACTGTCTACACTTTTCGACCGAAAGTAAATCACTTCGCAGTGCAAAGATTTGGGCTAGTTTTACAGCTAGTAGTCCCTGTGATTGAATCCACTCTAAATCGGCAGGCCCGGGCTTCAAGATTTGTCGCATAAACCTAGCGAATGTCCAGACACGCATACCCCCCTCGCTCCCTTTACAGAATATCAAGTGATGTTTCAGAATACAAACTTCGACCGAACACAATACTCCTGTTTTCGAGACTATTCTTCCCCCTTCGTCATTGTGAAATAGGCCATACAAGCCGATACAGCTCAAGCAGAGGTACCCGAGCGGTCAAAGGGGCTGGGATGAGGTCCCAGTGCGTAGTGCTTCGCAGGTTCAAATCCTGCCCTCTGCACCATTACTTCATCTCGATTTTTGAAAAGACAATACCAGCGATTTCACCAGCTTCAAGTGGTTCTATTTCATGCTCCACGATAAGGTGACTAATCAGTCGATGTTGTTCTATGCGTCCGTGACACTCTGGACACTCGACGATTCGCGGCGCCCTGTAGCCAACAAATTCTGCTCTCCCGACCGGCGTCATCAACCTAGTTGCAGTACGTACGAGAACCATCCCAAACGCTAGCGAGAAAATTATCAATCCGCAAGTAAATCCTGAGAAAATAGGTGCCGGAGGGCGATTTTGTAGCAACTGTATGTCATTGTCAACAAAGTTCTGAGAGGAATTTTGCATCTCGGAGATATCGATTATATGGCTGAAGTTCTCATTTCTTACATTCAAGATTAATTCAGCACCGTCATGATATTCTTCGACATCCAACTCTAAAGTAAATCTACCATACATGTCGGTGTTCGACTCTGTGCCTCTGAATGGATGACAGTCGTATTCTTGACTTTGACAAATGATTTCCACATCGTTGTAGTTCACGGTACTCCCATCGGAATATGTTACGATTCCACTGATTCGATAGGTTTCTGCCTCCACGAGAGATGGGAACACAAAGAAAACTAGCAGAACAGCCACCCATAGTGAACGCATGGATTTGGGGCGGAAGTAATTGTTTTCAATTGATGTTTGAATTTTACAATCATATTTCATCATTATAGGAGAATGACCTGACTTCCGACCTCGACTACTCCTTCCTCAATAACTGAAGCAGACCATCGGGACCAACCTAATTCTAACTCGTGATCGATTCGAGAAAACGCACCATCGATGAATGACTTGCCAATTTTGCTGCACGGAGCTGTAGGCTCGCTAAGCTCAATCATCGCTTCACCAATCATCATTCGAGTTCCAACTTCTAGAGTTAGCCAATCTACGCCTTCGATAGTGATGTTCTCTCCAGTAGTCCCAACATCAATGGCGTGCCCCTCCCTCTTTAATTTCTCAATCTGTTCCAATGAAAATAGTGTTACTGCTCGGGTGCCAACACCATTTTTCTTCTCCGTCCTGAATCGGTTGAAATCACCCTTCACGCCAGCAAAAAGTATCTCGCCCCTGTCAATAGGTAACTTTGGAACCCCACCCTCTGTACTGATGTTGATTGAATGTACTACAGCACTCATTCACACCCCTCCAATCAACGTAGTAGTCTTGACGGGTCATCAACAAAAAGGAATACTAAACCACCCAATAGGGCAATTCTTAGCGCCCATCTACCAAGCTCCTTAACGTCGAGTCCACCACTCTCAGTCATATCATTCAACGGAACACCACTAGAAATCAATCTGTTGGTCCAATCTATGTGCCATTTCCAAATATCGTCCTTTGAACTCCTCAATTGGCTGAGTCATAACATGCTTCCAGTATCTCCAAGATGCAATCGAAAGTGTGGCATATCTGTGAAGTGCAGGTAAGGCTAACTTCTCTTCCTGAGATAGTGGACGAACCGATTCGTAACCCTCCAGTAATGCATTCCATCTCTCATGAATAGGCTCCTCATCGTTCCATCCAAATCCGACGAAAGCCATCATTAAATCAAATGCACAAGGGCCGATGAAAGCCTCTTCCAAATCAAGGATAGCCGCAACTGAACCATCTCCGATGACATTATCCGGAAACAGATCGCCATGCAAAATCCCCTGTGGTAAATCGGCTGGGATTTGGTTGCGCAAAGACTCTGATTCTCTCTTCAGAGTGATTAGAAAATCAGACCAAGAGCCTGCATCGTCTGCTATTTCGAACATTTCCTCGAACAGAGACCACCCCATTCTGTAATCGTCTGGAAAACAATCTGTTGCCGGGATTTGGTGAAGTCGGGCCAAAGTTTCTCCAAGACTCTTCAGAGATTTCTCATCACTACCCAACATACCGCCTTCAACGAATGGCAGCAGAGTCCAGGCCATCCCATCCTTTTCAACGACCAACTCACCATCGAGAAATTCGATTGGTACGGCGGTAGGTATGCCATGTTCATCGAGGTTACAATGTCTAGCGACTACTCTCTTTACCTCATCAGTTGTATTTGCATTCCATACTTTTAGAACGACTTTGGAAGCGTCAGTTAGAGTTAGGAGAATGTTGGTATTGTCCCAACCTCCTTGCAATATTTTCATTGAGTTAACACTCGGGAGACCTGCCTGATTCAACAATTCATTTGCCTCATCAACACCCACATCAACTCGTCGCATTTCAATCACCATTTGCACTCAGTACGCCGTTTAGACATTCTAGAGCCATATCGATATCCTGTCTTGTAAGTACCATTGGCGGCTTGATCTTGATGACGTTATGGTGCGGCCCATCGGTACTCAACAATACCCCTAAATCTCTCATTACACGAACCACTCTTTCCGCTTCTTCGGCATTCGGCTCTAATGTGTTCCGATCTCGAACAAACTCAATTCCGATGAAGAGCCCTCTTCCTCTAACATCTCCAATTGCTGGATAGGTTTCTTTCAGTTTACGAAGCCCATTCAAGAAATATTCACCATACTCTTTCGCCTGCTCTTGCAAGTCTTCATCTTCAATTACGTCGAGTACTGCATTGCCAATAGCGCAAGAGACTGGATTACCTCCTGTGGAACTGAACCATTCCATCTCTCCAAGAGAAGAAGCAATTTCCTTAGTAGTAAATACTGCAGCCATAGGATGACCATTACCTATCGATTTACCAAGAACAACAATATCCGGAACAACATCTTGAGATTGAAAGGCCCACATATGAGTTCCAAAGCGGCCAAAGCCAACTTGCACCTCGTCGACAATCAGCAGACCACCAGCCTCCTTTGTGTGTGTCTGAGCTAGTTTCAGATAACCATCAGGCAGTGGAATTTGACCTGCGCATGAGAGCATTGGCTCAATCAGAAATCCAGCCACATCTCCCGCAATAGAGATTACATCCTTCATCTCTTGATCNTAATCGACACCTGCCCTTCGATATTCATCTGGAACAGGAACAACGTGTACCCAAGGCTCTGCAATTCCTTTACCACCCGGTCCAAGAAATTTGTACGGGCTCAATTGAACTAGCATACTGGTGTTGCCGTGATATCCTCCATCGGCCACNAACATGTCGTGATTTCCTGTGTGGGCTCTGGCCAAGCGGATAGCCAACTCGTTTGCCTCACTTCCAGAATTGACCATGAAGCCAACATCAAGCCCATCAGGTAGAGTACCTGCCAATCTTGAGATATAGTCGGTTAAACCGTCGTAAAGATAGCGTGTATTGGTGCTTAGAATTTCCATTTGTTTTTGACCCGCTGCAACCACTTTTGGATGACAATGACCTACGTGACAGACGTTGTTTACAAGATCAAGATACCTAGTTCCATCANTGGAATATAGATACTGCATTTCTCCCTTCACGATGTGAAGTGGTTTGCCATGTCCAATAGACAACGAGTTGCTGATNTGACGATTTCGCGCATCAAGCAATTCGCTCAAATCGGTCATGTTTTCAGTCTCATTCTTCTAATCAATTTCACAGTAAAGGCCGTAACTTGTCAACTAGCCTTTGGGCGTGACGTTCCGGTGTCAATCCTAATTCCTCAATTCTCGNAAGCCCAGCCTCAGCCCAACCCGCGCGAGTATCTTGCTCCTGGGCTTGCTCAAGTGCAGCCTTCCACGAGGCGAAATCTCCACGCTGAATCAANCGTCCATTCGTACCATCGACAACGGTTTCTCGGTAACCACCTTCGTTAACGAAAATAGGAGGAGTCCCCAATGCCATGGCTTCGATTGGCGTCAGTCCGAACGCCTCACCATGAGCCAAACCAACAATTGCAACCGAGTTTCGCATTACCGACCGCATGGCTTCTGAGGAAAGGCCAGATAAAGCCATTACAACAACACCATTTTTCTTTCCATAGGCTTGCAGTTGCTCTATTTCTTCTGCCGACCCGCCGCCAATTACAACAAGATTTAGATTACTTCCAGAAAGATGCTGAACAGTCTCATAGGTGCCTTTGAAGCGAGATATTCTACCGATAGTCGCGACGTAGGGGCCCAACACACCCACTGCTGTAGATTCGAAACTTGATGACTCCCCAGAACTCGGTTGACGTGGGAATTCCGACAGATCAACAGAAGGGTGCAAAACACCTCCNTCTATGCCGTAAATTCTCTTGAGATTAGATGCAGAAAAAGCCGAGTTTGCACTTACAATCCAATTGTAGTTTTTTGCAAACTTACGAAATGAAGCCTCTATTCGAGCCCGTTGACGAGTTTGTAAGATATGCAGGATTTTCGGNCTCCATCCTCCACTACCATCAGGCTTCAGATGACTTANATCATCGTGAATGCCAGGCTTTGACTCAAGGAAGTGCAAATGCATCGGCTTGTCAGACGGAACTAGACTTGGAAACTCCATTGAACCATTACCACCAGTTAGGTGAATNGCATCAGCCCATTGAATTGCTTCTGCGGCTTCCTCAAACCTATGCCATGCAGCCGCAGCACTGCGTTCCTGGCCAGCCGTAATCTCATTCCAAATCCCGCCTTCAGCTTCCCATTGCTGTTCTGGACACAGGACTTCAATCCCCATTGATTCAATCAGAGTTTTTTGCGAATCTCGTAAATTAAGACAGAGAAATTTCACCTCAAAATGCTCTGAAATTGCGGGTAAATTACGCATCAAATCACGGGCTGCTCCGCCATAGACAGTCATTGCTGCCTTGACAACAAGTAACCTCGTCTTGCCCCCGCTCACGCTCTCCCGTTGAACCGACTCGCTATGTCTGCATCGGTGAGAAGGTCCCGATGGGTTTCAAATCAATGCGACAGGCTCGGGAGAGTGATGAGTGAGGTCCCATGGCACCTTTCTTGTGTTCGTTGCGGCGAGACTTACGCAGGTCTTGAGCTAAGATATCGATGTGATTGTTCGGGCACCCTAGACGTAATTCACGATTTATCTCAATGCGAATTAACCCGTGAAATTCTTGACGCGAGATTATCCTCAAAAGACTCGCTTGACCGCTCCGGAGTTTGGCGATTTCGCGAACTAATCCTACCTTTGGGCGACGAGAAATTGCAGGAGATTGCAGCGGCCCGAGGCGAAGGCTCGACAAACCTCTACAATGCCAGCGAAATAGGCCGAGAAGTTGGAGTTGAAGACCTCTGGTTGAAGCATGAAGGAGAGAACCCAACTGGTTCCTTCAAAGATCGCGGAATGACTGTCGGAATCACTGTTGCTAAACTCCTCGAAATGAGCGCAGTTGCTTGCGCTTCAACCGGCAATACATCCGCCTCAATGGCTTCCTATGCAGCGATTTCCGGCATGGATGGATTAATTTTCATACCAGAAGGAAAAATCGCTTTCGGTAAGTTAAGTCAGGCCCTAGCATATGGGGCAAAGACCATCCAAATAGAAGGCGACTTCGACGATGCTATGNCGTTAGTTCAGGAGGTATGCGATAGTGAGGGAATATACCTCCTGAATTCAATAAATCCATTCCGAATCGAAGGGCAAAAAGCAATCGGAATGGAAATCATGCAAGATCTCGACTGGCAGGTTCCTGATTGGATAGTCCTGCCGGGTGGTAATCTCGGAAACAATACAGCGATTGCCAAGGGACTGTTGGAACTTCACGAGTTAGGAATTATCGATCAATTACCACGCATTGCCGTCGTTCAGGCAGCAGGAGCAAACCCCCTCTATACAGCTTGGTCAGAAGGAACAGATATTGAACCAGTCAAAGCAGAAACAATCGCAACTGCAATCAAGATTGGCAATCCAGTTTCGTGGCGCAAATCAATGCGCGGAATTACCGCATTGGATGGAATAGTAACGGAAGTAACCGATGANNACATCATGGANGCGAAGGCGATAGTCGATGCAGCAGGAATTGGTGCAGAACCGGCAAGCTGCGCCACAGTAGCGGGAATTAGAAGACTCGTTCAAGAGGGCGTAATTGATCCTCAGCAGCGTGTTGTGGGGATGCTTACTGGTAATCTATTGAAGGACCCGGATATAGTGGTCAATTATCACATGGGAGAGTTGGATGGAATCGAATCTCAAAGAGCAAACNCTCCGATTTCTGCGCCAGCAGATATAGATGAAATTAGACGCATTATCCGTCAGTGAACATACCGTTGATTGAAGAACATAAGGCGACTCGGGTATAACATGGTAGACCTCGCCTCGATGCTTTTCGGCGACTTCCAAGATAGCATAGTTGCAACTTTTGGAGACACTATAGGTTGGGTAGTTGGACACGCATTGATTGCCGGCCTTATCGCATTGGTTTGGTACACTTGGGTAGGCCGAGAGCATATCCGCACNCAGTCTGGTTGGGGTATGCCAGAAATCAGAGATGCCGCTACAATAATTGCCATAACAATGGCTCAGTACGTCGTTTACACAAGCAATCTCGATTATCCAGATGTTCCTGCGCTAGCAGTCGCATTTTCCGCTACCATGTTCGCGCGCTGGTGTGTAAACGTCCTGAATTGAGTAGACAACTTATCCCCCAACGGTGAAAGGCCGCTGGCTCACAGTCTCATCCATGGCGGCCTTCGGCGACCNCCCTCCGCTTCCTGATTCGTTGGAGTCATTGTTAGCCGATGAGACTGCATCAACTGTATTTCTCAAGGCTGACTGCCCACCTCGAGTAAAGGCAGGTCACATCAGTCAATTGAGGTTAGAAGAGGTAGAGGGCGAAGTTTGGGATAAGCCGACGCTAGAATCACTTGCAGAAGATTTGGCTTCGGTAGTTGAGCAGAATGATGCTCGCTCTGATTGCTTCATTGAGATCGAGCGCGAAGGCTGTAGAATAATGCAAATCGGCGACCTGAGGGTAACCTGCGCGTGGCCACCATTTTCAGAAGCATGGGAAATCACGGTGGTTAGGCCCGTAGCCCACCTCAAAATCAGCGATTACGAATTAAATGACGAATTGATTCGTCGACTTTCCGACCATCACCGCGGAGTATTCGTCGTTGGAAAGCCAGGAAGTGGAAAGACAACCTTCGCCCAAGCAATAGCAGCACATCTCGACGAATCGGTAGGCGCGATGGTCAAGACCATGGAAGCACCCAGGGACTTGCAAGTCCCACAAAGAGTAACTCAATACGCTCCTCTCGAAGGAGATTTGGAGAAAACCGCCGAGGTTATTTTCCTCGTTCGACCGGACTTCGTAATCTTCGATGAGGTTCGCAGAGCAAGAGATTTCGAAATTTTTGGAGATGTACGCCTCGCAGGTGTCGGGCTGCTCGGTGTAACACACGCAAACAGTGCACTGGAAGCNATTCAACGCCTTGTTGGTAAAGTAGAATTAGGACTAATTTCACAAGTTTTGGATACCGTCATCAANATCGAGAAGGGTAAGGTAAGCGAAGTTCTCGAACTGAAGATGGTTGTTCGTGCCCCTACTGGAATGGAATCAGATCTAAGCCGTCCAGTAATTGAAATCAAGCGATTCCCAAGTGGCGAATTGACTCACGAAATGTTCGCCTTCGGTTCCGAGATTGCAGTCGTTCCAGTTAGTGGTGGAAGCGGAGAAGGCGGAAGCCCAGCTTGGCGACTCGCCGCTGAGGAATTGAAGCGAGAAGCATCTCGACTTACCGGGATATCAGTCTTGCATGCTAAGTTCCTAACCGATTCATCGGCAGACATCTTCGTCGATGATTCCGCAGTCGGTTCAATGGTTGGACCTGGGGGGGATGCTATACGCCAATTAGAGAAAGACATGGGTAAAATCAAACTCAATGTTAAGTCAGTAACCGAGTTACCAAGAGCCCTTCGGAAGAAGGTCGAAAAAGCCTCATGGGGCGCTGGTGATTTGGACGATTGGCGNAGTCGTTCTGGCCGGCAGTGGGAACACACCGGAAAGAAGCGTAAAGGTGGAAGAAAGGGTAAACGTGGACGCCGCTGAAATNGACAAAGCTCACTACGAATGAGTTATTCGTGGATATACTAGTCCAATACTATGGAATCGACACCACAAGCAATACAGTCAGCCGCACCAACTCCAGGAAATTGGAAGATATTGATGGCCGAATCGGGAATAGGTATGTTTTTCCTAAGAATTGGCCTTTTNATGATCAATCTAATCACACTATTCCTCGCTGTTCCATGGACCACTGTAATGTATTACAACGCATGGGCAAATAACGCCCTAATAGACGGAAGAAGGGTCAAATTTACAGGAAATGCGGGGTCCTTTTTTATGGTCTGGCTGAAAACATTACTTCTTTCNGCAATCACCTTTGGTTTGTATTGGATTTTTGTTGGCAAAAAGAACACAGCACGCTGGGTCGACTCTAACTTAGCTTGGGCATAGAATTCCTGAAACCCCATATTTCAGACCTCTAGGAGGCCTCGCAAGGGTTCATCACGCACTCATCGGTCGCCGACCCGATGAGTGAGGGTGAAGGCAAGCCCCCTGTGGTTGTTGTTAGCGATTCAACAAACATCACCAGTGGAACGGAAGTTCAGGAGAAACTNATCTCCGCAGCACGTGTATTTTCCAACTTACTGAAGCCAACTTATGGCCCTCGAGGGCTAGACAAAATGCTCTACAAAACAGACGGCTCGACCGCTGTCACAAACGATGGAGCAAAGATCGTAGCCGAATTGATGGTCAAACATCCTGCAGCAAAAATGATGGTCGCCATGGGTAATACTCAGGAGGAAGCCTGTGGCGACGGCGTAACAACTGCAATGATGCTCTGTGGAGCACTATTGGAAGAGGCAAACAACCTACTTGCCAAGGGACTACACCCACTGACACTAGTTGATGGATACAGGTCATCGATGGAAATTGCATCTCAACAAATGGATACAGACGCGGTTNAANTCGACGATGCTAGACTCACTGGAGTAGCACAAACCGCTCTGACTGGAAAGGGCACAGAAGCTGCAATCGATGTCTTCGCACCGATGGTACGAGACGCACTTACCGCCGTCGAACCAAATGTCGAGCAAGCCGGTGCAGAACACATTGCAATGTACAAAATGGCCAAAGGTGGCCTCCGAGATAGTCACCTAATCCGTGGAATAGCAATCCGCCGACGTGTCCAGATGGATAACTTCCCAAATCATTTGAAGAACGCAAAAACCGCTGTACTCGGCGGCGATATAAAGATTCGAAAAATGACTCGTGACGCCGAGATTCAGATTACATCAGCCGAACAATTAGATGGATTTGTAGAGGCAGAATCAGNCCGCAAACAAGAGTTAGCAAAATCACTCATCGATAGTGGGGCCAATTTGATTCTTGCAGGTGGAGAAATTGACAGAGACATCCTGCATGACTTAGCAGATGCTGGAATTCTTACTGTGTCCGATCTTGACGAATCTGAACTCGATAATGCCGCCGCTGCAACCGGNGCCACAATCATTGATTCAATTATCGATATTGAAGCAAGAGACCTTGGAGTTGCTGGAAGCGTTCAGTGGGAGCGCCGGCAAGCGACAGATCAAGTCGAGGANGTAATCATCATTGANGACTGCAAAACACCCGCTGCGGTCACNCTTGCAATTGGCGGGGCAGGAGATACTGCAACTGAGGAGATTATTCGTGGCCTTCATGATGCCTTGAGAGCCACTAGCATNGCTCTCGAAGAAGGCCAACTACTAGCCGGAGGTGGAGCGACACACGCNAGAATCGCTAACGCGGTAAGACAAGCNAGTGANTCCGAACCNGGACGNGCTCGATTAGCAATGGATGCCTTNGCACGNGCTATGGAGACNGTACCAGCAACACTAGCCGANAACTCAGGAAAGGACTCNCTCGATNCAGTTCTAGAGATGCGTGNAGCAGCACGNGAAGATTCTGATACACCACAGGGAGTTAGGGCCGATGGAGAAGTAGGAGANGTCTCAGGCGTTTGGCACCCAAGGGCGGTTATCGAGGACGGTTTGGAATCTTCAGTCGAGACGGCCATGAGTATGCTAAGGATTGACCAAGTCATCTCGGCAAGAGGCGACTAAGCATAATCCGGTGCGGACCATTCAAACGGAGTCGCACCGGCGCCCAGTTAT
>PATJ01000031.1 GCA_002713545.1 Acidimicrobiaceae bacterium
TTCTTTCTTTCGAACTATTCTTCTAATATGACTTCTAAATTTTCAGGTGATCTTGCTGTTACTGGCAATAAAGAAGCAGATCAGCTTTTAAACAAAAACCCTCTTGCTCTTATATTGGGAATGCTGCTTGACCAACAGATACCTATGGAGTGGGCTTTTAAAGGCCCGTACACACTTTTAGAAAGATTAGGAGAACTCGACGCTTCGCAAATAGCTTCCATGGACCCTAAAAAATTTGAAACAATTTGCAAAGAAAAACCGGCTATACATCGCTTCCCTTCTTCAATGGCAGGTCGTATTCAAGACCTTTGTGAACACTTAGTGGAAAATTATCAAGGTGATGCTGAAATACTTTGGGCGACCTCAGATTCTGGTGAAACGCTATATAACCGTCTAATAGACTTACCAGGTTTTGGCTCGGAAAAGTCAATGATATTTACTGCCCTTTTAGCGAAACGAATGGGTTGCTCTCCTCCTGGTTGGCAAAAATCTGCTGGACCATTTGCTGACAAAACTCCTAGATCAGTCGCTGATATCAACAGTCCCGAATCCTTGACAAAAGTTCGAGCTTGGAAAAAAGCACAAAAAGCAGCCGGTAAATCAAAACAAGAATAATGAATTACTCTCTTACTTCCCCTTTTTCTCTAGCATCGCAAAACCAGTCATAGGTGTTAGAAAGACCTTCCAACAGTGGAATTTTCGCTTTCCAACCCAATTCTGTCAACTTTGAAACATTCAAAACTTTCCGGGGCATCCCATCTGGCTTGGAAGTGTCAAATACAAGTTCTGCCTTGGGGTATATCAAATCTCTTATACTCTCAGCTAATTCTTGAATACTGTGATCTACACCAGTACCTACATTTATGTGCTCGAGATCAGAATAATTATCCATTAGAAATAGACAGGCATCAGCCAAGTCATCTACGTGCAAAAGTTCTCGCTTAGCTTTTCCACTCCCCCAAACTTCAACAGTTTCGCGTTGCTCATTTTTAGCTTCATGAAATCGTCTCATCAAACTCGGCAAAACATGCCCATTAACATCATCAAAATTGTCTCCGGGTCCGTACAAGTTCGTTGGCATAGCAGAAATGAAATCGTCTCCATACTGTCTTCTGTACCCCTCACAAAGTTTTATTCCCGCAATTTTTGCCAGAGCGTAGCTCTCATTTGTAGGTTCCAAAGGTCCACTTAATAATGAATCTTCAATTATCGGCTGGTCAGCTTCACGCGGATAAATACATGAACTGCCTAAGTAGAGCAGCTTTTCTACACCCACTCTGTGGCTAGCGTGTACAACAGTCCCATGGATCATTAGGTTGTCGTAGATGAACTCCGCTGGGCGGGTGCTGTTAGCCATTATTCCACCCACTGTTCCAGCAACAAGAAAAACGTATTTAGGCCGCTCAGTTTCAAACCATGCATTTACTGCGGACTGGTCGCGTAAATCAAGATCTTTTCTTTCTGCGACTCTTATGTCTGAAAAACCTTCAGAGTCCAATCTGCGTAAGATTGCAGACCCGACAAGTCCTTTATGGCCTGCAACAAAAACTGAACTTTGACGGTCGATCATATATTGAAGTTACCCGTGTTCTGTAGGTCGACTGCCAATCGCACCAATCTCAGTCAAATAAACGACAAGAAGATCAAGGACAACTACTACAGCTACCTCGTTCAAAGGTTCTGAATCCTCTAAAGCCCTAGCAACTACTTCATCTACCGCAACGTCAAGATTGGCAACTGATTCTGCAGTATTATTTTTCGCTCTACCTTCTCCTATTTCTTGTCCATGTTCTGATGCCAAACCTGCCGAATCGAGAGAGTCAAGCCACCAACTGATTATTTTAGAAACCTCGTCTTTTCGCAACTGTGAAGCTGCCTCTTCGGGGAGCCTCTCTGAAATCCATTCAACTGCATCATCCACTTCAAGAACAGAAGGTGCAGATGTTCGACTCAAACTCCTGACCGTAAGAGCGACAGACACAAAAGCAATTAGCAGAACAAGCAATAATCCAAAAACCACAAACAATAAAAGCACCCTTCGGTTATAGCAACATCTAAGTTATGTCACTCACATTTAAGGAAATTCTGCCTAATTTAGTTGATCAATACACGAAGAACTGTCGCAAATACCACTCAACTGTAAAAATGTAAACCCAGCGACTGAAAAGCTAATCAGATACCAATTCTTTGTGCTAAAAGCTCCCTGTGATAAGTCGGGTCCCCAAACAACAGCTCAGAACTTTTCGCTCTTTTGAAATAGAGGTGTGCAGGGTGTTCCCAAGTAAAACCTATACCACCGTGAATTTGTATATTTTCAGCTGTCGTATTGAAATAAGCCTCTGAGCAGTAAGCCTTTGCCAAACTAGCCACAGATGGCAATTCATCATTAAGTTCAGCAGCGCACCAGCCGGCATAATAGGCAGCTGATTTCGCAGACTCAACTTCTAATAACATGTCTGCGCACTTATGTTTAATAGCCTGAAAGCTTCCTATAGGGCGACCGAACTGAACTCTATCNTTAGCATATTGAACTGCCGTATCAAGACACTGTTGGGCTCCCCCTACCTGTTCAGCTGCAAGTGCAACAGCAGCCAAATCGAGGACTCTTTCGAGTATGGACCAACCTTCGCCTTCTTCACCTATGAGGGTCGCTTTAACATTTTGAAAATCTAGACGTGACTGTTTTCTAGTCATATCCATAGTTGCTAACTGTGTTCGAGATAATCCGTCTGCATCACCATCAACTTTAAATAGTGAAATTCCTTTGTCCGTACAAGCGGCAACAAGAATCAATGAAGCGGCATTGCCATCAAGAACATACATTTTCGTTCCATTTAGCTCCCAACTATCGCCAGAACCGGTAGCAAGCATGGTTATTCCATCACTTCCCCATTTTCCGCTTTCTTCTGTAAAGGCCAAAGTAGCAATCGTTTCACCACTCGCTATTCCAGGCAAAAGCTCTGATTTCGCATCATTATCACCTGAGTGAATGAGGGTATTAGCCGCAAGAACAACCGTCGAGAAGAAAGGTGAGCACAACAAGGCTCTTCCCATTTCTTCCAAAACAACTACCAGTTCGACATACCCAAAACCTTGCCCGCCATACTCTTCAGGAATTATCAGACTTTGAAGACCTAATTGCTCAGCCATCATTGACCATGTTTCCGAGTCGTATCCAAGATCGGTTTCCATTAATTCTCTGACTTTGGCTTCAGGCGAGTAACTCTCCATGAACTGATTAACAAACTCTCGCAGCTGTTCCTGTTCCTCTGTAAAGGCAAAATTCACTTTTTGGCTCCTTAAATCTAATCTCAGGAAATATTCACTTATTTAAATTTCAAACTCGACGATATCGGGGTGAAAGCACTCTTGGTCCCTCATTGCTAACATGATTCATAATGGATAATAACGAAAACTCAGAGCAAATACCCTCTTCAACCTTTTCATCACCTTGTTCGCACTCAGATCACCCTAAAACCGGTGTTCCTGGTGTTTCATTACACTATTGCGATACTCAATCTGAAATTCATAGAATCGTCGTTGGCGATTTGGACAATAACGTTTTTTTTCTTCGATGCCGTGAAACAGGAGAAAGTGTCCTTATTGACGCCGCAAATGAACATGATAAATTGCTCGATCTATGCAAGGCATTAAATGTTAAAACCGTTCTAGAGACTCACGGACACTGGGATCATATTCAAGCTGTTCCAGCGATAAGAGAAGCTGGGTACGAAGTTGGCGTAACTAGTGCCGATGCAGAAATGCTCCCAAGCTATGACTATCTACTTGAGGATCAGTCCGTTATCGAAGTAGGACGCCTGCGACTTCACACAATCATGACCCCAGGCCATACGCCAGGGTCTATCTGCTTTCGTTTAGAAAACTCTCCTATTCTTTTTTCAGGAGACACGCTTTTTCCCGGAGGTCCAGGAACTACTGAATTCGAAGGAGGCAATTTTGATCAAATAATTGAATCAATAGACAGTCGGCTCTTCAGTCAGCTTCCGCCAGAAACTCTAGTTCTTCCAGGACATGGAACCGACACAACTATTGCGAATGAGAGTCCTTCTTTGGATGAATGGGCGGCCCGAGGCTGGTGAAACAAAAACCGTTGGCACTCCCAGCTGACGACAGACCTTTCGACTACACACCTGTCCACACTTGGGAACTGCCCGATACACCCCTAAGAGACAAAAACATAGCAGCACAGGCATGGATAGAAGCTCCCGAAAGCCTTCTCTCATCTGGGGATGATTTAGGGTCAGTAAAAATTGCCTATAAACGGAAAATAGGCAACTGGCTACTCTGGCGTGCTGGACCTGCACGACGAAGTAATTCTAGATATATAGCAGTTTCTATTAGCGAAGAGCAGTCGATTTGCACATTTCGACTTTTCCCAGATGGATCAGGAACCGGCATGGGTGCCGATGGTGAAAGTTACGAAAATTTCAGAGCCTGGAAAATATCACTTAAAAATAAGGTGACATAATTAACCCTATGCTGATAGTAGTAATTAAAAGCTCTCAATAGACTTATAAACGTGTCACAACCCAGCCCAGCCTTATTCGAGATCACTGATTTACATGCCTCTTCAGAAGACGGCAGCCATATTCTAAATGGTGTAAACATGACCATTAATGAAGGAGAAGTTCATGCATTAATGGGACCAAATGGCTCAGGGAAATCTACTTTAGCTTCAGTATTGCTAGGTAGTCCCGAGTACACGGTTACTGGTGGNTCGATTCAATTTCGCGGCGAAGACATAACAGATTGGTCGGCAGAAATGCGGGGGAAGTCAGGTATTTTTCTGGCGTTTCAATACCCACACGAAGTTGCTGGNGTGTCAGTAATTAATTTTTTNCGACAAGCACTTTCGGCACGCAAAGATATGCAAATGTCAGTTTTAGAATTACGCCTTTCCATCATGGAGTGGCTAGAAAGACTCAACATGGATTCTTCTTTTGCGGAACGCTACCTAAACGAAGGTTTTTCGGGTGGTGAGAAAAAAAGGAATGAAATNCTTCAAATGGCTATTCTTGAACCTGAGGTAGCAATTCTTGACGAAACCGACTCTGGTCTAGATATAGATGCTTTAGGTGTAGTAGCTGACGGTGTTGCAAAAGTTAGAGAAAAAAACTCTGATCTAGGGGTTCTAACGATCACACACTACCAAAGACTTTTGGAGTACCTGAANCCAGATTTAGTTCACGTAATCATGGACGGGCGTATTGTTGCAACAGGTGGAAATGAAATAGTTGAAAAACTTGAATCTTCCGGCTATGAATCTTTTCGAAATGGCGACTCATGAGCAAGTCTATTTTTGACTCTCAAGCTATAAAAAAAGAATTCCCTCTTTTGGAGCGATTAGTAAATGACAATCCAATTGTTTATCTTGACTCTGCTGCCACATCTCAAAAACCAATTGAAGTAATTGAACGAATGAATAATTACTACAAGGAAATAAATGCAAACGTTCACAGAGGCGCTTACCACATCGCAGAACTTGCGACTGCGGAGGTAGAAGAAACACGCCAGAAGTTGCACCGTTTCATTAACTCCCNTTCACCAAAAGAAATAATTTTTACAAAAAATGCTACCGAAGCAATAAATCTAGTTTCCTACAGTTGGGCGCGAAGTCAGCTAACTGAAGGTGACGTAATTCTTTTAAGCTCACTAGAACACCACTCAAACATAGTTCCATGGCAACAACTTTCAAGCGAACGAAATATTGAAATCCGTTGGATACCCATAACTGATGATGGACGACTTGATTTAGAAAATATTGATGAATTGCTAAAAGGCGTAAAGCTCCTTTGCGTAACTGCAGTTTCTAATGCATTAGGAACCATAAATCCTGTAAAAAAACTGGTTGAAGCNGCTCACAAAGTCGGTGCACTTTGTCTTGTTGATGCTTGTCAATCAACTCCACATTTTGAGACCGATGTAACTGAATTAGATGCTGATTTTATAGCTTTTAGCGGGCATAAAATGTGCGGACCTACCGGAATTGGTGTCCTTTGGGGTCGTTTAGAAATACTCGAAAATATGCCTCCCTTTCTTGGAGGAGGGGAAATGATTTTGAACGTCACCACTGATGGTTTTACAGCCAACGAGCTCCCTTGGAAGTTCGAAGCTGGAACTCCCCCTATTGCTGAAATAATTGGTCTCGGTGTCGCTGTTAGTTACTTAGAAAAAATCGGCATGGGAGCGATTCGCGAGCATGAACAGAAACTTACCTCTTATGCTTTGCAAATGTTAAGCGACAGATTTGGCGATGACCTGGTCATACATGGCCCTGCGGATCCACTTGAGAGATCGGGTGTTCTCTCTTTATCTTACCGTGACGTGCATCCTCATGATTTGAGTCAAGTTCTAGATCAACATGGTGTTTGTGTACGTGCAGGACATCATTGCTGCAAACCTTTGATGAAACTTATGGGACTAAACGCCACAGCCAGAGCTTCCTTATACATTTATAACGATGAATCTGACATAGATGTTTTGGCTAATGCTATAAATGAAGCNGGAAAGATTTTTGCTTGAAACTGATTTGGAGAAATCGTGACTGGGCTTGAAGATTTATACAAAGAGGTAATTCTAGATCACTACCGAAGCCCTAGGAATCAGGGTGAGTTACCTACACCTCCAGCGATCATGGAAGAAGGTTTCAATCCTCTTTGNGGCGATGATGTGAAAGTCTACGTACTTGTTGAAGACAAAATAATAAAAGAAATTCGCATAGGNGGGCAAGGCTGTTCAATAAGTCAAGCATCCGCTTCAATGATGACAGAATCTGTTCTGGGGAAAACTTTGGATGAAGCAAAAGAAGTTTTTGAAAGTTTTAAAAAAATGATGTCTGTCCACGAAAATGATTTGAATTCGNCAGAAAGCAGCTCGGACGAAACGCCATCTTTTTTAGGCGACCTAGAAGCCTTAAAAGGAGTAGTTAAATACCCGGTCAGAATCAAATGTGCAACCCTCGGGTGGAACACTTTTGATCAGATCATCGATTCAGTGGAGAATTAACTATCTGAAAGCGACTCTACTTTTTCTACAAATTTAAGGTCGAGAGCGGTTAGACCTCCTGCGGAATGAGTGGAAATTGCAATAGAAACTTTATTCCAAGAGTTTGACCAATCAGGATGATGATTAAGAGTCTCAGCTATTTCAGCTACTTGAACCATAAATTCAAATGCTTCACGAAAGTCGCTGAAGATAAAATCTTGTTTCAGGCTCTCTTCCTGATACTCCCATTTTGGAAACTTACTAATTGCCTCTTCCAACTCGCTTTTCTCTAGTAATCGATCTTGCAACTTATGCCTTCTTTAAAAACTTTTGATAGCCCTCTTCTTCTAGTTGAAGCGACAGTTCTGCTGAACCAGTTTCGACTATCTGTCCGTCCACAAGTACATGAATTTTGTCCGGTTGAAGAATCTCAAGCAATCTGCTGAAGTGGGTTATTGCCAATACCCCCAATTGACTATCCTCCGTTGCTTTTTGTATTCGTTGTGCGATCATAACAAGCGAATCTATGTCTAAACCGGAATCAATTTCATCCAGAATGGCGTAGCTTGGCTTAGAGACTAGGAGTTGAAGTGTTTCGTTTCTTTTTTTCTCGCCGCCTGATAAATCGACATTTAATTCTCTNTNAACAAAGTTTTCGTCAATCCCCAGACTCTTTGCTTCTTCATAAAGTAACGAAAGAGACACTTCAGGGTCAAGACCAGATTTGATAGCTGTTTCAGTTATCAAATCAGATACTTTTACGCCCGGCACCTCAATTGGCTGTTGCATTGCTATGAACATTCCGGCCTGTGATCTTTCCCAAGTTTTAAGAGGAAGAATATCTACTCCATCAACCGTAATCGAACCAGCCGTTACTTGATAACCAGGTCGTCCCATCAAGACATGTGCAAGAGTTGACTTACCTGACCCATTTGGACCCATAACTGCATGCACTTCAGAAGGTCGTATCTGGATATCGACTCCTTTCAATACCTGTTTGTTCCCTGCATTAGCGCAAAGCCCTTCGATGGTAAGAAGTTTTTCGTTCGTCATTCGACCACCAACACAACATCTTGGCCAGCAACTCGAATCTCATAAGTTTTTACAGCTTTAGTAGCTGGAAGGCTTAAGGCTTCACCCGTCTCTAGTGAAAAAAGGCTTCCATGTTTCCAACATTCNAGAGCACATTCGTCTATATCTACTTCTCCCTCAGAAAGAGCNACATCTTCATGGCTGCAAGTATCTTCTATGGCATAAACTCTTTCATCAACTAAAACCAAGGCCAACTTTTCTCCTTCCACTTCAACGCGNCGAGGAACNGCTTCTTCGAGTTCTATCAATTCACAGATCTTCAATTCTTTCATTACTTGTCCTCNGACCCNGAACGGTGTNGCAATACGTNGCNCAAAATAGAAGTAGCTTCTTCNACTACGAGTGGATCAAAAACTTTAGAAATAACACCGTCAAAGAAACCTGCAATAATTAGACGCTCTGCCACTGAAGTCTCTACACCCTTGCTCTCTAAGTAAAAAAGTTGCTCCTCATCGATTCCCGAAACAGTTGATGCATGACTGCAAATCACATCATTAGTCTCTATTTCAAGATTAGGAACGCTTTCAGCCCAAGCATTTTCAGAAAGCTTTATGTTTCTATTGGTCTGTTGGGCTTTCGTTCTAATTGCTTCGGGTAAGACTTTTATTAGACCCGAATAAATTGATCGCGAATCTTCATCCAGAGCACCCTTAAAAAGTAACTTGCTCGTTGTATCAGGGGCCTCGTGTTTTTGGAAGGTTCGAAAATCTAAAGTTTGTTCTCNATNTCCAAAATATGTGGCTGCTGAATAAGCTTCGGAGCCTCTTCCTTTAAGGTCACAACGTATTTCACTTCGTGCATAATCCCCACCAAAAGCAGCGGTAAACATTTCAACATAAGAATCTTTTTCAAGTTGAAAATTCTGCTTGGAAACCTGCCACGTTTCTTCTCCTAAATTTTGTATTACACAATGTTTCAAACGACTATTCTGGCCAACATGTACATCCAAAACTGGAACAGAAAGAGATAAACCCGTGCCCGACAAATGGTGCTCAACTATTTTCGCCTCAGAATTTTCACCCAAATTAACNACTATTCTTGGACAGACGACTTGACCTGAANTGACAGATTGAATTTTTATGTATATGGGAGATTCAAGGGCCACTCCATCTGGGACATGTATAACCAAAGTCTCAGGGTTATAAGAATGATTTAAACAGTCGAAAAAGTCTTTTGGACTATTAAAACTTTCTTGGATATGAGCGAACTCCTCATCCATATCCGCCAAAGACCCCAAATACCCCTGAAAGGAGCCTAAAGATTGACTACTTTTTAGGCTTCCNAACCACCCATCATTAATGGAAACCAANCTCAAATCTTTTGCNTCCAAGAAACTCAGTTCAGTTTTTTTGTCATCAGGAGCACTAAAAGAAGGATTAAGAGATTCCAAATCAAGATCGAAAATTTTCGAATAACGCCATATCTCTTGTTCGGGAGTTGGGAATTCAGTTCCTGAAAGTTGCTCCAAAGCAGAATTGCGCGCCTCACTTATCGAAACAGTGTCTGGAAAAACATCCTTAATTTGGTTGGAAAAAGGGTTCAATGAAAACCTGCTGGGTATATTTTTGAAAATTCCTCATATGAATTTATCCTATCCGCATAGGAATAATTGGATTTACAAGGGGTATTTAGTCACTCTTGAATCAAATGGGACAAAGACCCTGGTTGTATTCGGCAGGTTCNTTCAAAATCTTCNAATTCGCTTTCTTTTAGTCTTATAACTCTTCCCATTCGGTATGCGGGTAGGCGGCCTTCATCTATAAACCTGTACAAGGTAGCGGTTGTAACACCAAGACGTTCAGCAGCTTCATTACTGCTCATCCATTTAACTTTTGGATTTGAATTTACTGATCCATCTTCCATTTTTGAATATTAGACCATTTAAAAATCGATCCCATACATGCTTATTTCATTTTCTATTCGTTGAAAATTTTGTGATTACGCCTTCAAGGCCTATGGTTTGCTTATTAGCAAATGTCTATCTAAAGAAAAGAATGAACGAAAGTCTGAAAAAAGAATCTGAGACAAATGAAATTTCTGCCTTAGTGGGAGAATTGCCAACGTGGTCAACAAAAAAAACAGTATTTCAAATAGGCGTATTGCTGCTACTCATAGGTTTAATAATCTACTTCACTGCTTTTAGCGAAAACGAAAAGATAGAAAATACTCTTGAGGCACTCATTACTGTCTCAGAAGATGGTCCAATCATTGAACACATGGGCTACCGATACCAATTCGGTGAAGCAGGAGACGTTGTGGTGATACGTGAATGCAACGGATCCAAGTTGCCATGGTTATTGCGTGTCTCAACTGGGGAGCTTTTTCGTTTTGACAGTTGGGCGACAGTCAATATAAAAGAAGCATCTTTAATACGTCAGATAGATGGAGCATCTGGTGTAACCGTCACGAACGACCCAATATGCGATCAACTAGTTATAACTAAATTAGACACTGAACCATTGATTCTTGCCAACTAAGCTCAATTAATCCCTATTTAATTCCCAAATTCCGTGAGGTAATTTTGGGAAAAATGCCAAAACTCTCTCTTCTAGAAATTTAAATCCGAGCCGCTTTGCTACAGCCTGTGACCGATAGTTTTCTGGCAAAATACAACTAAATAGTTTGTCTACTTCAAGCTGATCGAATCCGTAGCGAACTGCTGCTGCTCCTGCCTCAGTGGCATATCCGAACCCCCAATAGTCGGGATGGAGTGCCCAGCCAACCTCCACACCTGGCCAGTCATGACGTTCAGGTCTATGCAAACCTGCCCGTCCGACAAATTGCCCTGATTTCTTCTCTTCAAGTGCCCAGTGACCCGTGCCCCGTAACTCCCACTGGCCAAGCCACGCCGCCATTGCATGAAACGCTTCAGGACGACCTTCATCATCTGGAACATGCAAAGCTTCACGAACTTCTCGACTATCCATCATCGAGAAAAAATCATTTGTATCTTCGTCTTTAAACGGTCTCAATATGAGATTCTCTGTCTCTAAAGTCGGACAAGCTGACATGTCAAGATATTAATACCGATAAATATTTAATATCCAATAGTGTCCTTCACACAACTTGATGCTCAAATCTAGATGTGAATGAGATGCAACTTGAGACACCCGTACAAGGGACGGTTTGGAAAGTTGTAGTAAAAGTGGATCAGACTGTTAAAGCGGGAGAAACGCTTCTAATCATTGAGTCGATGAAAATGGAAATTCCCATTGAGTCTCCTAGATCAGGAATAGTGCGAGAACTCCTAGCCACTGAAGGGGAACAAGTGAAACAAGACAGTGTCGTCGCCATTTTGGAAGTTGCTTAGTTTCCCTAAGAATTTCACGGCCTGTATCCAAAACCGGAGGAAGACCCACCTCGAAGTGGTGCTGCGAGGTTAGCGAATTCACACAATAGAGGCCTGGTTTTAGCAGGTTCGATAATTTCTTCGACCAAAAATGCTTCTGCCGTTCTAAAGGGTGAACGAACCTTATTCAGCCTTTCAGTTATCTCTTCAAGTAACTGTTCTGGGTTTTTAGAATTTTCTAACTCCGCACTGTAGGCAGCTGCAACTCCTCCTTCAACAGGAAGAGATCCCCAGTCGCCTGATGGCCATGCATAACGATATTGAAATCTATGACCAGGAGAATGAGCTGCACCAGCCACACCAAAGGCTTTACGGATGAGAATCGAACACCAAGGTACACTTGCCTGATATATAGCCGCTAAAGCTCGTGCGCCATGTCTGATCGTTGCCTGTTTTTCAGACTCTGTTCCGATAACAAACCCTGGGTTGTCTACTAAGTGCACAACAGGCAAGTGAAAAGTTTCAGCGAGGTCGACAAAACGAACAACTTTTTGTGCAGCGTCTGCTGTCCAGCCTCCACCATAGTGATAAGGATCTCCGGCTAGTAAAGCCACAGGCCAACCATCTAATCGAGCGAACCCCGTGATTGCGGAACGTCCAAAAGACGATGACATTTCAAAGAAGGAATTCTCGTCGAAAACCGATTCTATTATGTTCCTCATTTTGTAGACTTTTCGCCTGTCTCTCGGGATAATGTCATTTAAATTCGTATCTGTTCGTGACGAGCGATCCTCCGTTGCTGATCTTTCTGCTTTTTCAAACGCAGAAGAAGGAAGATACGAGAGAAACTTTCGTGCAGATTCAAACGCTTCCTCTTCAGAATCAACTTCATCATCTATGGAACCGTTTCGGGTTTGGATTTGACTACCTCCCAGACTTTCTTTATCAACCTCCTCTATTCCTAATGCGTTTACAACTGGTGGCCCAGCCACAAAAAGCTGTGATAGGTCTTTAACCATCACCGAATAATGGCTTGATACCGCCCTAGCAGCCCCCAATCCCGCCACTGGACCTAAACATAAAGAGACTGTGGGCACTGTCGCAAGATTTGAAACCACGTACTCCCATCCGGGATTTAAAGGCACATAGGTCCTAGCGCCCCTGCCGTAAGTATTGGCACTTATAGACCCTTTGGAATGCTCAGTAGGGTCAAGCGTCTTGACAGAACCGCCTCCTCCCGTTCCATCAATTAACCTGATTAGTGGAAGGTGTAATTCGTTGGCCATTTGCTCAGCAGCAACCTGCTTTGTGATTATCGATGCGTCTGCTGCTCCACCTCTAACCGTGAAGTCATCTCCTGCTATGACAACTGTCCGATTGTTTATTCGCCCTCTGCCAAAAATAAAATTCGAGGCCTGCAGGTCGAGCAACTCTCCATTTTCGTCATATGTGGCTTTACCGGCGATTTTTCCTATTTCGTGGAAAGAACCTTCGTCCAGTAAAAGTTCGATTCTCTCTCTTATATTAAATTTGCCTCTTTGATTCTGGCGTTCAACTTTTTCGCTACCGCCCATTTTCTCGGCCAAGGATTCACGGAGATTTAGTTCTTCTAGTTCAGGTTCCCATTCGGACATAATTGGCTTATTTACTTTCTAGAGGTTCCTAAGAATATTCAACTGCCTTGTGTTGTCTCTCATTACAAGCTGCAAGTCATCTTCGTTTAGGTCCTTGATCTCTTCTAAGTAATCGAGAGGAGTTGGCATGCCTTCAATGTGGGGCCAGTCGGATCCGAAGATGACATGATCAGCACCCATTAATTCAATAATCTCATAAACGTTGTCTTCCCAAAATGGATTCATCCACACATGTTGACGGAAAAGTTCAACTGGATCTTCATCAAACCAGCTGGGAGATTTCTTTGCTTGCTGTTTAAGTTTTCTAAAAAGCATGTCTAAATAATCTGCGCCATTTTCAACTGAAGCTATGCGTAAATTTGGGAAACGTGTGTACATGCGTTCCATTGACATCGTAATTAACCAGTCATGTGCGGCTCTTTCAATACTGAAAGCTTTTATAGATGGCCGGTATCGACCAGTCATGCTGCTCCCAAAAGCATCTTCTGCGTAACCTTGAGAGGAATATCCGCTGTCACCTGCATGAATAACAGTTGTGATTCCCGCCTCATTGACACGTGACCAAAAAGAGTCAAATACTGGGTCACCAGGCGACAATTGGCCCTCTTGGGTCCATACAGGAGCTGGTCTCATCACGATAGTTCGAGCTCCTTTCTCTAAACACCATTCCAACTCGGATACCGCTTGGTCTATATCCATCAAAGAAATATAGGGTGACGCAAATATTTTTTCTTTATAATCAAACCCCCAGTCTTCTTCAATCCATCTGTTAAATCCCCGCATCAGTGCCACAACAGCCTGAGTGTCATCTTTCAGTAACTCTTCGTAAAGAACTCCTAAAGTTGGAAATAGCCATATTGATTCGAGATTTTGCGACTCCATAATCTCTAATCTTGCATCCCTATCTATATACGCTGCTGGGAGAGGCTCCCTGTCTTTTAGATATTCCATGGGATTTTTACCCTCAGGGTTTCCACGAAAGTATTTATGCAAAGCACCGGGTTTTGCTATTGGATCCCAAGTCGGATTAGTTACAGCCTTGCTTAATTTACCTCCCACCACGTGATACTTGCGGCCGTCTACTTCTGCCCACTGAACCACTCGAGCCTTCATTTCTTCTGGAACATGGCGGGTGAAAGCATCTTCGCTTTCGTAATAATGGTTGTCACAGTCAAAAGGTTCGAAAGTTAATTCCCTACTCATAACGTCTCCATTTGTGATGGTTACATAAAGGTTACCCACGATGAACTATTCTGAGTTACTGAGAGTGCTTAGATTCGAATATCATCGTCAAAGAGCACTTACCTTATAAATTGGAGTCTTTTATGAATGAATACAAAACTCTCATATACGAAGAGAAAGATTCTGTTGCATGGGTAACGATCAACCGACCTGACGCCCACAATTCTTTTACTTCAGAAATGCAGGAAGAATTTCGTTCTTTATGGCAATCTCTACGCTCAAATGATGAAGTCAAAGTCATCGTTCTTACAGGTGCAGGCGAAAAAGCATTCTGCGTTGGAATCGACAGAAATGAACCTTTTACGGCTATCGACGAAGAAAAAGGACTTTATGGAACTTCTAACAACTTCATGTACGACGATCCAGGTGACTGGTTAGGACCAAAATCTAATGACCTTTGGAAACCAGTCATAGGCGCAGTGAACGGTATGGCATGCGGCGGAGCTTTTTACTTTCTTGGCGAGTGCGATATTTTGATCGCAGCAGAACACGCTACTTTTTTTGATCCACACGTATCGTACGGAATGCCAGCGATATATGAGCCAATGAGCATGTTGAACAAAATGCCTTTTGGGGAAGTTATGAGAATGGCATTAACGGGAAACTCTGAACGAATTTCAGCAGAAACAGCTTTAAGAATGGGTCTGGTAACCGAAGTCGTACCTGCATCTGATCTCAGATCTAAAGCGGATGAGTTNGCTCTATCAATCGCAGCGTCNCCTNCTTCTGCNGTTCAGGGNACNCTCAGNGCGATNTGGGCNGCANANGATCTAGGCAGNTTAGGTGGNCGNTCTATNGCCNCNTCNCTACTTTCCACTTCAATGGATCCACAAGCTTTGNAAGAAGGTNCNGAAAGTTTNTCNACNGGGGAGCGGACAGAACCTAGATTACGTTAGACNACGGCNACTTGTTCTAAAAGAGGACTTGTTNAGGGNATNAGACCCGTCAANCTTTCTGACCAAATTTTAACTAAAGAACTTTCACCATAATCAGCTTCGTAATGNGCTGCTGCNAGAACTAAAAGATANGCCTGAAGNGCNANACAGACNTGCATGTCATTCTCNTGCTGNGCTNTTGANTATTCTGTTACACCATTTGAAACAAGGGATTCNAAATAAAAGTCTGACANTTGNTGATAAACANTGAATGAATTAGNGCNTGGTTCTATACATGAAGAAAGCANATTNGCAACATCNCAACTAGGCCTACCGGAACTAAANCTNCCAAAATCGACCATGACNAAACCNNCATNNGNAAANAGCATGTTGTCAGTGCGTGTATCCCCTCTTAAAAGAGTCATTTTCTCATTCAAAAANCTAACNGCATTAACAACATTGTCNGAGAACCAATCAGTNAAACGAANCATATCNGGGNTGAAAANTTCNGGNTTTCTTTCAATAACACTCTCTCTTGAACCTCTATAAAGNCCATTCATCANTTTNGGNGTGTGTGTAACGACTGGCCATGCNACNCCCTCNTTGTCNTCATCNAGCAAAGGGTGTCTCCACCAGTGTGCATGAATAANCGCNAGAGANTCGAGTATTTCANACAAGTCTTTCTCTGGAGCAAGGTTTTCAGTTGTCGTNGTGCGNGCACCNTCNATNAATTCNGTNATTAATGCATANCTTCGACTTGATGGNCGTATGAACTTTCTNGCNTTNCCNCCTAAAAACTTNGCNGCACCATTTGGCAGCAACTCTATTCTCTTATTNAGCTTTCTCCGTGATTCAATATCCGAAATCGGATCNCGTACTGAATAAAAAAGTTTNGGGACCTTNACAGGAAATCGATCCGAGAAACGTTCATAAAAATCAAACTCTCTGTCATACGCTCCATCACGTTCAAGNAANGCTCGNTTCTTAGANTCAGTAGAGGGGAACTTTACTANTACTGTTTTTGGTATTCCTTCTTCAAAATTNTCCCACTCTAAATCAACCCTTAGTGTTAACCCNGAAAAGCCTTCNCCACTTTCAGGNTCNTTAGATGAAAATGAAATAACANTCGCATTATTAGCAATTCCAGATTCTCGAAAACACTCCGTCAGCCACTCAACTGTCATCTCCTCTTCTGTTTGAGGAATGAACTTCTTNAGCTTCCGAGTCACATTAACAAAGTAGTTTATTTCTGNGGGTTTAACAATCTAATCAAACCACTTCCANNATCCATACNCCCTATNACGGCAGCATCATGTCCTGTTTCGAGCAACTTCTTAAGAGCTGTTTCANCTTCTGCAGGTTGAACACCAAANACAAGNCCNCCNGAAGTCTGNGCGTCNGCCAAGAGNTGAACATCNATNTCTTCTACAGAACNANCATCTACNNGCTCTTNAATCCACTCAAGNTTCCTCTGACTCCCACCTGGCAAATTTCCTNCTAANGCCAGCTTTCTTGCATCAGGNANNANNGGAACTTCTGNGACATCTATTTCTATNTCAACTTTTGATTCNCTAGCTGCTCTTCCNAGATGNCCCAANAACCCNAACCCGGTTATATCAGTAGCCCCAGTTGCTCCGNCTTNAATNGCTATTTCTGCTGCCTGNTCATTNAGTCTGAGCATNGATNCAATTGCCGCATCCGTTGCTTCTTTCGTTGATTCTTGCTTTTTTATNGCCGTNGTNATNACACCCACTCCAAGCTTTTTAGTNAGTATTAATAANTCATTTTCACGAAATCCAGAATTCNTTAATAANTTTNTCGGATCNACTTCACCCACNATAGCCAANCCGAATTTTGGNTCAGGATCTTCAACNGTATGNCCACCAGCTATTACAAAGCCCGCTTCTTCAGCAACCTGGTTNGCGCCTTCCAAAACTTCAGACAGTAGTTCTGTGGAAAGTTCTTCAGAATTCCAACCAACCAAATTAATCCCCATTAATGGTTTCGCCCCCATTGCATAAACGTCTGAGACAGCATTAGCTGCAGCTACTTTCCCCCAAGTTAGGGCGTCGTCTATTACAGGTGTTATGAAATCCGCTGTCATTACCAACGCTCGATTTTCATCTAACTGCCAAACTGCAGCATCATCACCTGTCAATGATCCGACAATTAGATTATTTGATTTCTGTGGTTTAAGTCGGCGCAGAACCTGCTCCAAATCACTCGGAGAGAGCTTGCAGCCTCAACCAGCACCATGGCTGAATTGTGTCAGTCTCACGCTCACCTCCTTGCTAATAAGTTCAGAGTAGGCGACTACTCGTAAATTTTCAGGCTTTTTTCAAATTAATGAAACTGCTTCCAACAGTTGGTCAACATCTTCATCACCAATGTAAATGCAAACACCCGCTCGAACCGCCCCTTTTTCACCGAGACCCAAAGGGTTCATAGCTTCAACCGCATAATTATGGCCATCCCAAACAGCTATTTTAGACTTTGCAATTTCTCGAGCTATTTCTTCAGGTTCTTTCCCATCAACAAGAAACATCAGTGTCGGCGCCCTGTCAGTATTGTCATGGGGCCCCAATACTCTGACTTTTGGCAAATCTATAAGGCCTGAGAGTAGTCGTTCAAACCTTGCGGACTCATGTTCAACTATTGACTCAAAACCTACACTAAGTAAAAATTTTGCAGCTTCTTTTATTCCGGCAAGAGTCTCCCAAGGCGGTGTTCCGTATTGGAATCGTCCAGCCCCTTTTTCTGGAGACGGACGCACTTTGTATACAGATAAATCGTTTAGTACTTTAGGTTCTATCCACATAATTCCTGCGTGTGGCCCATACCACTTATAAGAAGAAGTTGCGTAAACATCGCAGCCTATTTCATTAATATCAACTTTTCTGTGCGGTGTTAGATGCACTCCGTCTATAGCCACTTTTGCGCCCACCTCATGTGCAGCTCTTGTTATAGAAGTGATATCTGGGATCGAACCAATAACATTCGATGAACCAGTTACTGCTATCCATTTCGTTCGCTGACTTATCAAATCAATAACAGATTCCGCTTCTAGTCGCCCAGTGCTGGGATCGAATTCTGCCATCTGAATTGCGGAACCTGAATCACGGGCAGCCAACAGCCATGGTGCAACATTTGCATCGTGGTCAAGGGTGGTGCAAATAATCTCATCTTCTGATTCCAAGTCAACCGCCACAGCTCTCGTCAAGGCCATCATGTTGGCGGTTGTACTAGGCCCAAAAGTCATTCCCTCAGGATCTGCAGAAAGAAGCTCCCCCATTGTCCTACTAGTCTCCTCCACAAGATCGTCACAAGCTTGCGCTGCTGGGAAGGCCCCATGACTATTTGCATTTCTTCCGCTCCGCTGCCAGTCACTCATCGCGTCAATTGCAGTATCAACTACTTGCGTCCCTGCAGGTCCGTCAAAACGGGCCCAGCCATCAGATAAAGCTGGAAATCGTGTCTGAATGTCGGTTAAATCGTTCATTGAAGGCACCCTAGATATATGGAATTATGGCAATTAGAAGCTTACGCTGAAATTCGTGATCTCATATCCGCCTACAACTCTTTCGGTGACCGAGGACGTTTCGACCAGTTGCTAGAACTTTTTGCTGAAACAGCTGTGATGGATATAAACGACGGGCGGGTATATGAAGGCACCGATGAGATAAGAACGATATTCACCGAAACTAGTGACTCTCTATCAAAAGATGATTCACCTTCATATATTCAACACCACACCTCATCTACTCATATCGAATTTGAGGGAAATGAAAAAGCAAATTCCAAAAGTTACTTTTCGGTTTTTCTTCCACACGGCATAGACCACTGGGGTCGCTACGAAGACAAATTCGAAAATATAAACGGAAAATGGGTGTTTGTTTACCGCCGTGTAAAAACAGACGGATACTTGCCTGGAGGTTGGGCCGCTAAACGTTTGGAAGAAAAAAATTGACTTTCATTTCAAAACTTAAAAAAAGCTCTCTTTCTGCCAATAAAACAAACAGAGATGACATTGCAATGGAGATGTCAGAGATAATTTTCTCTTCTTTTCTTTCCTACATGCAATCTGTCCAAGAAATATCCCAAAAAGCAGGTCAACACTTTGCTTCAAAACAATGGTCTATGAACGAAGTGAACGCCAGTGAACGTCTCGGCCTTCACCAGATAAAAGTTTCAGAGGTAGTTCCACAGATTCAGAACCTACTGGATCAAGTGACTGACAGGCGCGGGGAATGGCGCAATTCTCGCGACATATACCAGCAACTTGTAGCCAGAAGGCCAGATCAAGGACTAGCTGAAACTTTTTTCAATTCAGTGGCGAGGCGTATTTTTACAACAATTGGAATCGACAACGATGTAGAAATCAGGTGGTTCGGCGCGACAACAATTCCTCGTGGCGAATCTAAGGCCGAAGTATTCAGCACATGGACACGCCATGGCGATTCAGCAGCATTGGTCGACTCCCTTTTATCTTCTTACGAGATGAACGTTGAATGGGAAGACCGTTCACGTGATGCAAAACTCGTAGCCGGTCGTTTGGATTCTTTTCTGATGAACTCATGGGGAGGTCTCAAGCTAGATGGAATAGACATGCTTAAACCTGTCTTTTACAGAAATCGTGGCGCCTATCTAATAGGAAGAGTCAGGTTTCTAAACCGAGTAACACCATTTATTCTTCCGATTCTCCATGGACCCAATGGATTAATCGTAGACACAGTACTGCTAACGGAAGATTTAGGCAGCCGCCTTTTTGGATTTACCAGATCATACTTTTTCGTCGACTGGCCAAACCCCTCAGAAGTGGTCGGTTTCCTAAAATCCTTACTTCCGACTAAATCACTGCACCAGATCTATACTGCTCTCGGCTATCCACAACATGGCAAAAGTAGCCTTTATAGATCTTTATACCGCCACTTGAAAACCTCTAATGACAGATTCGTGAAAGCTCGTGGAACACCTGGAATGGTAATGGCAGTTTTCACTTTGGTTTCCTTTAACGTTGTTTTCAAAATCATCAAAGATCACTTTGATCCTCCCAAAAACACCACTAGAGATGCTGTAAAACGCCGCTATGACCTCGTTTACAGTCGTGACAGAGTGGGGAGAATGGTAGATACTCAGGAATTCGAAAATCTCTCCTTCAACCGAGACCGCTTCGACCCAGAACTACTTTCAGAACTCCTCGAAGATGCAAGTGAATCAGTCTTTGTAGACGAAGACAAAGTAATTATCAAACATGCCTACACGGAACGTCACGTATACCCTTTAAATCTTTACCTGCAAGAAATGTCTCAAGAAAAAGCTGAAGCCGCAGCTATTGACTGGGGTTACGCTATCAAAGACCTAGCGGCAGCAAATGTCTGGCCCGGTGATTTGTTCACGAAGAACTTTGGGGTTACGAGACATGGAACCGTAGTTTTCTACGACTATGACGAACTTGCCCTACTCGAAGAATGTCGATTCAGGAGTATTCCCGAAACTAATGACCATGAAGATGAAATGCGATCCCAACCTTGGTTCGCTATTCAGGAAGGTGACGCCTTTCCTGAACAATTTGAAACATTTATGAGTTTCCCAAAAACCGTTCCTCATCAAATCTGGGAAAACTTTAAAGAGTCACATAAAGATCTTTTTACTGTTGCACTTTGGCAAAGAATCCAAAAACAATTAGCCGACGGTGATTTACCAGAATTCTTCCCTTATCCAGAAGATCTTAGATTTAGGCATGATCTAAGCTCTCATTCCGTCTAGTGTCTATGTTGTGAAGAGACCAATTGCTATTGCCCCATCAGTTTTACCCGCAGACTTTTCGCGTCTCGGCGAGGAATGCGTAGCTTTAGAAGAAGCAGGTGTGGATCGAATTCAATTTGACGTAATGGACGGAGTCTTCGTTCCGAATTTAACTTTCGGACCAGACGTCATTAAATCAATACGCCCCCTTGTTAAGATCCCGTTTGAAGCACACCTAATGGTCGTTGAGCCGGATAATATGATCGACCGTTATATAGATGCTGGTTGCGACATCGTTATTGTTCATGCTGAAGCCTGTTTACATTTACACAGAACACTCAGTTGCATTGCAGACGCTGGTGCCGTTCCAGGAGTTGCACTCAACCCTCACACTCCACCAGACCTTATAGAAGAAGTAAAAGATCTACTTGGTTTAGCTCTAGTTATGACCGTAAATCCAGGTTTCGGAGGTCAAAAATATATTTCATCAATGGAGCCAAAAATCAAACGTGTGGCAGAGATGCTAGATGGTTTAGATTGTGATATCGAAGTTGACGGTGGCATTGGCGTCGAGACAGTTTCTGGCGCAGTCCAAGCTGGTGCAAACGTCTTGATTTCCGGAAGTGCCCTCTATCGAGACCCTAAAGGTCTTGAGAATGCTGTAAAAGAATTAAGAAGTAAAGCAGAAGCATCACAATCTTGACCTTCACAGGCTTCTGTTCCGCTAACCTTCATAGTAATGAATGAAATATCACCAAACCAAACAACCAAAATGTCAAATGAAATAGATCGATTAGATTTAAATCGATTTGATGTATTTCAACGACTCCTAAGAGACCGAATAGTTTTTTTAGGTACTGCTGTCGATGACGAAGTTGCAAACTTCATAATCGCCCAAATGCTTTTCTTGGAAGCACAAGATCAAGAAAAACCTATCTGGCTGTACATAAACTCGCCAGGAGGTTCAGTTACATCTGGCATGGCAATATACGACACTATGCAATTCGTGGAACCTGAAGTGGGAACTATATGCATGGGCCTAGGAGCTTCTATGGGGCAGTTCCTGCTCTGTGCAGGAGCTAAAGGAAAACGATTCGCTTTGCCACATGCTCGCATTTTGATGCACCAACCTCTGGGTGGCGTACGCGGCGATGCGACCGATATAGCAATACAAGCTGAGCAAATGGCTTTTACGAAGCAAATACTTCAACAGCGAATAGCTGAACATACAGGTCAAACAATAGAAACAATCGAAACGGACAGCGACCGTGACCGTTGGTTTACCGCTGAAGAAGCTAGTGATTATGGAATAATTGACAAAGTAATCGTCCGACGGGGCGAAATGCACTGACCAAGTAATAGCTGGTCTGCGGACGTGGCGGAATTGGCAGACGCACCAGCCTTAGGAGCTGGCGCCGCAAGGCGTGGGGGTTCGAGTCCCCCCGTCCGCACGTGAACAATCAAGGAGACTTAACGTCCAAAATGCAAGGACTGGAAGATCTAATTGAGGCCGCGCCCACGGCCATGATCCACTTAAGGTCAGATGGTTCCGCCATTCAGATCAACTCACAATGGTCTGTTTCTACAGGGCAAGAATGCGAATCGGCTCTTGAATTTGGCTGGATGGAAATGTTAGATGAAGAAAGCCGAGAAGATTTCCTGAAGGATTTGAACGATTCCTTAAAGAATGGATCTTCAATCGGAGGAAGGTTGAAACTTAAAAGTATCTCAGACCAAACAAGATGGGCAGATGTCTCAACTATTCCTCTAAGAGATTCCTCCACCACGCCTAGAGGAAGCGTGATGTTGCTTTCAGATATTTCTGATGAGATGGAAGAAGCAAAAAGAGCAAAGGAGCTAACCCGCGTTCTCGAAGCTAGTCCAGACCTTGTAGCAATACTTGACCCTTTAGGCCGAGCGATAACCTGGGCAAACGACGCAATTGCCACTCATCTAAATACTGAATCAAATGAGCAACTTTTGGATTCTCTGGACAGTTGGTCACAAGCTCAATATGCGACCGTTGCTCTGCCCACTGTTAGATCTAGAGGTACTTGGAGAGGGGAATTACGATTATCAACTTCGCAAAATAAAATTCTGCCTATTTCAACACTTTTGGTAGCCCACCGAAATGAAGAGAACCAAATAGAAGCAATTTCCATGGTTGCACGGGATCTATCCGAGCTAAAAGCCGCTGAACAACGAGTAGAAGCATCTGAGATACGACTAGCTGCACTCGTGGAGCACGCTTCGGACCTGGTGTGTGTAGCTGACGATGCCGGACGAGTCATCTATGCAAGCCCTGCTGTGGCACGAGTATTAAATCTGAGTGCCTCTGAATTGGAAGGAACACCTGTTTTTGACCTCGTCCACCCAGATGACAGGGGAAATCTGATGGGAAAGATGGAAGAAATAGTTAATACTCCTGGGATCTCCCCGTCGCTTGAAGCTCGAGTGGCACACGCTGATGGAGGGTGGCGTCATATGGAAGTTGTGACCACCAATCTTCTTAACAACCCTGCGGTTTCCGGAATTGTTATTAATGCAAGAGACATAACTGAACGCGTCGAAGTGGCAGCACAGTTAGAAGAAAAAGCATTCCACGATGAGTTGACCGGATTACCTAATCGCTCATTACTACTAGACCGTCTAGCTGACGCTCTACATAGAGCTTCCAGACACGATCGAATGGTAGGAGTTTTGTTCCTTGATCTCGACCGCTTCAAAGTAGTTAATGATTCATTGGGTCACAGCGTAGGAGATGAACTTCTAAGCGAAACAGCACGAAGACTAGAACAAACAATCAGACCCGATGATACAGTCGCACGTCTGGGTGGTGATGAATTTGTAGTCGTAATAGGCAATATGGTCCGAACTACCGATGCACTCGTTGCTGCAGAGAGAGTGCGTTCCGCCGTAGCTCAGCCTGTAACTCTTGGCAACGAATCCACTGTAGTGACCACCAGCGTTGGCATAGCAATTGCCTTCGGTGACGAATCGCCGGCTGAACTTTTACAAGATGCCGATACAGCAATGTATAGGGCTAAAGAAGGGGGCAGAGACAGAGCGGAAATGTTTGATGACCATCTCCGAGCCCAGGCTGTACGAAGGCACTCCGTGGAACAAACTCTCAGATCAGCTCTTGAGAATAAAAGGATTGAAGTTCATTTTCAGCCATTAGTCAGAATCTCTGACGGATCCGTGGTTGGGGCTGAAGCTTTAGCTCGTATACGCACACCGGAGGGCGAACTCCTACAACCCGTGGAATTTATTGACGTAGCTGAAGATAGCGGATTGATAGCAGATCTTGGAAGCCAAGTTTTAACACTCGCTTTCCAACGTGTTGCTAGGTGGAGTAAAAATGCCAACAGGCCATTTTCTATGGCAGTAAATGTTTCAGCACGTCAATTGGCTGACCCGACCTTCCCAACTCTGGTGGGTGAGGCGCTAGAAAAAAATAACTTAGAACCACAACAAGTAGCTCTTGAATTTACCGAAAGTGCTCTCATAGCCGCTAACCCAGTTACAGAGCAGGTTTTAGGAGAACTAACAGAACTGGGAATACGTATGGGACTGGATGATTTCGGAACCGGTTTCTCTTCGATGACTTACCTGAAAAGGTTCCCAATAAACTTTTTGAAAATTGACAGAACTTTCGTTGCTGGTCTTGACAGCAACGATGATGACACAGCCATAGTCACTGGCACAGTAGCCCTCGCCCACAGTCTGGGCCTTCAGGTTGTAGCTGAAGGGGTTGAGACAGAGCCACAATTGCAACAGTTGCAAAAACTTCAATGCGATTTGGCCCAGGGTTTTCATTTTTCAGAACCTGTAACTGACGCTGAATTCGATAGGTTCTTAAATCATTCTTGGAGCCCAAGTCCTATTTCCAGCAACTAATCTTTTTTAGTTACTACCTAACATGTAACCAAGATTTCGAAACGCTCGACCCCTATGGGAAAATCTATGCTTCTCTTCACCCATTTGGGCGAAGGTGGATCCATCACCTTCCACGGGAACAAATATCGGATCGTAACCGAACCCTTCCTGACCTGAAGGATTCAGGGCGATGCACCCTTCTACAGTTCCTTTTGCTATCAACTCTCTACCATCTGGATAGCGAACAATAGCAACAGTTTTGAACCTCGCTGTTCGCTGACCTATTTGAATGCCGTCAAGATCATGCAGAACTTTTTCTACGTTCTGGTGGTACGTAGCATCAGGCCCTGCGAAACGTGCCGAATACACTCCCGGTGCACCTTCTAACGCATCTATCTCAAGTCCTGTGTCATCTGCTACTGAAGGTTTTCCAGAAAATTCGCATACCGATACTGCTTTTAGTCTTGCGTTATCTTCTAAATCATCGCCATCTTCAATTACGTCCGGCATACCTTCTGGCCTGGGAATTAAAACCGCTAAACCTTCCAAAACAATGGATATCTCAGCGACCTTGTCAGGATTAGCGCTTGCTATAACCAGTTTTGGAATAGACATCAATTCGAACGTTTAACTGGTGGAGAAGACAAAAGGTTTCTTTGGGCTTCAGTGATTTCTTTAATTCCTA
>PATJ01000032.1 GCA_002713545.1 Acidimicrobiaceae bacterium
GATCTTTTTCCTACAGAATCCCTAAACGAAAACAGAGGATAATAGAATAGTTGCCCTGTTTCTAGGTGATTTTTTGGTGTCGGAGGGGGGACTTGAACCCCCACGCCCTAATCGGGCACAAGGTCCTTAACCTTGCGCGTCTGCCAATTCCGCCACTCCGACAAAATTCAGTACAAAAGACCGAGGCTAATTGTGGTGAAAGTAAAAATAAGCGCCGCAACAACTGTTATTCGATCCAGATTTTGCTCAACCACTGTCGAACCAGCAGTTTGAGCACCAACCCCACCACCGAACATGTCAGAAAGGCCGCCGCCTTTACCGCTATGTAGAAGAACGAGGAAAATCAAACCAAGTCCGGAAATTACCTGTAATACAGCTATTAATACAAACATCAGATTTANAGGATACCAATTTTGTTCATACGCAAATCACTAATCTAGTAGGCGATATTTAATTATTCGTGAAAATTCGTCTGGATCTAAAGAAGCGCCACCAACCAATAATCCGTCAACGTCATTTTGTTTCATTAAATCGGGAGCATTAACTCCTTTAACCGATCCCCCGTATTGAATTCGCACGTCTTCATCAGCNCCCTTCCATACGCTTCCAATTTTTCCCCTAATAGCTTTACAAACCTCTTGTGCATCTTCAGGTGTAGCATTTCTTCCAGTTCCTATCGCCCAAACAGGTTCGTAGGCAATAACCATTGAGGCAACGTTGGAGNCTTTGACTTCTTTAAGCGCTTCTTCTAGTTGTTTTTCAACTACCTCAAGNGTTNGCCCCTCTTCTCTTTCTTCACTTGTCTCTCCAACGCAAAGTATTGGCATCATTTCTTTCGCAATAATTGCATGTACTTTCTTGTTTATATCCTCGTTAGTTTCTCCAAAAATATGCCTTCGTTCAGAGTGGCCAACAAGTACTAAAGAAACATTCAGTTTTGCGAGCATCGCTGGCGACACCTCTCCGGTAAAAGCGCCCTTATCCTCCCAATGACTGTGTTGAGCACCGAGACTTATCGGAATTTCGTCAGCCTCTATAACCGTTTGCAAAGAACGCAAGTCAGTGAAGGGTGCATGTATAGAGACATCAACATTCTCATAGTCAGATGAAGACAANGCGTAAGCTAAACGTTGAATTGTTTGTATAGCTTCAAAATGATTGTGGTGCATTTTCCAGTTGCCACTGATCAAAGGTTTTCTCACAACGGTACCCTAACTTTATATTGCCCTTTCGCGTAGCACCTTAAGGCCTGGAAGGTCGCCTTTCTCAATAAGTTCTAAAGTAGCCCCACCGCCTGTAGAAATATGATCTATCGAATCTGAAAATCCGAATTTCTTTACCGCAAAAGCAGAGTCTCCNCCTCCTACAAAAGTAAAGGCACGTGTATCAGCCATTGCTCGAGCAACTGTTTCAGTGCCAGCGGAAAAACGCTGATCTTCAAAAACACCCATCGGCCCGTTCCATAAAACCGTCCCGGCCTCGAAAATCGCATCTGAGAATTCAACAGCAGAGCCCGGCCCTATATCTAAACCCATCCAGCCTTCTGGAATAGATTTCCCACACTGTCTTATTTCTGCTGCTACTTCAGGGTTGCCTATTTCACCATTCGAGTCCATCGCTGTGAAATCCAAAGGAAGTTTTATAGGAATTTCAGAATCTAATAGACGTCGACATGTATCGACCATTTCAGTTTCAACAAGTGAATCGCCTACCGAAACGCCGGCGGCAACAAGAAAAGTAAAACACATTCCTCCCCCGATGATCATCTCATCNACAGAGTCCAACATCTTTTCTATTAAAGCCAATTTGTCGCTAACTTTNGCTCCACCTAAAACCATCAAAAAGGGCCGTTTAGGTCTTGCAAGGATTTTTTCAACAACTTCAACTTCTCTAAGTAGTAAAGTTCCTGCCGCCGACGGAAGACTTTTAGGCGGACCCACAATGGANGCATGTTCACGATGTGAAGCACCAAAAGCGTCATTTACGTATCCATCAAAAGGAACTCCACCTGCACCGGAAAGTAGATAGTTAACAAAAGACTCATCATTTGATTCTTCCCCTGGGTCAAATCGCAGATTTTCTAACACTTCTAAATTTGGAAAAGTTTCTAAAAGCCTGTCCCTTACGGGAGAAATCGAATACTTATCATCTTTCTCGCCTCTAGGTCGGCCTAAATGGCTGCATACAGCTACCGAAGCCTTTCTTTCCAGCAACCACTCCAAAGTGCTCAGGCTCGCTTCTATACGTAGGTCATCATCGATTAGACCATTTGTAATAGGGACGTTTAGATCCGATCTGACAAGAATCCTTTTAGATTCAAACCCACCTAGTTTCGCCTCTAATTCTTCCAGAGTGGGAAGTTTGTTGTTTTCCAAATTATTCAACTAATAAATCATGCAGCAGTAATGCTAACGAGATCAACAAGCCTGTTTGAATATCCCCACTCATTGTCATACCAGCCGCTTATCTTTACCAGATTATCCATCGTCATTGTTAAGCCTGAGTCAAATACACAACTAGCAGGATTCCCGACAATATCCGAGCTCACAAGTGGACGGTCACTGTACTCAAGCACACTAGCTAAAGGCCCTGAACTAGCAGCCTCCTCAAACGCAGAGTTTATTTCCTCAACGCTCGGAGTACCGCTCAACAAAGCTGTGAAATCAGTTATTGAACCATCTGGAATTGGAACACGAAGAGAAATACCGTCTAATTTCCCGTTCATCGCTTGTAGGACTAAGCCAGTAGCACGTGCGGCACCTGTTGAAGTAGGAATAATATTCACAGCTGAAGCTCGAGCTCTGCGAAGATCGCTGTGTGGCCCATCTACTAACGACTGGTCACCTGTATACGCATGAACAGTCGTCATCAAACCTTTTTCGACTCCAAATGCATCATCAAGAACTTGAACCATTGGCACGAAGCAATTCGTCGTGCAACTTGCGTTCGATATCACGGTGTGTGTCGCCTTATCGAAATCCGAGTCATTAACTCCAACGACAAAAGTGGCATCAGCTCCNTTNGCTGGAGCTGAAACAATCACCAAAGGAGAACCTGCTTCCAAGTGCATAGCAGCTTTTTCACGATCGGTGAAAATGCCGGTTGATTCAATCACAACGTCAACACCTAAATCTCCCCAAGGAAGATCCTGAGGGTTGCGTTCAGAAAGGACCCGGAGCAACTCGCCATCGATCATGATGCCCTCATCCACAGCATCTATCTCATTATCAAGATTTCCGTGCACNGAATCGTATTTAAGCAAGTGAGCCATAGTGNCAGTATCACCAAGGTCATTTACCGCAACTATCTGCATATCTGCGTTCTGTTTTGCAATTGCACGATAAAAGTTTCTTCCAATTCTTCCGAAACCATTTATGCCGATCCTGATTGGCATTTATTTCTCCTTCAACTATTAGATGATGTCAATTATTACTACCTCAAGTAAACCCAAAGGTGGTGTCTTTTCTTGATTTACCTACTTATATCACGATGGAAGGTATTTATATCCAATTGTTCCATTTTAAGAATTCTTGCTAGTTCTTCAGCAATTGCAACCGATCGATGTTTGCCACCTGTGCAACCAAAAGCTACGGACAAGTAGGACTTTCCTTCATTTTCGTAGGCAGGAATAAGATAGTTCAACAAAGAGGAGATGTCTTTTAAAAAAGGTTCAGCACTTTCTTGACTTAATACGTAATCTTGCACATCAAGATTTAAACCATTTTTCTCTCTAAGTTCCTCNACCCAATGGGGATTTGGTAAAAATCGACAATCAAGCTGTATATCCACGTCGCGAGGAACTCCGTACTTGAAACCAAATGATGATACAGATACTTGCATTCCATGTGCGCCTTCCGTTCCATAGAGACGCGTTACTGTTTCGCGTAACTCATGGACAGTTAGNTCTGATGTGTCTAATATTAAATCTGCTTCTGCACGGGTGGAAGCAATCATTAGCCTTTCTGCTTCTATCGCTTCTTCAATTGTCGAAAAATTTGATAGTGGATGAGGACGTCTACTGTCTTTATAACGACGCACTAGTGTTTCGGTGGAACAGTCTAAAAATACTAAAGTTACCGATTCTTTCTGTTCGCGTAGTTCACTAACTGCAGTCAGTGTTTCTCCCTCAGATGCGTCAGCCTTAGCGATAAAGGCAACTCGATTCCAATTTGAATCAGTTCCACTGGCCAATTCTGAGACTCTGCCCATTATCTCTGCAGGTAGCCGATCTATTACAAACCATCCTAAGTCTTCAAGATTACTGGCGAAATGAGACCTACCTGCACCTGATAATCCCGCTACAACTAATAGTTCTGCCATAAGTCGATACTACTTCTATCGTTTAGTTACTTCCAGAAGATTTTTTGCAAACAATTATGAGCAGTCGCGGAATGAATGGGATTTCATTTTTCCACTTCAATTCTTCTTCATGAACAGTAAATGGTTGCGGTTCAATCAGTCGAGTTGTTACAAAACCAGAATCACTTAACGCATTTAAATACCTGCTTAAGGGGCGATGTGTGAAAGGGATGTTTATACCATCACCGAAATATTCTTCGCTGCTTTCTTCACGCAAATAAGAACCGACCCTCCAATATTTTTCGGGCGGATCAGTAGTCCAATCCTCAACCCAAGAGCTGCCNGGGGATTGGAGTAACGGATGATTCATTGCTAAAACAAACCTTCCTCCATCTTTAACAACTCTTGAAACCTCACGAAAAGACTCTTCAAATAGTTCAATATGTTCCACCACCAAACAAGCAATTGCAGCATCAAAAAATGAATCACAAAACGGTAACTGTTCCGCTAAAGATCGAATTAAAGCAGAAGANGGATCGGACTTCTTTCCNTGTCGNANCTGTCTGTCAGACNGGTCAATCCCTACTGCATTAATCGACTCTTCTCGTAAAGCACGAATAATTTGTCCTTCACCTGCTCCTATTTCTAAAACTTTTTCAAATTCGTTTATCAATTCAACAACCAAAGGAAGAAGTTGTTGAGAATATTCCGCGTTAGCGCCATTAGTAAAGGAATTTTGCCACCATTCAGCATTCAACTCCCAAGCGTTTTTATTTTNATCCATANCCTGATCGTTCCATATTTTGAGTGGAAATGCTGAACTCGCTTTATGCTCCGAATGTGGCCATTTTCTTTGCATTTCTGTCGAGTGTCTTCTGGGGTTTTGGCGGTTTTTTCGCGGGTCAAGCCTCTAGACGCGGCTCACTTTTGCCAACCCTGGGTCTCGATATATTTATTGGTCTGTTCGTAGTAGTTCCTTTAGCTTTTTCTATTGCAGAAACTTTCACGTGGCGTGATTTCCTTATAGGTGGCCTCGCTGGACTTTTTGGCATGTCCGGAGCGGCCTTTCTGTATGCCGGAATGAAAAAAGCTGCCTATGTAACAGTTATACCTGTTTCCGGTGTTGCCGGAGCGCTGTTCCCCGTCTTGTGGGGTCTTATTGACGGAGACTCTCTTTCCGCTCTCCAGATACTAGGAATCCTCGTCGGTCTTATTTCGATAGCTCTCGCTTCTGGAGTCTCCTTACAGACATTCAAAGGCCCAATTGCTGGTTTAAGAGACGGAATTCTTGCTGGACTTGGTTTCGGGGGCTTCTATATCGTGATCGAAAACACGTCGAACGATACAGAACCTTGGGGAGCAGTTGCGAGTCGATTTTTCCCCCTTCTAATTATTGTTTTTATTTTGTTTTTAATCAACGACAAACCGAAACCCTCTAAAGAAGCCCTTCCCTTTATTGTTGGTTCGGGTTTAAGCAATGCTTGTGCTAGCACCTGTTTTCTCCTTGCTGTAAATCGAGGACTCCTCAGCATTACTTCACTTTTAAGCGCTCTTTACCCTGCTATTACCGTAGTTCTAGCACATTTCCTGATTAATGAAAAAATGACCCGCACGCAAGTTTTCGGTGTTATTGCAGCTATTTTTTCTATGGCGTCTATNACGATCAGTTAAGGTCTAAATCTAATTTTTTTGCNACTTCAATGGCCACCTTCTCGGGCAACCACTTGATTTCGTTCAATTCTTTTAAGCTACTTTCCTTAACTCTTTTTAAACTCCCGAACTCTTTAAGAAGTCGATTTTTACGCTTTTCACCTAGACCAGGAATCCCATCTAGAACTGATTCAGTCATACGTTTNCCTCGAAGTTTTCTATGATACTCAACTGCGAATCGATGAGATTCATCTCGAAGNCGTTGCAACATATACAGCGCTTCCGAATTTCTCGGAATGACTACCGGTTCTCTTTGANCAGCAATGAACACCTCTTCAAACTGTTTAGCAAGTGACGCAACAAAAATAAGATCAGATAAACCAGCTTCAAACACAGCTGCTTCAGCCACTGCTAGTTGCCCTTTACCGCCATCCACTAACAGCAATTGAGGCGGGTAGGCAAACTTTTTAGTTCCACCGACAATAGTTTCTTTATTTTCTTTTAAATAAGCAGCTAAACGACGAGAAATCACTTCTTTCATTGCTGCGTAATCATCATTTCCATCAAAGCTATTGATTCGGAAGCGACGATAATCGCTCTTTTTTAAGAGACCATCTTCCATCACCACCATAGATCCCACGTAATCTGTACCTTGCAAATGACTCATGTCATAGCATTCGATTCTTAACGGTGCGTCCTTCATACCTAATGCCGTTTGAAGCTCACTTAAGGCNTTAGAACGCGAGTTGTGATCCGTTGCACGCTTTAGACGGTGGCGTATAAATTCTTCATTCGCATTATTAATAACTGTTTCAAGTAACGATTTTTTTTCTCCACGCTTTGGAACGCGTATTTCCACTGCCGAGTTTCTCTCTTCACTTAGCCAACTTTCTAGTAGTTGAACATCAACAGGNGTCGTTTCAGCCAGTATTTGACTCGGAACCCCTCTAGGTGGATCCGATGTGTAATGCTCAACAAGCAGNTGTCTCACCAACTCAGAATTTTTTATTCCGGCAATTCGATCAACAATGAATCCCTTTCGTCCAACCACTCGCCCATGACGAACATAAAAAACTTGAACAGANGCTTCAATTTCATCTCCGAAAAATCCGAAGATGTCAATGTTTTCAGTTTCATTTAAAACCATTTGTTGACGTTCNAGCACTCTTTCAATATTGAGNATTTTGTCTCGTGNACGTGCGGCGTTTTCGAATTGTTGCTTTTCAGAAAAAATTGACATCTCACTGCGCAAGTCGTTAACAATTGTCTTACTGTTTCCATCCAGAAAACCTAAGAGATCTGAAACGAGAGTGTCGTAGTCTTTCTTTGTAATTTTTTCAACGCAAGGACCTGAACACTTTTCTATATGAAATAACAAACATGGTTTCCCTGTTTTCTCATGCTCATTAAATTTGACATTTGAACAGGTTCTAAGTGGAAAACTTTTGATCAATAAATCCAGAGTTTCACGGATCGCTTTAACGTTTCCGTAAGGACCAAAATATCTAACACCTCTTTTACGTTTACCTCGAGTGATGCTAGGACGAGGCCATTTTTCATTCATAGTCACTGACAAGTAGGGGTAACTCTTGTTGTCTTTAAGATCCACATTAAATCTCGGCTTATGCTCCTTGATCAAAGTAAATTCAAGCATTAACGCCTCTAGCTCATTTCGCACCTGAATCCATTCAAGATGTGTTGCTTCTTGCATCATTCGTTGAGTGCGCGCAGCCATAGTTTTCTTATTTCCAAAATAACTATTCACGCGGCTACGGAGATTTTTAGCTTTTCCCACATAGATAATGCTTCCGTCTCTATCAAAAAATTGATAGGACCCTGGGTTTGTGGGAATAGTTCCTTGGTCCGGCTGTTTCATCACTCTTTTAGAATAAAGGCCCTTGGGGGTCTTTTCTAACTTTTATTGATATTGCTATTTGAGAAGTGGCTTGAGGAATTTTCCTGTATGACTATTTTTAAGTTTCACTATATTTTCCGGCGTATCGCTAGCTACGATTTCTCCTCCAGACTCCCCGCCTTCCGGACCTAAATCAATAATCCAATCAGCTGTTTTCACAACATCTAAATTATGCTCAATGACAATCACGGTGTTTCCATTGTCTACTAAACGTGTTAAAACGTTTAATAGTTTCTTAACGTCTTCGAAATGTAGACCCGTTGTAGGTTCATCTAAAAGGTAAAGGGTGTGCCCTGTGGGACGCTTTGCAAGCTCAGTAGCAAGTTTAACTCTTTGTGCTTCACCGCCTGACAAAGTAGGAGCAGATTGACCAAGTCTTATGTATCCAAGTCCAACATCTACCAAAGTCTGCATATGGCGCGTAATTGAAGGCTGTTTTTCAAAAAAGGTTAACGCTTCCTCGCATGGCATATCTAAAACATCAGCAATATTCTTCCCTCTATACATTATTTCTAGAGTGTCTCTGTTGTACCTCTTTCCTGCACACACCTCACAAGGAACATAGACATCCGGCAAAAAATGCATCTCTATCCGTAAAGTCCCATCGCCGGAACAAGCCTCACAGCGTCCCCCCTTTACATTGAAACTAAATCTTCCAGGCTGATAACCTCTAAGACGGGCCTCTTCAGTCTTCGCAAATAATTTACGTATATGATCGAACACCCCTGTGTAAGTAGCTGCATTTGATCTCGGTGTTCGTCCTATAGGCGCTTGGTCTATGTTTATAACCTTGTCGACCTGATCGACNCCTTTAATNGCTTTGTGNAAACCNGGCGGTGTTTTAGATTTATAAATGTGCTGCATCAATCCCTTTAAAAGGATTTCGTTCACGAGAGTCGACTTGCCAGACCCTGAGACTCCAGTAACCGCAACGAAGCAGCCAAGTGGAAANTCGATNTCAATATTTTTTAAGTTGTTTTCACGTGCTCCTANAATACTNACGAAAGAACCATTCGTTTGACGTCGTTCATTTGGAACCGGTAAAAGTTTACTTCGCGAAAGATACTGTCCAGTTAAGGATTTTTTACAATTAACTAGACCTTTTACGTCGCCGGAATATACAACGTCTCCCCCATGTTCACCAGCGCCAGGGCCGATATCCACAACATGATCCGCTGCTCGAATGGTTTCCTCATCGTGTTCAACGACAATCACAGTGTTGCCGATATTTCTTAAATGGGACAAAGTATCTATCAAGCGTTGATTGTCTCTCTGATGAAGACCAATTGATGGTTCGTCTAAAACNTAAAGCACCCCAACTAATCCACTACCGATTTGAGAGGCAAGTCTAATTCTTTGTGCTTCACCTCCAGCTAGTGTCGCTGCTGAGCGAGATAATGTTAAATACTCAAGGCCGACATCAAGTAAGAACCGAAGTCGTGAATTTATTTCCTTTACGACCTGTTCAGCAATAATTTTTTCACGGTCATTTAATTTGAGATTAGAAAGAACAGTAAAAGCTTTATCAATCGAAAGTCGACAAATGTCATCTAGGGAGTGATCGTCTATTGTCACAGCAAGAGAAAGAGGGTTAAGTCGCGCCCCTCCGCACTCATTACAGTCAACTTGTCTCATGTAGCCTTCAATCTGCTCTCTCTGAGTGTCACTTTCGGCTTCTTGATGCCTGCGCCTTAAATAAGGAATCGCACCTTCAAAACGAGCATTATGAACTCGTGCTCTGCCAAAGCGATTGTGGTACCTGACTTTCACTCTTTCTTTGAGCCCTTTGTCCATCAGGATTTTTTGTTGATTTTTGGAGAGTTTCTCCCAAGAGGTTTCCATACTGATCCCCTCATGTTCAGCTACTGCCTCTATAAGTCTTTTGAAATATCGGCTTCTACCACCTGACCATGGTGCAATTGCGCCTTCTGTAAGAGTTAATTCTGGATTCGGAACGACCAGTTGCGGGTCTACTTCATAGACGGTTCCTAAACCGTCGCAGTGTGTACAAGCTCCATAGGGGCTATTGAAAGAAAAATTTCTTGGGGCGAGATCCTCAAAAGATTTTCCATCACTAGGACGTGACAAATGCTGGCTGAAAACAATCAGCTCATTTTCTTCATGCTCTTTTTTGGCCGCATCGACTATCTCTATCTCTGAGACGCCTTCACTTAAAGACAGAGCAGTCTCCATTGACTCTGTAAGACGCCTTTCGATTCCTTTTTTCATAACTAATCGATCAACTACTACTTTTATTGTGTGTTGTTCATATCTAGCCAAATCTGCTGATTCACCAAATTCATGGATCTCGCCATCTATGAGGACTCGGCTAAATCCTTGGCTAGCTAAATCTTCTAAAAGAGTTTCATAAGTTCCTTTTCTGCCTCGTATTACTGGAGCTAGCACCTGAAATCTAGTTCCCTCCTTCAGCTCCATTATCCGATCTACGATTTGCTGCGGTGTCTGTCTAGCTAATTTTTCACCAGTTTCTGGATCGTGTGGAATGCCTATACGTGCGAAAAGTAGTCGCAAGTAATCGTAAACTTCCGTAACGGTTCCGACAGTTGATCGCGGATTACGTGAAGAGCTTTTCTGATCAATAGAAATAGCAGGCGACAAACCTTCGATAAAATCAACGTCTGGCTTATCCATCTGGCCTAAGAATTGGCGCGCATAAGCGGATAAAGATTCCACGTACCGCCTTTGCCCTTCAGCGTAAATAGTGTCAAAGGCTAATGAAGATTTACCAGAACCGGAAATACCAGTAAAAACGATTAACTTTTCGCGCGGAAGGTCTAAATCAACCGATTGTAAATTGTGTTCGCGCGCTCCTTGAACTACTAACCTTTCTGGCATGCAACGATCCTAGACAGCTGTNATGCAGTTCATGTTTGATTTTCTTTAAACTTTTTCGGGCATGTCGCGAATTTCACGTCTTAATTCTTTTATCTCATCTCTTAATCGCGCAGCGTATTCAAATTGAAGCTCTTCAGCTGCTTCGCTCATTTCTTCTTCCAGCGTATGGACAAGTCGTTTTAAGTCTTCGCGAGGCATATCAGAAAGTTCGTCAGCAAGTTTTATAGCTCTTTTGTTTTTATTTTTTGGTTTGCTTGAAATTGCACCTGGTCGGACCATTTCTAAAATNTCACTTACTGCTTTTCTTATCGTCTGAGGATCTATTCCGTTTTCTTTGTTGTATTTTGTCTGCAATTCTCTCCGCCGTTTAGTCTCATTAAGAGCCCGTTCCATCGAGCCGGTAATCTTGTCGGCATACATTATTACTTGCCCATCAACGTTACGAGCCGCTCTGCCAATCGTCTGTATAAGAGAGGTTTCACTTCTCAAAAAACCCTCTTTATCCGCGTCTAGAATTGCCACTAGCGAAACTTCGGGCAGGTCAAGGCCTTCTCTTAAGAGATTTATACCGACCAACACATCAAACTCGCCTAACCTCAAATCACGTAATATCTCAATTCTTTCAATTGTGTCTATGTCTGAATGCAAGTAACGAACTCTTACGCCCTGTTCTAACAAGTAATCTGTTAAGTCTTCTGCCATTTTTTTCGTAAGCGTTGTCACTAGAATTCTTTGTTCCGATTCAACACGTTTGGAGATCATTTCAAGAAGGTCGTCGATCTGCCCCTCTGTGGGTCGCACAATTACTTCTGGGTCTATTAGACCTGTCGGGCGCACGATTTGTTCAACAACTCTCGTGCTGTTTTCTCTTTCCCAGTTCCCGGGAGTAGCTGATACTAAAACCACTTGCCCAACCCTGTTTATGAATTCATCAAACCTAAGTGGCCTATTATCTGCTGCGGAGGGCAGTCTAAACCCATGCTCTATGAGAGTTAGTTTTCTACTTCTATCTCCTTCATGCTGTCCATGGAGTTGCGGAATAGCCACATGCGACTCATCAAGAACAACAAGAAAATCCTCTGGGAAATAGTCAAGCAAAGTAAACGGTCTTTCGCCAGGAGATCTTCCATCTATATGCGCACTATAGTTTTCAATTCCGCTACAAAACCCGAGTTCTGACATCATCTCCAAGTCGTAATCAGTTCTCATTCTCAAGCGTTGAGACTCAAGAAGCTTGTTATCTTTTTCAAAACCCTTCAAAGTCTGCTGGAGTTCTATCTCAATTGCTTTTATTGCACGGTTCATTACTTGCGTGTCTGCCATATAGTGAGTAGCTGGGAACACTACCAATTCATCTAGCTCTTTTATCAAATCTCCGGTGACTGGATCCACTTCACTTATCTTCTCGATTTCATCTCCGAATAAGGAAACCTTGAATATAGTTTCTTCGTAAGCGGGATGTATTTCAATAGTGTCACCTTTTACACGAAATTTTCCACGACTTAGTTCCATGTCGTTTCGCTCATACTGCATGTCAATTAGACGACCTAATGCTTCACGTTGGTTAACTTCAGTTCCGGTTCGCAAAACAAGTAGTTGCCCTTCATACTGGGCTGGCGACCCCAATCCATAGATGCACGACACAGAAGCGACCACAATAGTATCTCTGCGTGTCAAAAGAGAAGAGGTGGCGGAATGACGTAATCGATCTATTTCGTCATTTACAGAAGAGTCCTTTTCAATAAATGTGTCTGAGCTGGGGACGTACGCTTCTGGTTGGTAGTAGTCGTAGTAAGAAACAAAATACTCAACTTTGTTTTCTGGAAAAAACGAACGAAATTCATTTGCTAATTGGGCTGCTAGCGCCTTATTTGGAGCTATTACTAAAGTCGGTCTTTGGACTTCTTCTATCGTCCACGCAACCGTAGCACTTTTACCACTTCCAGTGATTCCCAAAAGCGTTTGGAATCTCTCACCACCGTTCAGGCCGTCTGCTAATTCTTCGATTGCCTTTGGTTGATCGCCAGCCGGTTGAAAAGGGGCGTGTACTTTGAACTTACGTTCCACATAGAGATGATACTGATCTAAACGCGATAAACATATTGAATCTATTCTTTAGAAATTAAAGGTGGCAAGTCTCGACCTATTTCAGGACGCTCAATAGATTTAATCCATTCCCAGCATTTCAGAATTTCATTGTTGAACTCACCCATTGAGTTATTGTTATCAATGACGTAATCCGCTATTTCGGTTCTTGATTCACGCGAAACTTGTCTTTCCAGTCGGTTACGCGCATCTTCTTCGCCGAAAGAACGATATTTCACTAAACGCTTTACTGCAGTATCAGTATCAACATCAACCACCACTATCGCGTCAAAATTTCGATAACCAGATTCGACAAGAAGTGGTATCTCTAAAATAACTGTGTTATCGGTCTCAACAAAAGCTTGCCGTCTGTTTGTCATTTCTTCTCTGACCGCAGGGTGAACAATCGTATTTAATGCTGCTAATTCTTCAGGGTTAGAAAAAACTATATTCGCCACTAACTGACGATCAAGTTCACCTTCTGAGGTCAGAATATCTGGACCCCATTTGGAAAGCATTTCCTCAAAAACTTTTTCACCTGGTTTTTGCAGGTCTCGAACAATCTGATCCGCATCTATCAAAACGGCACCCTGCTCCACAAAAGCTGCGGCTGCTGTGGATTTTCCAGAACCAATTCCGCCAGTTAATCCTATTTCAAGCAATTGTTGTCCTGCTTGAAATATTGACGTTATTAAGAATCTGTTGTTTTTTCTTCGGATTCATCTTGAGCAACGACTTCGTCACCAGTCGATTCATCTTGTGCAGTTTCTTCGCTTGTGGAGTCTTCCTCCTGCACTTCATCTAGAGCAGCAGTTTTTCCTTCTTCTTCAGAATCTTCTGTTTCGGATGTAGCTGGTTCCGTTGGATCATGTTCGTTGTAATATTCCGCCCAAGCTTCTTGCCCTTCCGATGATTCAATTCCTATGTAATTGCCTTCGTCATCGTAGTTGTGTGCTCCAAAGTGCTCTTGGTACTCAGCAGCTACTTCACCACCCTCGGCAGCTTGCTTGATGGAAAGACTTATTCTCCTTCTCTCCAGATCTAGATCAATAATTTTAACCCACAGTTCTTCACCTGGAGTGACTACTTGTTCTGGTAGTTCAACATGATGTGCAGACATTTCGGAAATATGAACTAGACCTTCGATTCCCTCACCTACCTGAACGAAAGAACCGAACTGAATAAGTTTAGTAACTCGACCGTAAACCAATTCACCAACTTGATGACTGTCCGCAAATTCTTGCCATGGGTCTTTTTGAGTTGCCTTCAAAGAGAGGCTGATTCGCTCACGACTCATGTCTATATCCAAAACTTGGACCTCGATTTCATCACCTACGGTAACCACAGAGCCTGGATGGTCGACATGTTTCCAAGACAACTCTGACACATGTATCAATCCGTCCATTCCACCAAGGTCAACGAATGCGCCAAAATTAACAACACTTGAGACCACACCTGATCTGACCTCGCCTGATTTCAGATTTGTCAAGAAGTCTTCTCTTTCGTCTTTTTGACTTTCTTCAAGCCAAGCCCTTCTGGAGAGAACGACGTTATTCCTGTTTCTATCAAGTTCAATTATTTTTGTGTCCACAGTAGTTCCGATTAATGGTTGAAGATCTCTGACACGTCGGAGATCAACCAAAGAGGCCGGAAGAAATCCTCTGAGTCCTATATCGACGATTAGACCACCTTTGACCACTTCGATAACTGTTCCTGAAACCATTCCGTCAGCTTCTTTCACAGCTTCGATATCACCCCATGCTTTTTCATACAAAGCACGCTTTCGCGATAGAAGTAATCGACCTTCTGCATCTTCTCTTTGCAGAACCAGCGCTTCTATTTTGTCACCCATTTCCACAACTTCATTTGGATGGAGATTATTTCTTATTGAGAGCTCTTTCTGAGGTATAACTCCTTCAGATTTATAACCGATATCAAGTAAAACCTCGTCTTTATCTATTCGCACGACAGTTCCTTCGACCATCTGGCCGTTCTCAATATCAACCATCGTGGCTGTGTAGGCATCTTCTAAAGAGAGCCCTCCTAGGTCATTTGAAGTTATTTCACGAGGTTTATATTCACCTTCGTTATCGAAAGATCCCATAGGCTGGGATTCAATTAGTGGAATTGTAGAAATCGGATCGGACACGTTGTTCTCATTTTTAGCGGTTACGTAAGGGAGTTTCCCTTTCTTTTTCAAGACGGATAAAGCCTATCGGAGAGCTATGGCATCGTCACCGATTAAATCAAGTTGCTTTCTCTGCAAGTAATAAAAATTCTGGATTATTGATATCACAGGGTAAGAGTTCATAGTCGATGGGAGTAACTGACCAAATATTTTTTACTGATAACCCCGCTTTTTGGGCCATTAGTCGTAATTCCCTTGGAGTAAAACAAGTTGTCCATGTGACTGCTTCTTTTTTTTCACCCTCAGGATTCATCACTTCCGTCTCTTCTCTGTTCACTCCGCTGGACGCATTAAATTGATCCTTCTTGCTCAAATACTGAACCTGAAAGTAAGAAGAAAAAGCTGACAGGGCTAATCTTCCTCCAGGTCTTAGTGCTCGGGCCATATTTTCAAGTGCTTTGTAATCGATGTCAGGATTATCAACCAGCGACGTTGGGTCGCTTAATAAACCAAAACCTCCTTGACACATTGATATAACCGCATCAAATTCGTTTTCGAAACTCATTAAACGAACATCCTGCCGTAGGAACTTGGCTTTACTTTTCTCTTCATTGGCAAGTCTTACGAAATTTCTGGAAATGTCGACTCCTAATACGTCAATGCCCTTTTCTGCAAAAAGAATTGAGTGCCTCCCCGGCCCGCAGCCCACATCCAGCAAGCGATCTCCTGGTTCAAGCTCGAGAATTTCGTACAATCTGTTAACTTCATTTTCAGTTCCGTAGGTAAATGAATAGCGAAGGTATGCACTATCTAAATAATCGGCAAGCTGCTCAAACCAGTGTGGATCATTTTCTTGATTATTCAATTTCAGCCCTTAGCTTCTGCCCAACTTTTTCCAGTTTCTATATCAACTTTTAGGTCGACAGACAACTCATAAGCATTTTCCATCTTTTTTTGGACCATCGTTTTTACGTCGTCCATCTCTCCATTAGCAACTTCCAGAATTACTTCATCGTGAACTTGTAAAACTAGGGCAGATTTATAAGATTTTTTTCGAAGCTCTTGGTCGATAGACACTAGGGCAATCTTGAAAACGTCCGCTGCCAACCCTTGTATAGGTGCGTTCATAGCTTGTCTTTCCCCCGCTTGTCTTACGTTGAAATTGTTTGAGAGAAGTTCAGGGATTTTTCGCCTTCTACCTAAAAGAGTTTCTGTGTAGCCTTTCTTTCTTGCCTTCTCTATTGATTCGTTCATGTAGTCCTTAACACCTGGAAACGCATCAAAGAAGGCATTAAGTATTTCAGATGCTTCATCAACAGGAACGTCAAGTCTTTGCGCTAGGCCATACGCTTCCATTCCATACACAAGGCCATAGGAAACCATTTTCGCGCGATTTCTCAGAGTCGAATCGATCTCTTCGGGGTTGAGTCCCCACGTCCTGGAGGCAACTGCTGTATGTATATCTTCTCCGGCGTTAAATGCCAGTTTTAATTCCTTCTCATCAGCTAGATGAGCGATACAACGGAGCTCAATTTGATTGTAATCCGCTACAAGTAGGGAGTGCTTTGAGGCTGGTATGAAAGCTTTCCGGAAGGCTTTGCCGGCTTCAGTGCGTACGGGAATATTATGCAAATTCGGTGCGTCAGAACTCAAACGTCCAGTTCTCGTCACTGTCTGGTGAAACGTGGCGCGTATTCGATTATCTTCGTCTACGCAAGAAAGCAAGCCTTCCCCATAAGTAGATCGAAGTTTTTCAACCTCCCGGTAAGAAAGTAACTTTTCTATAATTGGATGCGAATCTTTTAATTTTTCTAAAGTTGCTGCATCAGTTGAGTAACCAGTTTTTGTTTTCTTTCCGGGTGTCAAATCTAATTTCTCAAAAAGTATTTCTCTAAGTTGTTTTGTCGAATTCACATTGAACTCTTCACCTGCAAGTTCATGAATCTCTCCCCGCAACCCCTCGCACTGACTTGTGAATTCATCTCTTAGTCTCTTTAACTCGACTACATCAACTCCAATACCGCGCGTCTCCATTTCAGCGAGGACACGCACCAGTGGAATCTCGACATTTCTGGTCAGTTCGAGCAACCCTTGTGCGCTAAGAGCTTTATTCAATGGTTCATGCAGTTCCACAATGGCTTTCGCGTTAACAATTGCCTCATGCAACTGATCGTCTTCTGAATCAAAATTGAGTTGTCCTTCTTTCTCAATCTCAGAGGGAAAGAATATTTTGGTGTGTTTAGTAAGAATTTCAGAAAGGGGTTCTGAAGAATCAGACCCTTCAAGAAGATGCTGGGCAAGGGTGATATCAAGATTAATATTTTCGAGAAGTATTCCGTTTCTCGACAAGAGCCTGTAGCTTTTCTTACCGTCATGGACAGCAACTCCCGTACCGTTGACAGAAAGAAGTTTGTTTAATTTGGAAACTACTTGCGCGTTTTCTAATGAATTAATTGCGAACCAATAACAGTCAGTATTGTTTCCTAATGCTAAGCCAATCAAGTTTTCTTCTTGATCTGTCGATTCAGCTAGCGAAACAATATCGCTTTTAGAAAGTATTTCAATTTTTTCAAGCGCTACTTCCGCTTCTATGCAAGTTTCATATTCGAGATCCAGAACAGAGTCTTTTAAAGCTTCCTTTTCTTTTTTCTCATCAACTTCAAAGCCAACAGCATCAGACAGTCGTTTTTTTAAAGTGTTTAGTTCAAGAGTGTCCAGAAAGTTATTTACTTCTGATTCATTTATTTCACTGTTATCAAGTTCTTTAAATTTGACATCTAAGGGCACATCACGAACAAGCGTCATCAGTTCTGCATTAAGGTGAGCTAATTCTTCGTTTTCTTCGAGATTTTGTTTTAATTTTGGGGTCTGTTCAGATGCTGCGGAAAAAATTCCCTCAAGGTCCCCATAAGCATTTATAAGTTTGGCTGCCGTTTTTTCTCCAACTCCCGGAACCCCCGGAAGATTGTCTGAAGTGTCGCCGCGCAGAGCAGCGTAATTAACGTAGTTTTCCGGGGTTACTCCAGTTCTTTCATGAATCCCCTTTTCGTCGTAGAGAGCGTAATCAGAAACACCTCTTTTGTTATAAAGAACTTTGATATAAGGATCCTCAACTAGTTGAAAAACGTCTCGGTCCCCTGTTACTACTACAACGTCTTCTCCAGCGTCGCGGCCCATGGTAGCTAAAGTCGCTATTACATCATCAGCTTCAAAACCTTTTACGTCTATGACCGTGTATCCAAGTAATGAAACCATCTCCTTAACTAGTGGAATTTGTTCATACAAAATA
>PATJ01000033.1 GCA_002713545.1 Acidimicrobiaceae bacterium
TGAAGACGAAATCGAAGTTGAAGCAGGACAGAGCGTCTATTTCAACAATAGTGATTCAGTCCCTCATACTGTTAGTGCTGGTACCCCTGATAAACCGGAATTACAGGAATTTGACTCCGGAGTTCTAAACCCTGGAGATAATTTTCAGATTGACACTTCGAAACCCGGGAGTTATCCGCTCTTCTGTGCTTTGCATCCTGATATGACTGCTCTTTTAATCGTCAACTAATTTTTTTAAGAACAAAGATTTCTTAAAGTCAGCCCCCAAGTTTTCCTGTCTTCATCTCATTTATCGCCTCAGGATCACCGCTTAACTCAACTTCACTGTGGTCACGCCTACCAAAAAGAAATAATGCAATCTCACCAGGTGAACCCTTTAAAATCACTGGTTTACCTCTACCGCCCAAGTGAATCGTCTCTCCAACAGTATTTGAAATTGTTAAATCAACACCTTTGAGACCTCTAACTAAAAGCTTGGAGAATCGTTCCTGTTTCGCCCACAAAACATTTTCAAGATCATTGATATCAGTCCGAGGAGAAAATCCCGCTACCCCTCTTCGGACGTCCTCATGATGAACGAAAAACTCGAAAAGATTCATGGCCTCGTCAAACCTCTTTAAATAGAAAGGGGGTCCTGAACGTACTTTGTCGACTAATTCTTCAAATGACTTTTTTTCAGCTAATTTTTTAGTTGCTTTAGCAAGCTTTTTCGCTAAATACCCAGGTGCTACTAGACCAATTGCTTTTAAGGAATTTTCACGAAGTACTAAGTGGGCGGCCAAGTCTGCTGAACTCCAACCTTCGCATAGTGTGGGTTGGTCGGGTCCAACCGATTCGAATAAATCGCAAAGTTCTTGCCGTTCAATCTGCGCGTAGTTTTTATTCATAAGGCGACACCACAGTATCTGGAACCCATGCACCATGAAATCCATCAGGAACTCTTTGTGGAAGATGAATTCGAGCTATGGGTTTTCCTTCTATATTGTTAGCTTCTAATATCACGAGTTCTGCTGGTGAACCCCCGCGGTCATTCACACAAACCAAAATCCAACCGTCTTCTTCATTTGTTGACCCTTCGCGTGGTACAAAAATTGGTTCTCCTCCAAATCTACCCTCACCATGATCATGGAAAACTACTTCTCCGGTTTCCATATCAGTTCTATATGTGGGACCGAGATCAAAACCGAGAGCAGTATAGGCATACCGATGTCTTCGGCCTACAACTCTTGGATCATGCGCTGGGAACTCATGTGGCAAGTCGCTGACAATTTCTTCGCTTACATTACGAGTTTCCGGATTAACAGTCCATCTTGCAAGTTGAGAAGGACTGTCACCTGCTGGACCTTTAAGATCTTTTTGAAAAATACGCTCATATCTGCAAAGGTCAATGATGATTTTTTTGTCGTCTTGATTTTCGTGAACTTCAAAAGCATTAACCGGGTGAAAGACATAACACAAAGGCGCCTCGCACCAAATGATGTCAGATGCTTGTCCCTCGCGAGGCAATAACCCAATCCTTGACTGACGATCATTTTGCCATGCCAATGGGAAAGGGTCACCTGCTATAGCTAGGTCTAAATCAACACAGACCGGCAAATCGTAGATGATCACATATTTTTCAGTGAGTGACATGTCATGAACCATTGGCATGCCCTCAATTGGTATGTCAGTGACCTTTTTTACCCGATTATCTTCTCCTACTACCACATGCTGCAAGCGGTCGAGAATATCTGGATACGCATAACAGACAGCATGTAACTCTTTTTTGATGGGATCGAACTTTGTGTGGGCACTAAATGCCCCGGGCAGTGTCCCATCAAAATTATCGTAACCAACGGTTTCTAGATCGTATGTCATTGCTACAGGTGTAGTCCCCGCTTCTACTAGTGCGAAAGTAGTGCCACCGTGTCCAATAACTGAAGTGTTAGGTGAAAACCCAGAGTTCCCAAAACTACTCCCTAATGGAGGTTCTTCCTGAAGTTTTTCGGCTAAATCCCTACCTCTGACCCATCGATTTCGATACCACTCAGCCTTTCCTCCTCGAAGTCGAACACCGTGAATCATCCCGTCACCTAAAAACCAGTGATAAGCCTCTGAGTCCACAGATCCAAAAGGGTTGGGGCCATTACGTAGCCATCTTCCTTCGAGTTCTTTGGGAATTTCGCCTGTAACTTCTAAATCAAACGCTGTTACTTCTTCTTCAACCGGTGCTTTGCTGTCTTCCAGATAAATACTCATTGATTCCCCCTCTTAACATTGCTAGTTCTATGAACCAACAAGTCTTTCTTTCAGCTCGCGTTTTAAGAACTTACCATTTGCATTTCTAGGTAGAGCTTCATCTACAAACCAGATGTGTTCTGGAACTTTAAAAGAAGCTATCAAAGAACTCACGTGATCTTTAAGCTCTTGATTAGAACATATAGTTCCAGGAAGCAAATAAATTGCAACCCCAACAGTTTCCCCTAGCCTTTCATCAGGAACTGCAAAAACTGCAGCTTCGGCTATTGAAGGGTGCTTATAAATAGCTGCTTCAACTTCAGCTGAGTAAACATTCTCTCCACCTCTGAGAACCATGTCTTTAGCTCTATCTACAAGAAAGAGAAAACCATCTTCATCAAAATAGGCAATGTCTCCGGTGTGGAACCAACCTTCGGTGAGAATCTCTTGATTCGCTTCTGGCCTATTCAAATAACCTCGAAAGACATTTCCTCCTTTCACCCAAAGCTCACCTTTTTCCCCGACAGGTAGATCTTTTCCGTTTTCACCGACTATTCGCGATTCCATCACAGGGCAAGGTGAGCCTGCTGATTCCGGCTTGGCGAGGAAGAAATGAGCGGCGTTTACTGTTATAACACCATTCACTTCGGTCAATCCGTAACCAGTGCTTGGTCTACCTTCAAGTCTTTCTTCGATTTTCTGAACTAAATCAGGTTGAACTGCTGCTCCCCCACCTCCAAGGCTGTCAAGGCTACTTGTGTCTCTTTTTGAGAAATCCGGACTATTTACAAGCTCACGCGCCATAGTTGGCACACCTGTGAATGTTGTAGGTCTTTCTTTTTCGATTATCTCTAAGGCTTTTTCAGGATTCCATTTATGCATGAGAATAAGTTTCCCGCCTACCGCTGTTACTGGATGCATACAGCAATTACACCCTGTTACATGAAAAAGAGGGACCGCTAAAACAGAACCTGAGTTACTTTCCCCAACCTTCTTTTCAGAGCCGGGTGGGGGTTCACCTGCTTCTACCGCCTTTTGCTCGGCTAATTTTGACATTGCTCCCCAAAACGCCAGATTTAATAGATTTGAAACAGCTCCTCTATGTGTTAGGACTGCTCCTTTCGGATGCCCGGTTGTCCCAGATGTGTAGAAAACGCATACATCGTCATCAGGTTCAATTAAAACTTTCGGTGTATTTGGGAGTTCTTTACCTTTAGAAATTGCATCCTCCCAGTGAACAGCATCTTCAGGCAGGTCAGCTTTTGTTCTAACTGCCAAGACGTGAATGCCGCCTTCACCCCGAAGAGCGCTTAAGTGTGGAGTAAGTTTTTCTAGTCTTTCCTGATCGCAAACAATTACTTTTGGTTCACAATCGTCTACAGCAAATTCAATCTCTGGACCTGTCCACCATGCGTTCATCCCCACCGCTACGGCTCCGAGCGAAGCAACTGCCCAGTAGGTTAAAACCCATTCAGGATAGTTTCTCATCAATATTGCAACCCTGTCACCGTGTCCGACACCTAAGTCATGAAGATATGAAGCAATGCAATCCACTTCAACGTGAGCCGCATCATAAGAAATTCTCTCATCGTCGTAAATCANATANTCTTTNTCTCCGTGGGCANCNGACATNCTCCAAATGTCAANNAGNTTNGCNGGAGCGGAATCGTAGACTCTGGTCATNTNATTNCTNATTTCAATATTGGACCAAGNGAATGGGGCNCCCTNTGNNGTTANNTCTTCCCATGCCTCTTTATAATGTCTGTCCACATTCCCTCCNATAGGCTGCCTNCGGTATCCTTACACTTACCGTGGCTGGTTGAGACATAATAGAAGCCNCTGAAGATAAAACATAAACCAAAAGGAAATTAAAATGGAAGAAATTGCTTTTGATGACTTAGATGCATTGAACGCCAACGTAAGCGAAGAATGGAGCGACTGGGGTCCAGAATTCGAATTGAGTCAGGAAAAGATAAATGCTTTTGCTGATCTAACTGGAGATCACCAATGGATCCATATCGATGAAGAAAAAGCAAAAGCTGGACCATTCGGCACAACTATTGCACACGGCTTCTTCACACTTAGCTTGGTCCCGGTTCTAAGTCTGATGCTCGAAGGCTCTTCAGGTGCACGTTTAAAAGGTTTTCAGAATGTAATCAACTACGGAGGAGACCGTCTTCGTTTTCTTGCACCTGTTCCAGCCGGTTCCACTGTTCATGCCCGAACACGCATGAAAGAAGCTAAAGAACATAAGGCTGGGACTTTAATATTGACTGAAATAGCCATACACGTAAAAGGCAGTGATACTCCATCAGTTCTTTATGAAAGTTTGAGTCTATTCCAAGGCTAAAAATAATTAATTCAGTTATTTTTAATAGTCATACCGCCATCAACCATCAGTAAATGTCCGTTAATGTAACTTGACGCGGGTAAAGCAAGGCTCAGAATNGCATGAGCCACCTCTTCAGCTTCTGCATATCTTCGAACGGGAACTCTTCGACGTGCAAATTTTTGTTTAGCCTCTTCAGGTATCTCGTCTGTCATTCCAGTTCTTATCGGACCTGGTCCCACGGCATTAACTGTTATGCCACTTTCTCCCAGTTCCACGGCCAAAGCTCGTGTGAGTCCTACAACCCCATGTTTGGCGGCGGTNTAAATTGATGCTGCTGCTGAACCCCCAACACCNTCAGTTGAAGAAANATTAATAATTCTTGGAGCCACAGAATTACTCAAATAAGGTAAAGACGCTCTTATTAGACGCACATGTGAGCTAAGAAGAATATCAATCCCGCTCTCCCACTGTTCTTCCATCAAAGGATCGTTGATAGTTACTGGCAGCGAAACACCAGCGTTATTGACAAGAACATCAATCACTTTATTGTTTTCAGACCCCCAAAGAGATACTTCTTCGGTAACGTTTTTTACTTTTGTTCCATCAGTAACATCGAGTTCCCACCCTCTAGCTTTTCCTCCACTCTCGTTAATTTCTTCCACAACTTTCTCAACTCGNTGTGCCTCAATGTCTGTCACAGCCACGTATGAACCATGATCAGCGAACAAATGGGCTGTAGCGCGCCCTATACCTGAACCAGCTCCTGTGATTAATACAACATGGCCTTTCACAGATCTGCTAAGCGCACTAAGCATTATGAATCATTCAATCAGTTTCCCGCAGAGCGCCAATTGCTCCTTTTTCGCGAAGAGCATCAATAGTCTGCTGATCCAATCCGAGTTCAGCCATTATTTCATCAGTATGTTCTCCGACTCCAGGGGCTTTTGTCGGATTCGTAGGCAGTTCTCCATCAATATAAATTGGTAGGGGTAATTGATCCGCTCCAAGTTCATCTTGCGAAATGAAAGGCATCCTGTGCGAAAACTGGGGATCCTCCGTAACAGTTTCATGGTCATTAACCGGAGCTATAGGAACATTTTTTTCTTGTCCAAAACCCAACCAATCTACACTGGTTTGAGTTTTAAATATTTCTCTTAACTGCTCATGAAGCTCTACGTTATTGCGAGCATGGTCGGCATATTGTGATCCTGGCCAACGTTCGAACAGATCNATTCTGCCAATTCCTTCGCAGAAATTCTCCCAAAATGCTTTTTCAGAAGCCATGAATAAAACATGGCCATCTAAGGTTTCATAGATCTGGTATCTGACACCTTCCCACATTCCGGCCAATCCCGGAGCTCTTCTCTCATAGTCATCAGATGGATTTCCTGTAACTTCATCTTCCGGACGCAAATAGGCTCTGTGTGTTTCTATCCTGTACCAATCCGCATATGCAGCTGCGTCCGACTGGGCGACTTCGATTTGTTTCCCTCGACCAGTTTCTCGGGCGTTGATAACAGCGGCAAGTATTCCAAGTGCCGCGAGCATTGGACCTACATTTATTCCGATGTTCGGCATAGAGGGAATACGTTTGAACCCATCTTCATCAACTACTGGTTCTATAAGGCCAGCCCATGTGTCATATGCGATTCCGTGACTAGGCAGATCCCTGTACGGACCTGTTGCTCCATATCCTGAGATTGTACAAAAAACAATTTTCGGATTGATTTTAAGCAGTTCATCAAAACCAAAACCAAGACGCTCCAGAGTTCCTGGTCGCATAGCTTCAACTACCACATCTGTTTTTTCAAGCAAATTTCTATATATTTTGGCACCGTCTTCATCTTTGAGGTTTATAGCAATACTTCTTTTGCCTCTGTGTGTGTGAAGATGGAGAAGTGAGTCACCTTGAATGATTGGCCATGTCATCTGACGTATGTAATCACCTGAAGGAGATTCAACTTTAATTACTTCAGCTCCTAGATCAGATAAAAATGTTCCCACTAAACCAGGTCCGAGGAGTGAGTTTTCTAGAACCCTTAAACCTTTTAATAAATCATTTCCGCCCATATGTAAAGTCTCTCCGATGTTTCTTAAATCGACAAACTGAAACACATCTAATTTTCTAAATCTAAAAAACAACTTTTTTTGGAGTCGGGATTTAATTGTTTTCGGTTACGGTGCGATAATTGGATTTGACTCGGAGGTGTCAATTGTCCCCTATAGTTATTCTCGCTGGTGCACGAACTCCCATTGGTCGTCTACAAGGAGGGCTCAAATCAATTTCAGCTACCGATCTCGGTGCTACTTCTATAAAAGCTGCCTGCAACAGGGCTGGAATTGAACCTGCTCAAATTGACTTCTCTTACTTGGGAAATGTGATTTCGGCTGGAATCGGGCAAGTTCCTGCCCGTCGTGCAGCTGTTGATGCAGGAATTCCAATGACATCTCCTTCGACTTTACTTAATAGAGCTTGTCTTTCTGGAATGCACGCTATTCATTTAGCAAGCCAAATGGTACGCCTTGGAGAAGCTGAAATTGTTCTGGCCGGTGGAATGGAGTCGATGACCAACTCCCCATACATGGTCCCTGGAGCAAGGTCTGGCCTAAGATTCGGTGACAGCGAACTTATCGATTCGATGCTTTTCGATGGTCTCACGTGCACAATTGAAAATTGTTCCATGGGTGAAGCAACTGACCGATTTGCTGAAGAGCTTGGCATTTCGCGTCAAGCCCAAGATACGTTTGCTGCTCAATCACATCAGCGTGCTGCGAAAGCCCAAAAAGATGGTCTTCTTAATGAAGAAATTTGCACCGTTGAAATTCCTCTGAGAAACGGAGACAATCTGACAGTTAATGATGATGAGGGAATTCGTCAGGACGCCGATTTTGACTCTATGTCTCGTCTTTCCCCAGCTTTTACAAAAAATGGCACAATCACTGCTGGAAATGCGTCACAAATTTCAGATGGTGCCGCTGCGGTAATAGTGACAACAATGGATAAGGCAGAAGAAATGGGGATAGAGCCTGTCGCTGAACTAATGGCTCACGGGCAAGTAGCAGGACCAGATACAAGTCTTCTTCACCAACCAAGCAGCGCTATAAATGTTGCATTGGACTCAGCTGGAATGAAAGTAAGTGATTTGGATCTTTTTGAAATAAACGAAGCATTTGCTGCTGTTGCACTTGCCTCTATGAATCATCTTGGTCTAAGTGACGAAATTGTAAATGTGAACGGCGGAGCGATAGCTCTTGGACATCCAATCGGAATGTCAGGAACCCGAGTTGTTCTAACCCTCATTCACGAACTGCAACGCCGAGGCGGAGGTTTAGGCGCTGCCAGTCTTTGTGGCGGCGGCGGTCAAGGCGAAGCACTAATTCTGAAAGTTTAACAAATGAACGAAACCATTAAATCTGATTCTCCAATCGCAAATACAAAATATGGCGAGGTCGCTGGACGCTTCAGGAACGGTGTGGAGTTGTTCGCTGGAGTTCCTTATGCATCGCCTCCCATCGGAGATTTAAGATTTGCCGCCCCTGCACCTCTAGAAAGTTGGGAAGGTGTTAGGGATGCGAAACGTTTCAGCCCCGCTTCGCCTCAACTCCCCGGCGAAGGGTTGACTGACCGATTTCCCGTACTTTGGGACGAAGACTGTTTGTATCTAAATNTTGTCACTCCCGCGTCGGATGAAAAAAAACGCCCCGTCTACGTTTGGATACATGGCGGAGCTTACAGGAGAGGTCAAGGTGGAGTTGCGTGGTATGACGGGACTTCTTTCGCCTCGCGTGGTGATGTGGTTGTTGTAACAATCAACTACCGCTTAGGAGCTTTTGGTTTCACAGAACTAGGAAAACACTTTGGNGAAAAATTCGCTTCTTCAGGCTTAAACGGTTTTCTCGATCAAATAGCTGCTCTTCAATGGGTTCAAGAAAATATTGCCTNCTTTGGAGGAGACCCTGATCAGGTGACTGTTGGTGGAGAATCTGCTGGAGCTTTCAGCGTTGCCAATCTTCTCGCTTCTCCATTAGCGAAAGGGTTGTTTCACCGTGCTATCGCTCAGAGTGGAGCTGCCTCTCACATACACGAACCTGACGCGGGGGCTGATATAGCCTCGGAATTATTAAAANCTTTGGGAAATCCAACTTCGGAAGAAATCTTAGATTTACCCGCGATTGAAATTCTTGAAGCGCAGGAAGCGCTAATTGAGAAATGGGGATTTGCAGCTAGAGGTGTTCAACCCTTCTATCCAGTCTGGGGGCACAAAGCTCTACCCGAGGCTCCANTAGACCTGATCAATAATGGATCTGCAAGTGATATACCGCTTCTTATAGGTACCAATGAGGATGAAATGTCTCTATATGGTTTTACNGATCTCGATGAAAGAACTCTTTTCCGGTACGTGGAAAGAATTGTTGAGAACCCCAAAGAAGTAATTGATTCATACCGAAAAAGAGTTGGTGATGATTCCGGTTGGTTAGCGTGCGCTATTGGGACCGATTGGGTGTTTAGAATTCCTGCTATTCGGTTAGCTGAAACCAGAGAAAAGCATGGCGGGAATACTTGGATGTATCTTTTCTCGTGGGATTCAAGAGCTTTCGAGGGCAGGTTCGGCTCTGCTCATTCTCTCGAATTACCTTTCACTTTCAACACGCTTGAGCGTGCCGGTGTGGATATTTTTATAGGGGAAGGAGAGCTTCCAACCCATGTTGCTGAAGCCATGCACGATGCTTGGATTTCATTTATTAGAGATGGAAATCCTTCTACTGAAATTCTGGGTGAGTGGCCTACTTATACAACTGAGAATAGAGCTGTCATGGAAATAAATGATCTTTGTGATCTTCTAATAGATCCTCAAAGTGAAGAGCGTTCCCTGTGGGATGGTGTCAGATGAGTGACTCCAAGCGTGTTCTTGTTATGGGTGGGACACAATTCAATGGTCTGGCCCTTGTTCACGAATTGGTTAGATCAGGTCATAATGTGACAATACTTAATAGAGGGCAGACTGAAGCACCTCTCCCTGATGGNATAACTCGGCTGAAAGCTGATCGTAGTGACCCCGATCAGATTCGTAATGTTCTTAATGGACTCGATTTTGATGTTGTGCAAGATATGACTGCTTATCATCCTGAGGATGTAGCGCTGATGGTTGAGATTTTCTCAGGGAGAATTGAGCACTACATTTTTGCGAGCTCGACAGTAATTTACGAAGCGACTGATATTTTGCCTATAACTGAGGATCACCCTAAAGAAAGAGGTGACCCTCAAATTGAGTATGGACTGCACAAGTTGTTGTGCCAGGACATCCTTGACGAAGCATATGAAAATGGCTTTCCGGCTACGACAGTTGCTTTCGCGATGGTTTATGGACCTAGAAACATTATTCCTGATCGTGAACAAAGAATGTTCGCCCGAATGGAGTCAGGAAGACCGATTTTAATCCCCGGAGATGGAACTACTATCAGTCAAGTTGGTCATGTTGACGATCAGGCAAGTGCCCTTGAATCCCTGATGTGTAAAACTGTCAGTTTCGGTCGTCTCTATAATCTCACTGGAAACAGTTCTCAATCTGATATTGATTATGTAGAAACTACTGCTGATTCAATAGGGCAAAATGCCGAAATGCGTTTTATACCGTCTGAGATAATGGAGCGACTCTGGGATGGTGAGATTGAATTTGATTCAGCATCTAACAGCAAGGTGAAAGTGGATATCAGAACCAGTAAAGAAGCTTCACGGAAACAGGCTGCTATTCGTCATCGTTTTCGTTTTACGAGTGTCATTCCCAGATTAGCTCCAAATATTCACCGTTGGGATCGGGATGTAATGTTCAGCATCGATGCTATTTGCAAAGACACCGGCTGGCAGCCGAAACATAATCTGTCAACAATGGCTTCCCAAACCTATAAATGGCATCAAGAAAGTGGTGGTCGAGAATTTGATTGGTCTTATGAAGACCAAATACTCGGTCTGATCTCTTAATTATTCGTAACAGGAAAGTGGCAGGCCACGAAATGATCTTCGCCTACTTGTTGCATTTCAGGTTCTTTGTCTTCACATATAGCTTGTGCAGATGGACATCTGGTTCTGAACCGACAACCTGTTGGGGGATTTATAGGTGATGGCATGTCGTCACCTATTGCTGATTCAGACGCATCAACTGTAGAAGCAGGTTCAGGCGCTGATGCCAACAAGACCCGAGTATACGGGTGTGCCGGTAAAGAATAAATAGTGTCGGAACTGCCAATCTCACAAATTTTTCCGAGATACATCACTACCACCCGGTCACTGACGTTCCTAACTACTGATAGATCATGNCTTATAAANAAAAGCGTCAAACCATACTTGTCTTTCATTTCCTCTAAAAGATTTAGTATNTGCGCTTGAACGGAAACGTCAAGAGCAGAAACAGGCTCATCGCAAATAAGAATTTCAGGATCTAACGCAACAGCTCTGGCTATAGAAATCCGCTGACATTGCCCACCAGAAAACTCATGTGCTCTTCGATTTGCTGCTATTTCAGGGTCAATACCAACAGATTCAAGAACCTCGTCAACCCTTTCTTGGATTTGTTGTGCGCTCATGCCNTTGGGCCATATAGTTAGTCCTTCTTTAACTACTTCGCGGACTATTCTTCGGGGATTAAGGGAAGAAATAGGATCTTGGAAAATCATCTGCAATTTAGGTCTTACTTTTCTAAGTGCATCTCCCTTTAAGCCTGTGAGTTCAATTGAGTCCCCTTCCGAAGTGACCATCACACTGCCTGACGTCGGCTTGGGGAGTTGCACTATAGACCGAGCAGTTGTGGACTTACCACATCCTGATTCACCAACAATTCCGAGTGTTTCGCCTTTTTTGACGTCAAAGCTGACATCAGAGACTGCATGAACGATTTCGTTCCGACCTACAGAAAATTCCATTACTAAGTTCTCAACACTTAGAACTATGTCATCATCATCACGCAACTGAGCCACTCCACTACCAGCCATCAGAGCTCTCCTGTATCTCTACGAACTGCGGGTATTTCAAATTCTTTCATGTCTAAACCTGCAGGCGTGTAACCCGCATTCTGATTAGCCTCTCTCGCATTAATGCCTTCCGGCGTACCCACCGGATTATGGCATGCGCAAAAGTGCCCCTCTCCTTGCTCAACTAGTGGTGGCATCTCAGTTAAACACTCACTAGTGGAATAGCGGCATCTCTGAACGAATGGGCAACCTATAATTTTACCTATTACCTCTGGCGGTTTGCCTGGAATAGGAACAAGTCTCGTATGGCTTGGAGTGTCGATCCTTGGGATTGTTGCATTCAGAGCTTCCGTGTAGGGATGTAGTCCATCACATTCGAAGAGAGTAGGAGTTGGAGCCTCTTCCATCGTTCGACCTCCGTACATGACCATGATTTCATCTGTGCGCCCTTTTACGACTCCAAGGTCATGCGTTATGAGAATCATCGACATGCCACGCTCTTTGCGAAGATCGTCTAAAAGGTCCAAAATATGCTTTTGGACTGTGACGTCTAAGGCAGTTGTGGGTTCATCAGCTATTAAAAGTCTTGGTCCGCATGCCAAAGCTATGGCGATCACAACCCTTTGTCTGAGACCTCCAGAAAGTTCATGTGGATATTGTCGAAGCCGTTTAGCAGGTTCTGGAATTCCTACTTGTTCAAGTAAATCTCCAGCTTCGGCCATAGCTTCATTGCGACTTCGGTTCATATGAACACGCAGTGATTCAGCAATCTGCTCACCTACGCGTTTAACCGGGTTCAAAGAAGTCATCGGGTCTTGAAAAATCATGGTCATTTCTACACCCCAGAAATGTTTTTCTTTCTTTCCAGCAATTTCTCTTAAATCTCTTCCGTCAAATTTCATTGAACCTTCCACTTGCGCATAAGAAGGCAAAAGATTCATCAGTGTTTTGGCGGTAACAGATTTACCGGATCCGGATTCACCTACAATTCCTATTGATTTCCCGGGTTCAAGATCAAATGAAACTCCGTCAACCGCTCGCACGGAGCCTTGTTCAGTTAAAAAACTGACATGAAGATCTTCAACAGAAACTAATGGGGCAGACATTATCAACCTCCCCCAATTCCTATTTCACGCACGTCAAAGAAATCTCTTAACCTGTCACCTGCATAGTTAAGTGACATAACTGTTAAAAACATTATTCCTATAGGAAACATTGAAACCCATGGCGCTTTTTGAAGAGTTCTAGAAGCAGATCCCAAAACAATCATCTTTCCCCAAGAAAATCCTTCTTCAACCGAAAGTCCTAAAAATGCAAGCCCTCCTTCTCCGACAATCGCCAGGGCCATACCTAAAAACGCCAGGGCTCCCATTGGGATAGTCACATTAGGAAGAATTTCTCGAATCATGATTCTCCGATTGGTGGATCCTAGAATTCTTGATGCCGCCACGAACTCTCTTTCAGCAGTAGCAATTGTGATTGCTCGCGCTAAACGTGCAATTGGTGCAACACCTACGACTCCAACTGTTAAACAAACAACTGCGAGTGTCTGACCTAAAAGTGAAATAATCAAAAGTGCGAGCACCAAACCCGGGAAAGCAAAGAGTATGAAAATTATGATAGAGAGCAATTTATCGGTCGCGCCTTTGAAAAAACCTGCAACGATCCCTATGGGTCCCCCAACGATGAATCCAAAAACTATCGCGAAAAACCCTACAGTGAGAGAAATTCTAGAACCCCAAATTGTTCTGGAGAACATATCTCGACCATTAGTATCAGTACCGAACCAATTATCCCAGTTTGGAGCGTCAAGGCGTCCCCCCACTCCCGTCTGATCCGGATCGGGGATGGGCAAAATGGGCGCTAAGAAAGCTGCCATAATTACCAAAACCATCCATCCGATGGAAACCCAAAAACCAAAACCGATTTTACGTTTATCCATTTTCTCATTTTCCAGATTGGACAAATCTAGATTCTCACGGTTATCAGGTTTCACGGCTTACCCTCGGATCAATAACGGAATAAAAAATGTCAACAATGAAGTTGATTGCTATGAAGGATGAGGAAATTATAGTGACTAATCCAAGTACAAGTGGAAAATCATCCCTAATAACGGCTTCAACAAAAGTTCTTCCCAATCCTGGGATTACGAAAATTTGTTCAACAACTAACGCTCCGCCTATCAGTCCTCCAGTACTTAAACCAAAAACTGTCACCAAAGAGAAAAGCGAAGGTCGTAGAACGTGGCGAAACATTATCCAACGATCCGAAAGTCCTTTAGCTTTTGCCATAAGAACAAAATCTTCCTGCAAAGTTGTTATCAGATCTGTTCTTAATAGACGAAAGTAGGTAGCGGCTAGAGGAAGAGCTAGCGTCATCCCTGGCAGAACGGTCGATCGTAAACGAGTGAAAAAGTCATCATCTTCGTACCGGCTTGGGAATATCTGCCATTTGACTACAAATAAGTAGAAGAGGATCACACCAAGTGCAAAATTTGGTAGAGAAATAAAACCAAAAGAAGAGACTGTAGCTGATTTATCGAATGCACGATTTGCTTTATACGCAGCTCTAATAGCTGCAGGAACCGCTATAACAAGAGCAAAAATTTCTGCAACTACCATGAGAAATATTGATTTTGGTAGTCGGTTCCCAATAATTGTAGTAACGGGCATTGAGTTTTTGAATGAAACCCCGAGGTCACCTTGAACAACATCTCCAACCCATCTCACGTAACGAACAGGTAGAGGATCATTCAAGTGATACTTTTCTCTTGCCGCTTCTACAACTTCGCAGTCACCTACATCTGTCCCCCCCTGACCAGAAACGTCTTCGATCTCTCCTGCGCTAACAGCATCACAATCAACTGAAGCAACGAAACCAACGACATTGAACAACGGGTCTCCCAAATAGTTCATCGCGGCAAAAGCTAAAAAAGTCGCTGCGATAATCACAGAAACCATTTGTGCTATGCGCTTTAAAAGAAAACCCATTTCCCCCCACCCATGGTCAAGATAGATACGTAGAAGTTCGATGTTAGCGCTGACAAAGACTAAATCTCCATCCGCTTATAAAGAAAAAATAAAAGGGCGGCTGACATAGTCAGCCGCCCTTAAATCATTGAGTTTGACTCTAATTACTCTTCAAACCACATGGTGGAGTAACTTCCGTATCCGCCACCAGTTCCTCGACAATATGGCTCTGTCCCATCAGGGAACTTAAAGTCACAAGCTCCCCTTACCTTGGGATCATAAGTTGCATTCCACAAGGTGTGAGTAAGCATCACGTATGTGTAGCTTTCCTGCACATTTACGGCAACGTCTTTCCATGCTTGAACAACCGCATCACGATCGGTATTGCCTCGTGCTTCGAAAATAATCTCGTCACGTTCTGGTGAGCAATAACGCGGCCAGTTAAGTGACAAGAATCCGATTGCGTCACAGACGATCCATACACCATCACCATCCGGGTTACGGGCTCCCATCTGTCTCCAGGTTAGGAAGTCGAACTGACCGATTGCTGTCTGCGTTATGTGATCATCTTGCAAAAGCATGTCTTTAGTTACGTTGAAGTAAGGCTCATACCCTGCGGCAAGAACATCAAATATTCGATCCTGAATAACCGATGGGCCTGAGTACTGGAATTCCATATTGATCTTTCCATCACTGCAGTTGTCAGGATTATCCCCGCAATATTCTGCAACTAGCGGAGCAGCCATTTCTGGCATATCTGCNTCCTGCTTAACATCAGGATTATGGAAAATCGACTCTGGTGGGAACCAGGAATCAGCTGATCTGAGCTCGCCTTGACCTATGAATTCCAAATAGTCGGCCTTAGCAGTTGCGTAAGTCAGAGCTTTTCGTGCACGAATGTCATCGAATGGAGCCTTTGAGGTGTTCATCATCGCGAATGTTTCCTCACCAAGGTCTTGTTCGACAACCTGATATCCGTCATCTGCTAGATCTCTCAGGATCATAGCTGCATCAATGCTTGAGGTGGATACACCATCAAGGTCACCTGCCTCCATTGCTCCTGCGCCAAGTTCACTATCTGTGTAAACATAGAACTCTATTGCATCNAGGAGAACTTCTCCNGCTGCCAAATGGTCGTTGTACCACCAATTAGGGTTCTTAACTACACGAGTCATCAAGTCTTGCTCACGGCTNTCCATCATGAACGCTCCGGTGCCTACAGGCATCTGGTTCAAGGCTGGATCGTCAAGAGCTGCCTGCATATAAGCGAGTGAAGGAATATAGCCGAGCTGACCTGAGAAGTAAGTCGGGAAGTCAACATGAGGTCGTAACGCATAGAAACGTACAGTCATGTCATCTACTACTTCTACTGCTCCTCCTTCTCTTGCTGTATCTAAGACTGGCTTAAGAGCAAGTGAGATGAGAGGATCAGCTAGCTGTCTTTCCACGGCGAATGCAACCGTTGCAGCGTCAAGCATTGTGCCATCATGGAACTCTACGTTTTCACGTATCTTAAAGTCCCATTGCGTAAGGTCATCATTTGCTTCCCATGACTCTGCAAGACCGCCAACGAACACGCATGCGCAGGGGTCATCTGTTACCCAAACNAGTGTGTCAAAAATGGCACCAGCCATCATGTGACCGGAAATTGCAAACCGGTTAACTGTTGGGTTGATTCCGTCACTTTCAGCTTCCATCATGAGTCGAAGCGTTCCACCAGCTACTGGCACAACCTCAGGCTCTGCGTAAGCTCCGTCGCCAATATCGTCGTAAGTGACTGTAAAGGCGTCAGTAAAGTATTTGGAACCTANTTCAAACAGGCTTCCATCTGCTTTCATTGAAGAGATAGCTGCATTAAATGGAGCTACTAGATCTGAACCATTAGGGAATGGAACTCCTAGTTCGTCTGCGCTAAGCACACCTTCTAGTAGTTCAAGTGATTCAGCGTTTTCACCCTGATATCCCTGTCCAGCAGTTTCGTCCATGATCACAGAATCACAATCGCCTGATAGTAGAGCTTGAACAGCGAAGCCGAATGTCTCAAAGAGGATCACACGATCTTCACCNAAGTTTGCTATAGCTGTTTCGGCGTTTGTTGTTCCTGTCTGTGAACAAACTGTCAGTTCATCCATTTGACCGAATTCTTCGAGACTTGCGAAACGATCTTCACCCAATCCGACAATGAGTCTCTGGTCGACACTTATGTAGCTGTCNGTGAAATCTAGAGTTTCTTCNCTCTCTGCTGTGATAGTAATTCCGCCACCTGCGGTGTCGAATGTTCCATCACCCACAGATTGAATCGTTGCTTCCCATGCAAACTCTGTGTAATCAAGTTCGCAATTAAGACGATTACAGATCTCACCGAAGAAATCGTAGTCAAAGCCACCGATTTCACCAGTTTCTGCGTCCACATAGTTGTAAGGCAGGTAGGCGTTTTCGATAGCTACTGACACTGTTCGTCCACCCAAATCAGGCAAAGCAACTTCTTCTGCTGCCTCGATTGCTGGTCCTTCGATTGTTTCTGGTGTGTCACCAGCAGCTAGAGAAGCCATAGCTGAATGAATCCATTCATCTACATGATCAGCGTTCTCAGCCATCCAACCTGAAGCAAGCTCAATAACGTGAGCCTGTGAACCATCGCCAGCATCCTGATCAACTTGCAAGAAAGCAAT
>PATJ01000034.1 GCA_002713545.1 Acidimicrobiaceae bacterium
GCTGCTGGTTCTTCGGCTGCTGGTTCTTCGGCTGCTGGTTCTTCGGCTGCTGGTTCTTCGGCTGCTGGTTCTTCGGCTGCTTTTGCAGCTTCCTGAGCTTTTCGCGAAGGCTTCGATTCCGCAACAGGTGCGTCCGTCACACTAGTGCCTTCAGGTAAACCTTTAAAATCATCCCAAGCACCTGAAATTTTCAATAACTTCTCAACTCTCTCTGAAGGCTGTGCTCCGTTGTTGAGCCAGTGAACGGCTTTTTCATTCTCAATTTCTATAACCGATGGATCCTGCTTAGGGTCATAGAAGCCTATAACTTCAATGAACTTACCATTGCGTGCCTTACGCTTATCTGCCGCTACCACTCGATAAGTCGGCTGCTTCTTCTTGCCCATTCGCATCAAACGAAGTCTTACGGTCACGTCTATACCACTCTCTCTTTTTCTAATTCNTTGAAGATACTTTTCGTATCGTTACAGTCCAATAGTCTGCCTNATTCTGACAGGATTCGCTCCACTTTANACAAACGCANAAAAAATTAAGTCTTACATTCTCGTTTCGGATATTGATTCTAAATGGTAAAAACTAATATTCATGCACCAACTACTGGTACTCNTCATCTAAAGANGCAAGAGAAACAATGGCTTCTGCAATTTTTTCTCCCCTGATGTACTCAAGAATAACCTTGTCATCGGGAAGTCGGAGTTGAATATCAGCTCGTAGAGCTTGCATATTTAATATTGGTCGTCTGTCTACACGAACAATTAAATCCCCCACTTCCAAACCTGCTTTATGTGCGGGTGAGGATTCTTGAACTTCTAAAAGTAAAGCTCCCGCTCTTCCATCGGTGGGTGTCTCACCAAGTATTCCTAAAAAAGCCGTTCCTATAGGCTCCCCGGAAACTAAACGCTCCGCCACAAGCAAGACAGTGTCGCTGGGAATTGCGAAACCAACTCCAACATTTGCTGACAGAAAACCCTCTGTTCTTATTGAGGTGTTCATGCCTATTACGTGTCCGTTTCTATCGGCGAGTGGACCACCAGAATTACCGGGATTTATGGGAGCATCAGTTTGAATCATTGCTACCCCTGCACACTCCGCGCTCATTGCCCCAGCGATTTCGCACCCGTATGAAGGTTCCACTCGTCCAATCGCACTTACTATCCCGGCTGTGACTGTTTGATTCAACTCAAACGGACTCCCGACTGCTACTGCTAATTGTCCTACACGAAGATTTTGGCTCGAAGCAAACACTGCAGGTGTCAAACTGTTATCTGTGTCATCCAGTTCGATAACTGCAACGTCACGCCTAATATCTGATCCGATGACTTTAGCCCCCACCATTCGTCCACTGGGAAGTAAAACTTGCAGTGTGTCAGAATCACCTAACACATGGGCATTAGTAACAACTCGACGGCGATCATCCAAAGCTATTCCAGAGCCCTGTCCTGTTTCAGAACGAACTATTACCACTGAACGGGAAACCGTATCTGCTACAGCTACTACAGGTTCGATTTCTGAGCTTGACAAAGTAATCTCTGCGATGATCGCAGCCACTTCACTTTCAGTCAGTTCTGAAGAGTTATTTGCAAGCGCTTCCATTAATTCTTGCACTGCAAAAATTTGACCGGAGGCCAAATTCACTGATGAAAGCTCGTTGTCTTCTTCATTGACTACCCAGGCAAAAATAAACGCTCCGGTTAAAGAAACTATGAATAACCCAGCAGCAAGAAATAACAATCCGACTTTTCTCATGTTTTTTTGATCTGAGATTATTGGCGATGGCAACAAACCTGGAAAAGTCTGTTCCTCTTGGTTTGGACTCTGCACTTCTGATTCTTTAGTTTCTTCTCCTGCAAACGGTTCCATCTGTTCTTCCATAAAACAAATCTATTATCTCTCAGGTCAAAAAGAACTCAATATTTTATCCTTTTATCAATCTGGGTAACCAGATCGTAAAAGTGGAACCTTCACCCTTTGTTGATCTAACAGTGCTCCTACCCCCATGGGTTTCAACAATAGTTTTTACTATTGCCAAACCGAGACCTGAACGACCAGCTTCTCGTGCGGAAACCTCGTCGCCTTTCCAAAATCGATCAAAGACTTTTTCAGAATCTTCAGGATCTAACCCGGGTCCCTCGTCGCTAACTGAGATCCAAACCATTTCTGCATCATTCCCAGCTTTTACATAAATATGTTTACCCTTTTCAGAGACACGAATGGAGTTACTTAGAATATTCGCAAAAGCACGCCTCAAAGCTGAAGGGTCACCNACAACTTCCAAATCAGAGTCGCACTCGACACCAAGCAAAACCTCTGACGATTTCGCTTCCGCTTGGAAATCCTCAACTGTGTTGATTACTAGTTCAGTCAAGTCGAGATTGACACGTTGCAAATCAGGACGTTCATGATGGGCATAAAGCAACAGGTCGTCTACGAGCTTTCCCATTCGGTCTGATGCCCTACCTGCTACTTCGCTAGCTGCAACAAAATCCTCAATTGTCGAATCTGGGTCTGCGCTTACAACCTCTAAATTCGCTCTCATAACAGCTAGAGGGTTTCGTAACTCATGTGCCGCTTCTTCAAGAAACTCGCGTTGATTCCGGAAAGCCTTATCTAATCTTGTAAGCATTTCATCAAAAGTGTCTGCTAAGTCACGAAGTTCATCCGACGGCCCTCTTAAATCAATTCTTTTCGACAGGTCAGTAGCAGATATTTCGCGTGCTGCAAAAGAAATATGTTTTATAGGTTTCAACACAATCCCTGCTACATACCAACCAACGATAAGGCTTATCAATAGAAGCCCAGCGAGCGCTAAAAATATGTAGTCTCTTAGTTCCTCAACCGCATTTCGGTTGACATTTTCTTCAAACAGAATTAGTTCATCTATCTCTTCAAATGAACTAGATCTATCTTTATTTGCGTCGACTTGTTCTACCCCTAAATATTGCTGTGAAATCTTTTCGTCCGAGAGAGACTCTGAAAATGAAAGATAAATGACACCTAAAATTATTGCGGCTAAACCGAATAAGAGCACTGAGTAAAGCAAAGCTATTCGAGTCCTTATACTGCCGAGTCTTTGAGTTTTTTTGCTTGAATTCAATACTTGGCCTTACTTGTCAAAAGTTTCTTGGAGTGGATCTTCTAATAGTCGGTATCCGCTACCAACGACTGTTTCTATCAAGTCAGTCTCATCCCCTATTGATATTTTACGTCTTAAAGTTCCGACAGTTACCCGAACTGTGTTAGTGACTGGATCAGCATGCTCATCCCAGACATGGTCTAGGAGCTCTGATTGAGGAATTACTTGGCCAGGTTTGGACATAAAGTATCGCAATAATGTGAATTCTTTTGAAGTTAGTTCAAGGAGTCTTTCGCCTCTTTTAGCCACGTGTCTGGAGGTGTCGACCATAAGAGGACCTAGCTCTATAAGAGACCCTGTCTGTCCAGAATCGCGGCGCAGTAACGAGCGGACTCTTGCGGCTAATTCATCGAATGAAAAGGGCTTCACTAAATAGTCATCGGCACCTACGTCTAGACCTCGGATCCTGTCATCAATAGTGTCTCTGGCAGTAAGCATTAGAACTCGAGGCGTAATCCCTTGAAATGAAGAACTCCTTAGTGCGTCACATACCTCTAGACCATCTAAATCAGGCATGTTCAGATCTAAACAAACCAAATCATANGGGTTCCAAGATGCTTTAGCTAAAGCTTCTTCNCCGCTTGTGGCAGTATCTACTGCGTAACCTTCTCGCTTAAGTCCACGCTCTAAAGCTGTTACTAGGTCAGGTTCATCATCAACTACTAAAATTCGCACACTTTGACGCTACCTTGACTAGCAGGTGTGGGGTAATCGGAATGGCTATTTCTAGCTAGCTAGCATGCCAAGGCGTTCTGCTGAACGCGTTGCCCCCACTCTTTCGCTGACAACTTTTGAAGAACCACCTGAGGCCATAGATACTCCATAAAGACAATCCGCTGACTCCATTGTTCTTTTCTGATGTGAAACTATTAGAAGCTGGGACTCATCGCGGAATTGGTCAACCAATCCAAGGAAGCGGAAAAGATTTGCGTCATCTAGTGCAGCTTCAACTTCGTCCATTACATAAAACGGAGAAGGTCGGCTTCGGAAAACTGCAAAAAGAAAAGCAAGAGCTGTCAAAGATCTTTCACCGCCGGAAAGTAAGGAAAGTTTTTTCACATTTTTTCCGGAAGGTCGAGCTTCAATATCTATTCCTGTGTCTAAAAGATTTTCCGGATCAGTTAACGTCAGTTTTCCATGTCCACCTGGGAACAGGACTTCAAATAAATCGTTAAAATTAGTTGCCACTTCCGCAAATGCCGAAGCGAAAACTTCTTTGATTTCAATATCAATAGAACGAATTACTTTTCGGAGTTCTTTTCTTGTCGAGCGGACGTCTTCAAGTTGTTCTTCGAGAAANTCATAACGTTCTCTTAGATCATCAAATTCGTGCAACGCTAAGGGATTTATAGGCCCTATTAGCTTNAGTTCTCTTTCAAGTTCAGCTATTCGTTCAGAAACAGTCNANCCNTCGGGTAGTTCCGGATCAGACAGCTCGCCAATTGAATTGGGCTCTCTGTCGAATTCAGACCTCATAGTCTCGGTCAGATTCTCTAACTTTAATCGAGTCTCAGCTCTTTCTATTTCTAAACGAGACTGCTTTTCCCGTAAAGTTCGTACTTCGTCTTCCTTTTTTCTGCGTGACGACCGAAGCTCATCTAACTGTGAAGTTATCTCTCGAACACGATCAGATTGGTCACGGCGATGAATTCTCAAATCTGTTAAACGCTTTTCTATTATTTCAGTTCTACTATCGAGCGAGTCAATCAAAAAGGATGTAGCTCTTTCTTTCTTTTCAATTATTTCACTTCGCCCAGCCACTTCTTTTCGTTCACCAGAGAGTTTTTCCAAACGTATATCTAGTTCGCTCACCCGGGCTTTTACAACAGCTAACCTTCCTTGAATATCTGCGGATCTAACCTCACATTCTGTTCGTCTAGCTGCGGTTTCAGCAGATCTGCTTTCTAGTCGACTTCTTTCATCTGTCATTCTTTGGGCTGCTTGAACCGAGGTTTTTTCTGCTTCTTCTANTTCTTCTAACCGGATTTGCAATTCAGCAATTTGCCGCGTTTCATTTTTAATTCGTTGATCGTTTTCATTGATGCGGTCCTGTATTGTTTGGTTTTCTAAGTCATTGGCTTTTTGCTCAACCTTGATTTTCTGTAATGATTCAGATAACGAAGACTCATTACGCTTGCACTCTTCAAACTTTTTTTGCGTTTCATCTAAGTGGTCTTCCATCTCTTGAGTTCGTGTTTCATTCCCAGAAAAAATGGTTTGCTTTTCTTCTACTTTGGTCTCTTCCAATAAGAGGCGACTAGTTGCATCTTCCAAAATATTCTTTATATTCCCCTGGTCTTTTTGACCAACTCTCCATCCGAGAAAACCAAACTTGTCACCGGTCTTATTTACTACGGTGATTTCTGGATTGCGAACAACAGTTTCAACTATTTCATCAAGGCCACCTTCATGAACTACCACATTNGCAAGAAGTTGGTCNAGAAACAGATCCAGCGTTNCATCTGTTGCNCTGANATGACTGCGAAGCTGGTTACCAACATTTTTAACTTTCAATTTTTCAAATCGCGTATCGATAACCACTACNGANGCTGANCTTGATTCTACGTCAATTTTGCTTAACGCTTCTATTGCATTTTCTTTGGTATCAAAAATAATCGTGGAAAGAAAATCTTCAACCGTAGATTCAAAAGCTTTTTCATACCCAGGCTCTATCTCAATCAGATCTGACAAAAACCCTAAACTCCCCTTGCTCGCCAAAGTCTGTTGGTCTGCTGGTGTCTGACCGATGCTTTTAATTGCTTGGGTCAAAGCCTCTATCTCTATTCGCGTGCTACGCAAGTTTGCTTTTGCTTCGGCTAAATCTTCCCATGATTTATTGCGGATATTTATTTGTCTCTTTAAAGCTTCTTTATCACGAGTAATACTTTCGGTTAAAGCCTCATTTTCTTGTCTCAGCGAACTCAGATCTAAAGTTAATNAACTTAATTTTTCGTTAAGTTCTGTTTCAGGATTTTTAACTTCGTTTAACTTTTTTTGGAATTGATTTTTTTCAGATTCTTTTTGATTTACGGAAGCTCTGAGGACGCCTAATTCACCTCGTATCTCTGAAGCTCGACCNCCTATCATTGGAACTCCATCAGCCCAATCAGTTTTGAAAGTCGACCAATCGTCTACTAATTCTTGCTCTAACTGTTTTAGAGCTTCAACCTCGGGGGAAAGCGATTCCTTTTCTTCAATTAAGCTTTCTTCTTCTTTTTTTGCTTTAATCAGCTCTACCTCTAGACCAGCTATTACCTCTGAAGAGACAAGAGTGTCACGATCGCGTTCTATTCCCTTTTGGCGTTCTAATAAGACTGCTTTCAACCCACGAGCTCGTTCCCGTAGAGCCTCAAAACGAACTAGTTGGTCACCTAAATCGTCCTCACCTCTTGAAGCTAATTCACTTTCAGCTGTTGAAATTTTACTTTCGAAGCTCTTTAGTTCGTTTACGGTGAGGGTTTCTTGTTTAGTGAAATCCGAACGTCTCTCTGACTCGCTTGAAGCTAAACTTTTCAGTTCTTTGAATTCTTTATTTAGTCGAAACAANCGAAGAGACTTTAATTCTTCTAGGAAGTCCCCATGTTTTCTTGCTGCATCTGCTTGTCTCTCTAATGGTTTCAACTGTCTTTTCACTTCACGCTGCATATCGCCAAGTCGATCGAGGTTTGCCCCTGTTGAGTCAAGTCGTCTTTCTGCCTTCTCTTTTCTCTTNCGGAATTTCAAGATTCCTGCTGCATCTTCGATAATGGAACGACGATCTTCTTCCCTAGCATTTAGAACGGCATCTATTTGACCNTGTGAGATAATTACGTGTTGTTGTCTTCCTACGCCAACGTCTGAAAGTAACTCCTGGATGTCAAGCAATCTGCATGGTGAACCGTTAAGTGAATAGTCACTTTCTCCACTTCTAAAAAGAGTTCTGGTGATGGTAATTTCTGGAAAATCTAAAGCAAGGCTGCTATCAGAATTGTCGATTGTAAGAGACACTTCTGCTCGCCCAAGAGCACTTCTGTCAGTCGTGCCAGCAAAAATCACGTCATCCATTCGTTGTGATCTNACTGCACTCGGAGCTTGTGCACCTAATACCCACGCAACCGCATCAACTACATTAGATTTACCGCTTCCATTTGGTCCGACAACAGCAGTGACACCAGGCTCAAGGTCAAGTGTCGCCGGATCAGCGAAGGACTTAAAGCCTTTTATAGTTAGACGTTTCAAGAACACTTACGCGACCATAGTCAGTAAGCAAAGGGTCTTGGTTTCATTCAGAAAAAATTTTAATTTTTGGACCTTTGAACCTCAGACTTGAGTTTCACAGAAAAATGTCCAACGTCCCTTATGTTTGACTTTTTGAACTGGTTTCTTGCTTGTAGGACTGAATAAACCTTCTCTTCCATAAACTGCCAAATGTTCAGCGAATCCACCAGATTCTCCAAAGACATCAATAAATTGTCTTTCTTCGATAGAAGTGCCACGGTATTTGACCGCTTCTACGATTACCTCAACAACTGAACGATAAAGACGCCTGACTTCTTGTATAGAAAGAGAATCACTTTGTCGATCATGCCTTAGTCCTGCGTGGAAAAGAATTTCATCGCTGTATATGTCACCTACACCCACAACTACTGAGTCGTCGCATAGCAGAGTCTTCAAATCAATCGATTCTTCCTCCCTGAGCACGCGTTTTGCGAATTCAGTCCATGGTTCCGGCTCAAGAGCTGGGTCCATTCCCATAAGTTTAAACTCTGGAAATTTCTCTTCGATGAAATCTGGATCGGCTAAGTCTTCTAAAGAAAATACGCTGACTCTTGAGTTTTCTTCAGGATCTATGAGTCTTAGTTGGCCACCTACCGTGAAGGTAATTTTTAAAACGGTGTCTTTATCGGTAGTGTCTTTCGTCGCGTGCCTTCTTAGTGAAGCTCCTACTCCAAGCTTTATAAATAAAAGTTTTTTCTTGTCTAGTTCTGTCATTAAGTAGAGGCCCTTTCGCTCTACCAAGCCCAGTTTTGTGCCAACGAGTTCTGAACTAAATGTCTTTTTATTTTTAGAACCTTCTATTACGGCAACTGAGGAAACATCAACTGATTTAATTTTTTTTCCTCCTATTTCACGATCAAGGTCGCGTCTGATCGTTTCTATCTCAGGGAGTTCTAGAGCAAGATTCATGTCTTTGCCCCTTTCTCTTCAAATTCAAAAAAGTTGTAAGCGAGATTTGCTGCTGCCTGTTCAGCTTTCTTTTTAGATGTCCCATACGTTGGACCGAAGCTATGGGTACCTATCTCGACTGTCGCGCAAAAACGTTTTTCATGATCAGGCCCATCGGAATCGACTAGATAAATTGGTACTGGCTCTGATATTTGAACCGTTAGTTCTTGCAATCGGGTTTTATAGTCAGTAAAGCCTGGTTCGAGTGACGTCAANCCAATCTTCTCAGAGAACAGTTTTTCAACTACAAGCTTTGCGCTTTCTATTCCTCCATCTAAGAAAACTGCACCTAAAAGTGCTTCTAGACAATCTGCTAGAATTGATTCTTTTTCACGTCCTTGTGCTAGTTCCTCACCAACTCCTAAAGCCAGCACATCACCGAGGTGGATCTCTTGGGCAACTTCAGATAAAGCTTGTGANCTGACCACGTCAGATCTAATNTTTGCGAGATCACCTTCNGGCTTATCTGGATAATTTTCGAAAACATTTTTTGCTACTAATAANCCCAAAACAGCATCCCCAAGAAATTCAAGACGTTCATTAGAGTCTCCCTCATTTTCTGAACACCAAGATCTATGTCTAAAAGCGATAGACAAAACGTTAAGGTCTTTGAATTCGTAGCCAATTCCTTCTTCGAGTTTCAGTCGAGTCTCTTTTTCAAGGACTGGCTGTTTCCCGATTTCCGGATTAATTGAAACGAGAGACGACATAGTCAACGGCATCTCGCACTGTCCTAAGGTCTTCGAGATCATCATCGTCGATCCTGAATCCGGAAGAGCGTTCGCTTAATTCCTCTTCTAAAGCTTCTACCAGTTCAATCAAAGCAAGCGAATCTGCCCCNAGGTCATCAGCAAATGAAGCACCTTCCGCTATGCCAGCAGGATCTATCTCAAGAATATCTGCTAAACGTTCTCTAACAAGGTCTAAAACCTCGTCGCGCTCTATTGGGGCGCCTTCCATATGGGTTTCTGCAGGCAAAAGAACTCCTTGTCTTTGACTGGAAATTTTCTCCAGTTGCACTCATACTAGCCGAGTGTCAAGTTTTAAGCTTAAGGAGCTAAATGTACTGAAAAATATTGAAATTAACTGAAAGATANCNTTAAACTCTCAACTATTTTAGCCTCATCCATTTCTGCAGCTACCTTTATGGCATTTTCAATTGCTAAAGCNCCTGAAGAACCATGGCTAATTATGCAAACNCCTTTAACTCCTAGGAGCATCGCNCCTCCNTATGTGTCTGGATGAAAAAGTTTTAAAAGTTCATCAAGTTCAGGTCCCAATATTTCTAAAGCCGACGTTGCTTCTGGGCGTGAAGACATTTTTTCTAACATTGTTGAAAAAAATGTCTTCATAGTTCCTTCAATTGTTTTTAAAGCAACATTCCCTGTAAAACCATCCGTCACTGCTACGTCAACAGCGTCGGTGAGCAGATCCCTTCCTTCTATATTTCCTACAAAAGAACCACCGTTGAACTGCGCTGTTGAGAAATCAGTGAAAGAATCTTTAATTAGAAGGCTGCCTTTCCCGGGCTCTTCGCCAATAGAGAGTAGAGCCACTCGCGGTTCTTTTATACCAAGTCTGTGCTGCGCAAAAACTGCACCCATTTGACCAAATTGAAGCAACCATTCTGAATTNCACTCAGAATTAGCCCCGGAATCCAAAAGAACAGTTGGAGTCCCACCNGGGGAAGGCANCAAAGTGGCGATCGCNGGTCGAGCAATATTTTTTATACGACCCATTCGCAATAATGCGCTAGCCATTGTTGCTCCGGTGTTCCCAGCGCTAACCATCGCAGAAGCAACCCCATCTCTTACTGCTTCCGCAGCTCTTACTAAAGAAGAGTCTTTCATTTGTCGAACGCTTGATCCTGGCTCCGCATCCATTTCAATAATTTCTGATGCCGGCAAAATAGGAATTTCCGTCATTGTTTCTAGCACTTCTGGTTTTCCAACTAGCAAAACAGGAATTCCATGGTCGTCAATAGCTTTTTGAGCACCGGCGATTATTTCTTGCGGAGCATTATCACCGCCCATAGCGTCGACTGCAACAGGTAGCAATTTAGATTCCTCTAACCTTTAATTAAACGTTTTGTAAAACCGTGATCAAGTTCACAATTTTCAATCAACGTCAATAACCTGTCTTCCGGCGTACCACCCNCAATTAGAACAGATCCGATGAGGTCTTTTAATAGCCCCACANCGCGGGCAGACACTCCGAGCTGATTGNCCTATAGGCCAGGCAGATGCTCTTCTACTCCTACCTTTTGCCTTTGAAGTTTTTTTCTTTGGGACAGCCATTACTGCTTTTCCTTGAGTTTGCTATTTTGCTCCACCCTTCGGGAGCAAACTAAGGCTAGCGCAACCGTGAGTGAACTGATACTAGATTCGGATTCTATTTATTTCCTTTNACCTATTTATTCCTTCAAACGGTCTAGAACTGCCCAACGCGGATCNCCTTTTTCTTCATTTTGCAAGTTCTCTGCANTTTCTAAGACTGGAAATTTCTCAGGTTCAGAACCTTGGCAAGAAAANTCACATAACGGAGATAAGGGCAAAGCCAAAAGAACAGCGTCTCTCACCAGTGGTTCCAAATTCAGATCTACTTCATCGAAGAAATAAACATCCGCTTTCTCGCTTACTTNAANTCNTTGGTCATCAAATGCCTTTCCTTCTTCGACGAAACTTTCGTTTACATTTANCTCCAATTCTCCTTGAACTGGTTCAAGACACCGACGGCACTCTCCGGTCCACTCTGCAAGAAGCACTCCTCGAGCGTTGATTTTATTTCCGTCAGGCGTCAACTCGAGGTTTACCTCAACTCTCCCATCATCAATTCTTGAAAGACCTATTTGCAGGTCTACGAGCGAGGTCGTGAGTGAAATTTCTCGTGGCTTCTCGCCACCTCGTCGAACAGTTGTTAAAGCTATNCGCAGATTTTCTATTTCANTNTCCACTAGCGGTCAGTNTCNTCTTGATCAAAAAGAAAAGCTTCCGCGTNTTGGCCNGATGGGTCCTTAGCTTCTANTTCTTCTGCCATCATTTTCTCTTTTTCTCTGTCTANCTCTGTCTCCTGAAGGCGAAGNCGACCCGCTGTAACGGTGTCTTTTGTNGTCGCTAAGATTCTCTCAAAATTGCCGAGTTTCTGGTCGCAATATTCTTCTGTTTGTCTGCGCATTCGAATAGTTTCTTCTCGNGCGGCTTCGATCATTTGNCGTGCTCGCGTTTCGGCATTCCTAACAACTTCAGTTCTCTGCACAAGTCTTTCNGCTCTTGCTCTCGCTAGTTCGAGTATCTCATCACCTTCGCGTCTCACTTTTGTTAAAAACTCTTCTCTTTCCTTCAAAAGCCATCTTGCTGCTCTNACTTCTTCAGGAAGTCGTGCTATGGCTTCGTCGACCATCGCTAAAAGCTCTTCCTGATTGACCATCGACGANGAAGATANTGGCATGGGCCTGGCTGAAGCCACGAGATCTCTTATCTGTCGAAAGATGGCCTCTACTTGCGGCGGCCTATAAGGGTCCGGAGTTGTTGGCGTGGGTTCGGGAAAAACTGAGTCGTTCAAAATCAGAACTTTCCTTCTAAGTGTTTTTGCACTAGCTCAGGAACCATCTGGGAAACATCTCCGCCGAGTCTTATAACTTCACGAATAAGTCTTGAAGCCAAAAAAGAGCTACGTGAAGCTGACGGTAGAAATAGGGTTTGGACACCGGAAAGTGCGGTGTTCATTTGAGCCATTTGTAATTCAGATTCAAAATCAGAAACAGCTCTAAGTCCTTTTATTATAAAATCGGCTCCTACTTCTGTAGCTAAATCTACTACCAGTCCGTTGAACTTTTTGGTCCGAACATTTGGAAGATGTTTAAGGCTCTCGCCTATCAAAAACATTCGTTCTTCCAGGTCGAACAGTCCATCTCCTTTTGATGGGTTCACTAAAGCAGCGACGACTACCTCGTCGAAAAGGTCGGAAGCTATTTCTGCAAGCTCAACATGTCCATTGTGTATTGGGTCAAAAGACCCTGGATATAAGACACAAACCATTTTTAATAAACCCCCTGGCATTTAATGCCGAATCGTTGGCTAAAAGCTAATAAGTACATTATTTATTTTGGGTCGATTACTACTACTACGCTACTCCCATACTGGCGTATGGAGTCAACATGCCACTTAGGACCTGGGTCTATTTCTCTATTTGATTCGATTACTGTGATTCCAGGTTCTTTTTTAAGGAGCACGTCTAATAGTTCGGTCCAATTTTCAAAGTCATAAGGCGGGTCTAAAAGTACTAAATCTGGAGATTCGGAGCTTTTTTGCAACCAGTCCAGTGAATCTCCTTTGACAATTTCTGAATTTTTTTCAAATCCTGTTTTTTTCAAGTTTTTCTTCACTAGTTCTAAACTTTCAAACGATTTGTCNACAAATATTGCTTTTTTAGCCCCACGTGAGAGAGCTTCTATNCCTAAAGCACCCGANCCCGCAAACAGATCNAGGACTTCAGCTTCTTCAATTGCNGAACGGCTGTGTAAAGAATTAAAAACTGCTTCCTTCACTCTGTCAGAAGTAGGTCTTATTTCTACTCCTTTNGGGGCTGATAGACGTGTGCCTCTTGCCATTCCAGCTACTACTCTCATATTCTCAAAATTCCAAAAATTCCAAAAATCAAGATGAGTCTTCTTTCCTTATCCAAATAAAGGGTCTCTCCACATTAGTGGAACTACTGGACCGTTCTTCAAGGTGACCTCACCGGTGACTTTAAAGCCATGTTTTTCATAGAGNGATACATTTTCGAGGTTACTNGATTCCAAGTAGGCGGGTATTTTTTTCTCGTCGCAAATTTTTGTTATNGCTGATATCAGGACTGACGCCAAACCTTTACCGCGTNCTTCGGGTCGTGTTCCTATAAAAGCTAAATACCAATGTGGTGTTTTAGGTTTGGCTTCANACAAGGGATTCAAATTAAACAGTCGATCAGTTATCCACTGCTCCCCTAGCACGGTAACTGCAGCAGCTATAGCCCCTGAGTAAGAAGAATCGTTTTCAAAATTTTTTTCGGGTTTCTCCCATAGTGCAGCAGACAATTTTTCATACCCAGAAGGGAGTAGCAGCACGTCGGTGTTGGGCCTAGACGCCAGACGGTTTGCAAAAAAAGCTGACTGTAACAGGGGTCTGTGTTCTTCGTCTTCGAATAAATATGAGAGAACAGGGTCTTCCAGAAACGCCTCCGTTAGAGAAGCGACTGCATCGGGATATTGTTTGGGGTCCGCAATGCAGGTTTCAGAACTGTCCATTAGATCTTCCTTTCATGACTTAAGAAGATAGTCTGCCTCAGATTCACCCAAAAAAAGAGTCACTTCCTCAGCTAGTTCTTTGATGGAGGAAAGGTCTCGTTCCGCGAGAATCGCTGAGGCTTCTGTTCTTGCGATTTCAACCCATTCTTTATCTCGGCGAAGCGAGGCCAAACGCAAGTCATTTCGACCTTTCTGCCTTTCCCCCATTACGGTTCCTTCGCCCCTTAACTCAAGATCNACTTCAGCAAGTTCAAAGCCGTCGGTAGTGCGAACCATCGCTTTTATTCTCTCCTCCGCTTCTTTTGTTGTTGCAACGCCNACCAGGAGGCATTGACTNGGGTGCTCGCCTCTCCCNACTCGCCCGCGGAGTTGATGAAGTTGAGCTATGCCAAAGCGNGCGGCATCTAAGATGACCACGATGGAGGCGTTCGGCACATCAACGCCCACCTCTATTACAGTGGTCGCCACTAACACATCAATTTTTCCTGACCTGAAAGAACTCATTGTTGCTTCTTTTTTATCTTTGTCCAGTCGCCCGTGTAGCAATCCCAGCTCTAAACCTCTTAAAGGACCGTTGCTTAAATCTTTATAAACCTCTTCTGCTGAATGAACTTCCAACTTTTCAGAATCCTCTATTAGTGGGCAAACAACATACGCTTGACGACCGCTTTTTACTTCTTTTTTCACAGCCTCCCAAACCGTTGCATTATCGGCCTCCCAACTCGTGACTATAGGTATGCGCCCTGGAGGTAATTCATCCAAGACCGACACATCGAGATCNCCATAAACAGTCATTGCAGCAGTTCGTGGTATCGGAGTTGCGGTCATTACCAAAACATCAGGAACTCTTCCATCTCTATTTTTCTCTTTTAAAGATGCGCGCTGTTCAACTCCGAACCTGTGTTGTTCATCTATCACCACAGCTCCTAAAGAATTGAAGGAGACACTTTCCTGTATCAACGAATGGGTTCCGATAATGAAGTCNACTGTCCCGTCTTCAAGTCCACGATTTATTCTCTTNCGGTCAACTGAAGATGTCCGATTTGTNAAAAGGTCAACTTGCAAAGGTCTATCTCCGAGAAGTGTGCTTGAATCCTCAACTATTAGGTCGCCTAAAAATTTTGAAATACCTAAATAGTGCTGTTCTGCGAGCACTTCTGTAGGCGCCATTAAAGCACCTTGATGACCGCCCTGTACAGCTTTTAAAAGTGTGAAAACAGCTACGATAGTTTTCCCCGAACCCACATCACCTTGGAGTAATCGATGCATTGGTATTTCTTCTTGTAAATCTTTACGTATTTCATCCATAACTCGGTTTTGGGAGTCGGTCAGCTCAAATGGAAGATTCTTTAAAAATCTCTCAGTCAAGTTCTCTTCTTCAGAATGGTTAATACCTATGGACGTTTTTTCAATTATTCTTTTTCGTTGCAATAACTCAAGTTGAATTCTAAAAAGCTCATCAAATACAAGCCTTCTTCTTGCCTCGGCTACTTCACTCATTGAATCAGGTCGATGGATCCCCCTATAAGCCGCTGAACGNTCAACAAGCCTGTATTTTTCGAGTATTTCCTTAGGGACAGGGTCGGCAAAACCTCTTACTTTCATAACTCTTCGAAGAGCTTCAGCGACGAGTCGGTCAACATCCCAGCTGTGTAGTTTTGCGACTCCTGACTGAGGATATACCGCTACAATTCGCCCCGTTCTGTCACCTACAAGATCAACAATTGGATTAGTCATCTGCATCTGCCCCTGATAAATATCNGCCTTGCCAAAAACAACAGCATCCCTACCCTGATTTAGTTGTTTTTCACGCCATGGTTGATTAAAGAAAACCAACCTCAAGGAACCCGTTACGTCAGAAGCAGTAACCTCAACGAGAGTCTTTCTTGAGCGCATNCGCCTGCTTTTGACTTTTTCAATGTTGACGAGAACCATACCTTCTTCACCTGATTGAAGAGAATCTACGGTCGCTTCTTTGCTTCGATCTATATAACGACGTGGGTAATAGCCGATCAAATCAAGAATTGTATTAATACCCACTTTGCTTAAAGAAGCAGAAGTTTGTTCCCCCACNCCATGAAGATCCGTTAATGGNCGACCCTCTAACTCTTTTAAAGTGACGCCGGGATCCGACACCTAAGCACCTATTCGATGCCTATGTAGTANGGGTATAAAGGCTGCCCGCCTTCATGAACTTCAACTTCAAGATCTTCATGCTCCGCATTTATCCATGCGAGTATTTCATCTGTTTCTTCTTCATTGGAGTCTTCTCCTGAGATAAGAGTTACGATTTCATGTTCGTCAATAATCATTTTTTTCAAAAGAGCAGTGGCAGCTTCAACTATGTTTTCAGCGACCACTGTCACTTTTCCTTTTTGTAAACCTAGAAAATTTCCCTTTTTTATTTCACCAATTTCGCTTGTCGAATCTCTAACAGCTGTGGTTACCTCCCCTGATTCGACCATTTGTGAGGCCTCTGACATGCCCGTTTGGTTTTTCTCTGAAGTCGCTTCTGGGTCATAGCCAAGCAACGACGCAAAACCTTCTGTAACAGTGTGAGTTTCGACTACGCGAACTGTTTTTGACGTTTGAGAATTTACTTGTTCAGCTACCGCAACGATATTTGAATTGTTGGGCAAGATTATTACATGTTCGGACGCGGTAGCTTCTGCCGCTTCTAGAAGGTCTGCAGTTGAGGGATTCATTGATTGCCCACCGCTAACTATTCGTGTGGCTCCCAAGGATCGAAAAATTTCGCCTATTCCCGCACCGTTAGCAACCGCTATGACAGAACACCCAACCGGGTCTGCAATATCATGGTCGTAATGGTTGTCAGCGATTTCTTCAAATAAGTCAGTTACTCGAATCTCATATGGTTTACCGACGGATATCCCAGCTTCAACAGCGGCACCAATATTGTTTGTGTGGACATGACAGTTCCAAATATTTTCCCCGCCGACTACGACAATAGAATCCCCTATTTCTGACCAAGCTTTTTTGAAATCAGGTATCAAATCATCTGGTGCTTCTAAAAAATACATAACTTCATACCTAGTTGCGCTACTGCTCATATCATCATGCACGTCAAGAACTAACGAGTCCACAGAAACTGTGACGACCTCCGGTTCAGGCATCGGACGGCCATCAATTACGTGCAAGAGTGAATCCAACATAAGCAAGAATCCGCTTCCACCAGCATCAACGACTCCTGCTCTAGCTAAAACTGGCAAAAGTTCAGGTGTTGAATCAAGGGAATTTTTAGCAGCTTCTCGTGCGATTTCTCCAAGTGACAATAGGTCACATTTCGACGGAACTGCCTTTTCTGTCGCTTCCGCTGCTTCTCTTACGACAGTCAAAATAGTTCCTTCAACTGGATTCCCAACCGCCTCATAGGCAGCTGATGCAGACTCGCTAAGGGCTTCAGAAAATAAACCCGCATCGATAGTTTCTAGTCCTGCGGTTTTTATTTTGGCAACAAAGCCTCTGAGTATTTGAGAAATAATCACGCCTGAATTCCCTCGAGCCCCCATAAGGGAACCGTGTGAAATGGCATTAATAATTTTTTCCATTTCAATATTTTCTTCTAAAGACTCAATCTCGGACACCACAGCATTTAGAGTTGCGGCCATGTTGGAACCTGTATCACCATCCGGCACTGGATAGACATTTAAAGAATTGAGGCTTTCTTTATGCTCTTGAAGAGANTCNCGAAAGCAATACATCAAACTTGCAAGGTTCTTTGCATCTAAAATTTCTTTTGCCACAACTGCGATAGTAGTCACTTAAATGCCCTAGATGCATTTGTTTCTGTTTTTATGTTTGGAACTGCCGAATACCCTCATACGCTCAGGATTATTCACCCGCTTGCTTTTAGTGGGCTAGGCTCCCGGCGGCCTCCAAAAGTTAGATAGGAGAAAAATAGTTGCAAGGCGTAGTCAAGTCTTACGATCCAGGAAGTGGTGACGGTCTCATAGTTCGTGACTCTGATCTTGTTGAATTCGAAATAGCAGATGGAGCTCTTGAAGGCTCAATATTTAGAATGCTTCGTCAAGGTCAAAGAGTGGTTTTCGAATTAGATGGCGACAATAACGCAACCGGTTTAAAACTCGGATCTGAAGTAGATATGGGCACACCTAACTTAGACTGATATGAGTTCTGAAATTCCACCGACAGAAAATAGATCACTGATTGACTGGGTCGACCATTGGCAGAAAATTTTTGAGCCTAGCCAAATTCACTGGTGTGACGGTTCTGAGGATGAATATGAAAAATTCACTCAAGAGCTGGTAGATGCTGGGACTTTCATCCGTCTTAATGAAGAGCTTCGCCCAAACAGTTTTTTAGCAAGATCAGACCCTAATGACGTGGCGCGTGTAGAGAGCGAGACCTACATAGCATCAGCTGAGGAAATTGATGCTGGGTCAACAAATAATTGGCGTGAACCTAACGAACTGAAAAGAGAGATGCTCTCTCATTATCAAGGTTGCATGAAAGGTAGGACCCTATATGTGATTCCTTTTTGCATGGGGCCTATTGGTTCACCTATTTCACATATAGGTATTCAGCTATCAGACTCTCCCTATGTAGCGGCAAGTATGAAAATCATGACAAGAATGGGAAGTTCCGTCCTTGATGAATTAGGTGACGGTGATTTCGTTCCATGTGTTCACTCAGTTGGATTTCCACTCGGGGAAAATGAAGAAGATGTCGCATGGCCTTGCAACAAAGATGTTCGTTATATTTCGCATTTTCCAGAAACTCGGGAAATATGGTCATACGGGTCTGGTTATGGCGGGAATGCTCTATTAGGCAAAAAATGCTTCGCCCTCCGCATAGCCTCAACGATGGCACGTGAAGACGGCTGGTTGGCTGAGCATATGCTTATTCTTGGAATTACACCTCCTAGTGGAGAAAAACGTTACATAGCTGCTGCTTTCCCTTCTGCTTGTGGCAAAACAAATATGGCGATGCTGGTTCCTACTATTCCGGGTTGGAAAGTTGAAACTATTGGGGACGATATTGCTTGGATGAAATTCTCGCCTGATGGACAGCTTCGTGCCATTAATCCTGAAGCAGGTTTCTTTGGAGTTGCTCCGGGGACTTCTAATTCAACTAATGAAAATGCTATGAAAACCCTTTGGGGAAATGCAATTTTTACAAATGTCGCTCTTGACCAAAATAATGATGTCTGGTGGGAAAGGATGACGGAAAAGAAACCCGATTCNCTTTTAGACTGGCAGGGGCNTGACTGGACTAGTGAGTCTGAAGAGCCGGCCGCTCACCCAAATGCGCGTTTCACTGTGCCTGCAAGCCAATGTCCCTCAATCGCTCCCGAGTGGGAAGATCCGGAAGGAGTACCAATTTCGGCAATCATGTTTGGTGGCCGTCGCGCCTCAAATGTCCCACTGATCACACAAGCACGCGATTGGGAGCACGGGGTTTTCCTTGGTTCAATTATGAGTTCCGAGAAGACTGCTGCAGCTGCTGGGAAAATTGGTGAAGTTAGATTCGACCCTTTTGCGATGCTGCCTTTTATGGGATACAACGTGGGCGATTACATAAAGCATTGGATTGAGATCGGTAAAGCTACTGATTCCAATAAATTGCCAAAATTATTTTGGGTTAACTGGTTCCGAAAAGACGAAAACGGGGGCTTCCTTTGGCCAGGTTTTGGCGAGAACAGTCGCGTTCTTAAGTGGATTTTAGAACGCATAGACGGAACAGCTCAAGCAGTNGATACACCTTTGGGTCTACTACCTGAAATTGACGGTATCGATACCTCAGGTCTCGATCTGAATGATTTAGCAATGCAAAGACTTCTTGAAGTTGACTCAGATTCATGGANTNAAGAGGTTCCTNTAATTGAAAATCATCTAAAAGCTATCGGAGATCGACTACCCGAAGAGATGACTTCTCAACTCGATTATTTAAAATCTCGAATAGGTTTGGAAAGTTGAATTAGATCGACCCTAGTAGCATCGAACGGATTCCTAATCCCATCAAGAAAAGCCCAGCAAAACCGTAAAGCAAATACCTTTTATTATCTAATTGATTCCGGTAACCGTAAATTACTCCTACGCTAAGAGCTGCGGCAGACCAGTACAGCAAATGAAACTTGGGAATTTCGAGATCTTCTGACGACGCTAAGGCAACGCCCGAAAAAAGGTGAGCCAGAACCATAATCTGGGCAATTGCTGTTACCCACGAAAGCACCGAAATTCGTAACAGCTTGTTTCTATGAGCCAGAAGCGACCAGACGCCAGCCGTGCCGTTCAGAAGGACCATTAACCATTCGATAACTTCATGAGTAACTCGATAGGAAGCTAATACATTCATCAAATTAAGTATTAGTAGATTCGTCAGTCAAATAGATTGGATTTAAAAGTTTCATCTTCTTTTCTTGATTCTTTTGGATTTATAAACCACTCAGTCCCAAAAACACTAACAAACTGATCATTCGGAATCTTTAAAAAAAACGAATCTTCATCTATTTGACTTCGATGGGCAGAAATAGCTGCTCTTTTCTTCTCAATAAAATCTGAAACATTTATGGCATGAGTTATTTCAGATTCGGCAGAACCAAAAGATTCCTCTTCTACGCGTTGCCTCCTCTCCTCTAAGTCGTCACCTATTCCAGCGAGTCCTTCATCCGGAGCGGTTTCTATAGCCAATTCAATTGTTTTCTTGATCGAATCTCTATTCAGAGTTGTCCACCTTATATTTTCGATTCCGATCTGATTTGCCCAATGAGTTCCCACCCTGTGGACTTGTATGTGGTCCGGATGTCCATACCCGCCATTTGGGTCATATATAACTAAAAGATCGACATCTTCCTCGTGTAAAATATTCGATAACCTCAAACTCGCTTCTTCAACATCCGCCTGCCAAAAACACTCGGGGTTGGAAGTGGTGGGTGAATCAATCATTCCGCTGTCCCTATAGTTTAAGAATTCGACTCGCGACACTCCCAAAATATTCGCTGATTTAATCAGTTCTTCNGTTCGTCTTTCTTCTAAAGGCTCTCCATCTTTTAGAATTCCTGGTACAGGTTCTCCTTCTTCCCCGCGGGTAGCGACTACAAGAATTACGCGATCCCCAGATTCAGACAATAAAGTCATCGTTCCGGCTGTAGACAACGCTTCGTCATCGGGGTGAGCGTGAAAGAAAACTATTGTCGACATATAAATATTTTAAGAAACAGCACCGGTGCTTAAGAGTTCAATGATCTCTTCTTCATTGAATCCAAAATGCGTAAGCACTTCTTTACTGTGCTGACCTGGATGAGCCGGTGGTCGCTCAATTTTTCCTGGTGTGCGACTGAATCTCGGAGCTGGTGCTGGTTGGGTTACGCCCGCAACTTCTACGAATGTTTTTCTTTCTACATTGTGTGGATGTTCCACTGCTTCGTATGCGGAAAGAACAGGCGCATAACAGACATCAGTACCAGCAAGTAGTTGATCCCACTCTGTTCTGGTTTTTGTAGCAATCAATTCGGCCATTTTTTGTTTCAATTCTGGCCATTTTTCTCGATCGTGTTGGAATGCAAATTCTTCTTGATCTAGTTCTAATTTTTCCAACATTTCTTTATAGAACTGTGGCTCGATTGACCCTAAAGATATCCATTCTCCATCTGCACATTCATAAACATCATAAAAATGGGCCCCTGTGTCTAGAAGGTTCACGCCCCTTCCTTGTTGGTGAAAACCTGTTTCCATCATTCCGTAAAAGAAACTCATCAGACTCGCTGCACCATCAACCATCGCAGCGTCAACGACTTGACCTTGCCCGGATTGTCTAGCTTCAACAAGTGCGCACACCATTCCGAAAGCTAGGTACATGCCGCCTCCTCCAAAATCTCCTACAAGATTTAATGGTGGCACCGGCCCACTTTCACTTCTCCCTATATGGGCTAAGACACCAGCTAGAGAAATGTAGTTTATGTCATGTCCTGCTGCATTTGCGTAAGGTCCTTCTTGTCCCCACCCTGTCATTCGCCCATAAACCAAAGCAGGATTCCTCTTCAGACAGTCATCTGGTCCCACTCCCAACCTTTCAGCCACTCCGGGTCTGAAACCTTCGAAAAAAATGTCAGATGCCTCGACCAATCTCAGAACAGTCTCTTTCCCTTGTGGATTTTTAAGATCTATTCCTATACTTTTTCTTCCTCTGCTGATTATGTCATTTGGTGGGGAATTCTCATCGAACTCTTTCACCGAACCTGCACGATCGATTCGTACGACATCTGCACCCATATCAGCAAGCATCATTCCGCAAAAAGGACCGGGTCCTATTCCTGCTAGTTCTAAGACCTTTACCCCGTCTAAAGCACCCATTTTGTCTCCTGTTTTTCAGCATTTTTTACATGCTTAATTATTTCATTTGTAATCTTTGGCCAAGAACCGGGCGGGAGATCATGTCCCCAACCTTCGATCATGACGAACTTTGCTTCAGGTATAACTTCTGCCGTGCGTTGCCCTCCGCTTGGGTCGACAAGAGTATCTGCACTTCCATGAAGTACGAGTGTAGGTGCTTTAATTTTCATAAGTGCTTCCTCGCGGTTTCCGCTTAAGTTCATGGCTTGCATCTGTCGGTCTTTGGCTTCATTAGATTTATTTGTGCGTTCGGCNTANCTTTCAAAAATTTTTAAACAGTATTCATCNTCGTGCCATTCAGTGCTGGCCCATATACGTCTATCAGATAGATCTTTTAAAGCNTGCTCCNNTGGATCAANCGGTGCAGGAGCCAATANNGCATCCAATGCTTTTCCNTTCGGAATACCNAAACCTGCTTTCCCCGTGTTAGATGCCATTGAAGTAAGNCTGATAATTTTTTCCGGAAATTCGGCAGCAAAAATTTGTGCAACCATACCCCCCAAAGACATACCCACGATATGAGCTTTTTCTACTGACAACTGCCCCAACAACTCTGCAGCGTCAGAAGCCATATCTAATAATTCGTACTCTTTCTCCATCTCTGATGACAGTCCGCTGTCTCTTTGGTCGTATCTAATTACATGCATCCCTTCTTCAGCTAGTTTGCTACAGAAGCCTTCTTCCCATAGCAGCAACTGGCTACCTAAACCATGAATGAGTAAGAGCGTCGGGTCCGTCGAAGAACCAAACGTCTCGTAACAAATTTCTACCCCATTGGGGAGAAGGGTCTTAGGCATAAGATTCTTTCTTTTTTCAAGTTTCAAATTAAGACTATCTGCTGCCCTCATTACCAATTCGTTGAATTCACCAGTAGTTTCGTTACGTGAGTAAAATTTTTGATCAGCCTTTTCATAAAATAGATCCTTTCACGTTCTACGAAATTTTACGTTTGAGAATCGATGTTTTTGTAGTGGAACAAAATTGCCCTTACCCAGAACTAGACGGATTCGATGTCGATTCAGAAACTCGACATATATGGATCGCGGATAAAGAATCGCCAATTTCTTATCTTCGTGTTCTAAGAACAAGTGAAGAAGTTAACAAAATAGGTCGGGTTGCAACTTCTCTTAACAATCGACATAAAGGTATGGCGGAGTCTCTAATAGAACATGTGATTAATACCACTTCTGGGGATCTGATACTTGATGCCCAGGCGTATCTAGAAAACTGGTATGAAGAAATGGGTTTTGAAAGTAATGGTGAACCTTTCGAAGAAGGTTGTGGACATGACGTTAATTCAGGAATTCTTCATGTGCCGATGGTTTACAAAAGAGAAATTGATTAGTCCTCCGCTCAGGCACTCAACTGCACTTCGTGGATAAAGTGCGCCATATGGGAAAAATTGATGCTGAAAAAAATGCTCCTTTTTCAGAACAGTTGGACTTTGAAGAATCGGACAACTTACTTCTGGGATTAGATGAATCTCAAGTGCATGCCGTAACTGAAGAAGCAGAACCCCTAGCCATCCTTGCTGGAGCTGGATCTGGTAAAACTAGAGTCCTCACCAGAAGAATTGCTTGGAGAGCAGTAAAAGGGAAAGAAGACCCTAGACGTGTATTAGCTCTTACTTTTACTCGTAAAGCTGCTGGTGAACTCCGCTCGCGGCTTTCNNGACTCGGACTCAGGGANCAAATCGCTGCNGGGACTTTTCANTCTGTTGCTTACGCTCAACTTCGGATCTATTGGCAGGATCGGGGCATAAAGGAACCGACTCTTTTAACAAATAAAATTTCTTTTGTTACAAACCTCTTACCAAGAGACAAACGTGCTACTGACACCCTTGATGTTGTGGCTGAAATCGAGTGGGCGAAAGCTCGTCGTATTTCACCAGAAACCTATTTTGCGGAAGCTGAAAAGCACGAANGGACACCACCTCTAGCACTTCAAGAAATTTCTAATATTTATAAGAGTTATGAAGAGCTTAAAACTGATCGAAGATTTTTAGATTTCGATGACCTTCTGAGTTACTGCGCTAAAACGATCCGTAGCGACCGTTCTTTTGGCGAGGCTCAAAAATGGAGATTTCGGAACTTCTATGTCGACGAATTTCAGGATGTGAACCCTCTGCAGTTCTCGCTTCTCTCAGCTTGGCTAGATGGGAGGCCAAGTCTTTGCGTAGTGGGCGACCCCAATCAAGCGATTTATGCTTGGAACGGCGCCGAGGCTGATCATCTCATCAGGTTTAATGAATATTTTAGAGATTCAGCTGTTGTAAGTCTGGGTAAAAATTATCGAAGCACTCCTCAAATAGTTGAGACAGCTTCTTGTCTTCTGGAAAACTCGGGGATTGAAGCCGTAAGAGGCGGGGGTTTAAAGCCTTCTATCGTCAGATATTCAGATGAAAAAGACGAAGCTGTGGGTGTTGCCAAAAAAGTTGCGGAGATTCATTCTTCTGGNGAGAAATGGTCACATCAGGCGATTCTGGTGAGAACAAATGCGCAAACCGAAATATTTACAAGTGCCCTTCGTGAAGAGGGCATCCCTGTAAAAACAGTTTCAGGAAGCGGCTTGCTCGATAGAAAAGACATAAAAACCGTGATTTCTGAATTAGCCAATTCAAGCAGTCCATTAGTTCAGAAAATTAGCGACCTTAAGGAAGTAGGGCGTGACGACGCTTCAGAGAACAATGAAGATTCAATGACACCTGATACTGAGAGGACCGCTGCTTTGGCTGAACTGCGACGTCTCGCCGAAGAATATCTTTCTCTTGATCCTGCAGCAAAAAGTAATTCTTTTGTTCTGTGGCTTAAATCTCAATCACAAAATTTATATGAGATGAATGATGACGCGGTTGAAATTTCGACTTTTCACCGCTCTAAAGGCTTGGAGTGGTCTGTAGTTCATGTCGCCGGTTTGGAACAGGGACTTGTACCTATAGCTCATGCAAAAGACTCAAATGCGATCGCCGAAGAGCGACGGCTCCTGTATGTCGCTCTTACGAGAGCGAAAGATCAAATTCTCTGCTCTTGGGCTACTAACAGACATTTCTCGGGCAACAAGAGAAAAAGGGACCCATCTCCATGGTTGTTCAATATTGAACGTGCGATACAAAATCTAGAAAGACCTCTAACGCAAAAAGAGCAGATAACCAAAGCTAAGTCGTCTAGAGGTAAAAAAACCAAAAATGCTCTACCTGAAACCCAACAGGTGAAAGATCTTAAGAANTGGCGCCTTTCAGCNTCTCGTGCTGCAGATGTGCCGGCCTTCGTCATCTTTAATGATGAAACATTGCTAGACCTTGTTGAAATTCAACCAACAAACTTGGATGAACTACTCAAAATAAAGGGAATAGGCCCCGTGAAAGCTGAACGTTATGGCAAAGAAATACTTGAACTAGTTTCAAAGCACCACTAACTGTTAGTCATTCCAATTGAAAGAAGCAACTAACGGTGCGTGGTCGCTGGGTTTCACAAATTTACCTTTAGCGTCTTTGTATTTTTCAAGCAAATCTTTGTTTTCTTTTTCCAATATTTTTTCCGGGGTTCGCTCACGCATATCCACTTCAATCGAATCGAGAGACTTTGCTACCACCTCAGAAGCCAGAAGCAGGTCAATTCTGAGCCCTCTTCTATCCCTAAAGGCGTTTTTAGGGTATTCCCAAAAAGTATCTGCCTTCTCTTCTGGAAAACGTTCNCAAAAAACATCTTTCATGCCTAGNCCATNTAATTTTTTTATTGCCGCACGAGCCTCTGGGGTGACATGTGTTTCTGGCAGATCAAAAGTTTCAGTTAACGTTTTCTTTGACTTCCAGTCAAAGTTTGCGTACTCCTCGTTTGGGTCCCATTCATCGATGACAGGTCGAGGACAGACGTTAAAATCNCCAGCTGTGATTACGGGATTATTTGATGGGTCTGAGTTTTTTTTCAGATCGTCGTGAAGACGATTCAACCAATCAAGCTTGTATTTGTAATGGTCGTCTTCCAATGTTCTTCCGTTTGGCACGTAACAGGAAGCGATTCGAATATTTGAACAAGTCGCCCAAACTATTCTTGCGTCTGGGTCAGGATCTTTTCTGCCGTCATTAAATCCTTTTTGTGGGTCCTCGATACCGATTCTTGAAATAATCGCCACACCATTCCATGACTTCTGTCCGTTGTGAACAGACTCATAACCGAGCTCTTTAAAAACAGGTTGTGCTTTTTTTTGGAAAACTTCATTCTCCATCTTTGTTTCTTGCAGGCAAAGCACGTCCGGTTGATTTTCTTCGATCCAGAGTTTGACTCTGTGCAATCGAGCATTAAGTCCTGCTACGTTCCATGTCACTATTCGCATTGTGATGACATTAGCGCTTAATCAGTTGTGAATCCCATGATTTCATATAACTCTTTGATGGCTTCCTCAGGGTCAATGACTTTGATAGTTGTCATCCCCATAGCTCGCGCTGGTTTCAAGTTGATTCCTAAATCATCAAGAAATACACAATTTTCAGGTTTTACATTGAGACGTTCGCAAGCAATTTCATAAAATTTTTCTTCTGGTTTTCTACACCCCTCGATACTTGATTCGATCAAGAGGTCGAAAATTTCTACTACTTTTTGTACATCTTCGTCTAAATCTTGTTCCCCCATTGGAGTGATGTTGTTTGTCAGCATTGCTGTTTTGAATTTAGATGAACATTTACTCAATGCCTCGACCATTGATGGTCGTAGCGACCCGTGCAATCCCTCCAAGATTCTTTGTGCATCCAATTCATGACCAAGCACTAGGGCTTCTTCTTCGAAAAGAATTACGAATTCTTCCGGGCTAACTTCTCTCCGCTCAAATTTCGCCCATGCATTAGAGTCAGGGTTAGTTGCATTTATTTTTCTAATGGTGTCGACCGGTAACCCAATCTCTTTTTCATATGCGGCAAAAGCTTCAAAAGGACTCGAAAGGATCACGCCCCCAAAATCAAATAAGACTGCTTCAATCACGAAAGCATGTTAATCATTAAATTTGCATCTCGGTTACTTTTATAGCCGATATCATTTTTTTTCGTGACAGCTCAGTTCATTTACACAATGCAAAAGGTAAGTCGTTTTTACCCTCCGGACAGAGAGGTTCTAAAAGACATCTCTCTTTCCTTTTTTCCGGGAGCGAAAATCGGGGTTTTAGGGAATAACGGTTCCGGCAAATCTTCTCTATTATCGATAATGGCCGGGCAGGATCCGGATCATGATGGCGACGCAAGACTAACGGATGGTTTTACTGTAGGACTTCTTGAACAAGAGCCTGTTTTAAATCCCGAAAAGAATGTCTTGGAAAATGTAATGGAAGGAGTTGGGGAAGTAGCCTCTCTTTTGTCTCGCTATGACGACATTCTCGCTAGCTGGTCGAACCCAGACGCAGACTTTGAAAAATTAGGTGAACAGCAAGCGGAAGTTGAACGTCTCATCGAATCTGCGGGTGCTTGGGATCTTCAAAGGAATATCGAAATCGCTATGGATGCGCTTCGTCTTCCTAACGGTGAGTCAGATGTAAACCTTTTATCAGGAGGAGAATGCCGTCGTGTGGCTTTATGTAAACTGCTGCTTTCTAAACCTGACTTACTTCTTTTAGACGAGCCGACAAACCATTTGGATGCTGAATCAGTTTCCTGGCTTGAAAGAACTCTTCAGGACTATTCGGGGACTGTTGTAGCGGTAACGCATGATAGATACTTCCTTGACAATGTCGCTGGTTGGATATTGGAACTTGACCGCGGAAGAGGGATACCGTATGAAGGGAACTATTCAGGCTGGCTCGATCAAAAAAGTACAAGGCTTGAAGCTGAAGAAAAATCTGACTCTTCGCGCAAACGTACCCTTGAAAGAGAATTGGAGTGGATTCGCATGGCTCCAAAAGCGCGTCAAGCGAAAGGAAAAGCACGACTAGCCTCTTACGACAAACTAATAGCTGAAGCAAATGAAGCAGAAAAACGCGATGCTGAACTTCAAATACAAATCCCAGCAAACTCACGTTTAGGGGATCAGGTGATTGAAGTTGAAAATCTTAAGAAAGGTTTTGAAGATCGTTTGCTAATTGAGGACCTGTCTTTCAACCTTCCGCCTGCCGGAATTGTAGGAATAGTTGGAGGCAATGGGGCTGGGAAGACAACCTTGTTCAGAATGCTAGTAGCTGCTTTTCAAAACTTGGAGTCTGATGATGATCTGCCGGATTCTGGTTCGATAAGAATCGGTTCAACAGTGGAACTTGGATATGTCGACCAATCGAGAGACTCGCTAGACCCAGATAGAACCGTTTACCAAGAAATAACCGGGGATAAAGAATTTATTTCAGTTGGTAATCGTGAAGTTAATGGAAGAGCTTATGTGGCATCTTTCAATTTTCGCGGATCTGATCAACAGAAAAAAGTCGGAGATCTTTCTGGCGGTGAAAGAAATCGCGTTCACTTGGCAAAAGTTTTAAAAGCTGGGAGTAACGTTTTACTTCTTGACGAGCCGACAAATGACCTTGATGTAGATACTTTAAGAGCTCTTGAATCAGGTCTTGAAGCTTTTCCTGGCTGTGCAGTCATTATTAGCCACGACCGCTGGTTTCTAGACAGAGTAGCTACCCATGTACTCGCATTTGAAGGAAACTCTTATGTCCGCTGGTTTGAAGGAAATTTCAGTGAATACGAAGAGGTAAAACGTAGAGAGTCAGGCGGGGAAAACGTCCCTACTAGAGTTCAGTACAAGCCTCTATCGCGCGACTAAACGGACATTTCTAAAAGTTGCAATACGAGTTTGGCTCCATCTTCTGGTAATCCATTCTCAGGAGTCAAAATCAAATCTGGATCATTAGGCGTTTCATAAGGGTCATCAATTCCTGTAAAGTCCTTAATTTCTCCTGCTCTAGCTTTTTTATATAACCCTTTTGGATCACGCTCTTCACATACTTCAATTGGGGTATCAACGAAAACCTCAAAAAATCTTAAACCAAATTGACCATGTATTTCTCGGGCGTTTTCACGGTCTTCTCGGTATGGGCTTATCAACGGGACCAGCGCTACAAGGCCTGCATCAGCAAACAAACGAGCTACTTCAGCGACTCTTCGAACATTTTCATGACGATCTTTAGCACTAAAATTTAAATCTTCGTTAAGTCCTAATCTCAAATTGTCACCATCGAGCAGATAAGAAGGGCGCCCAGAAGTGACTAATAACTTTTCAGTTGCGGAAGCAATAGAAGATTTTCCTGACCCTGAAAGACCCGTAAACCATATTGTTGCTCCTGTATACCCAAGAGATTCATGACGTTCTTTTCTACTCAAATTATTAGAATGCCATGTGAGATTAGAACCTATTTTTGACACGTCAACCTGAACCAACGATTATGCCAGCTGCAACGGTGGCATTTGTTACCTCATCCATCAGTATGAAAGATCCTGTGTTTCGATTTCTTCTGTAATTATCAAAAAATAAAGGTTGCGTGCTTCTCAATGACACTCTTCCTATTTCATTTAGTTTTAGTGATTCTGGCTTCTCGTCACGGTGGAGGGTGTTGACATCAATTCTGTATTGAATTTCACTCACCATTACACGACTTGATCTAGTCGTGTGTTTCAAAGCTAATTTCATTCGGGGAGTTAGTTCAGTTGATTCTGACATCCAGCAAACCATTGCTTGCAAATCCTGACTTACGGTGGGTTGATTATTTGGACGGCAGATCATGTCCCCACGCGAAATGTCTATTTCGCTCGTGAGTCTCATTGTTACTGACATAGGCCCAAAGGCTTCAGATATAGGTCCGTCATAAGAATCGATTGAAGCCACTGTCGAAGTGAAACCGCTGGGCAGCACAACCACTTCATCACCAGGTTTGAAAACGCCTCCGGTTACCGTTCCTGCATATCCTCGGTAGTCGTGATGTTCTTCACTTTGAGGACGAATCACGTATTGAACTGGGAAACGAGCATCTATGAGGTTCCGGTCACTCGCTATATGAACTTCTTCAAGGTGATGCAGCAAGGAAGACCCTTCGTACCAAGGCATTTTAGCTGATCGCTCCACAACATTATCTCCATGCAAAGCTGATATTGGAACAAATGAGAGATCTGAAATCTCGAGTTTCATGGCAAAATTTCTAAACTCTTCCTTAACAGCGTTGAATGCTTTCTCGTCATAATCAATTAAATCCATCTTGTTAACACATACAACAAGGTGTGGGATCCTTAATAAAGATGCTAAAAATGCATGACGTCGTGACTGTTCTACAACTCCATGTCGGGCGTCTACGAGAACTAATACTAAATCTGCTGTTGAGGCGCCAGTAACCATATTACGCGTGTACTGGATGTGCCCTGGAGTATCAGCGATAATGAACTTTCTTTTAGGCGTAGCGAAATAGCGGTATGCAACATCGATAGTTATACCTTGTTCGCGTTCAGCGCGGAGACCATCAGTTAAAAGAGCAAGATTGGTGTGTTCATTTCCCATTTGTTTTGAAGTTGCCTCTACAGATTCAAGCTGGTCTTGAAAAATTGATTTGGTATCGTACAAAAGTCTTCCGATTAGCGTTGACTTACCATCATCTACACTCCCAGCCGTAGCAAATCGAAGAAATTCCATTAGAAGTATCCTTCTTTTTTGCGGTCCTCCATAGCTGCTTCTGAAACACGGTCGTCGGCTCGCGTGGCGCCTCGTTCCGTGATACGCGTTGAAGAAATCTCTTCTATTATTTGTTTCAAATTTTCTGCTTCTGACTCCACTGCTCCAGTGCAGCTCATATCTCCTACTGTGCGGTAGCGAACTTTTCGCGTCATAAGTTCTTCGTATTCTGAACGAGTTACAAACTCTGAATCTGCTAATAGCATCCCGTCGCGTTGGAAGACTTCTCTTTTATGAGCGAAATAAACGCTGGGTATTTCTATATCTTCTCGTTCGATATATTGCCATACGTCTAGTTCAGTCCAATTCGAAATCGGAAACACTCGAATATGTTCACCTTGTCTTATTCTTCCGTTGTATAGATTCCACAGTTCAGGCCTTTGATTTTTGGGATCCCATTGTCCGAATTCGTCTCGAAATGAATAAAACCTTTCTTTGGCTCTTGCTTTTTCTTCATCTCTTCGCGCTCCACCAAATAATGCATCAAACTTGTTTTCCTCAATTGAGTCCAGCAAGGTCGTTGTTTGCAAACGATTCCTACTTGCTCTCGGTCCTTTTTCTTCTGTGACTCGACCTTCGTCGATAGATTTTTGGACTGAAGCTACTACAAGTCTTGCTTCAAGCTCTTTTATGCGTTGATCGCGATATGCAATGACTTCAGGAAAATTGTGTCCCGTGTCAACATGTAAAACCGGGAAAGGCAACCTAGCTGGCCAAAATGCTTTAGTTGCTAGATGCAGCATCAATATTGAATCTTTTCCTCCTGAAAACATCAAACATGGGCGTTCGAACTCTGAAGCTACTTCACGGAAGATGTGTATAGCTTCTGCTTCTAATTGGTCTAAATGGTTCAGTTCGTATGTGGTAATACTCATTTTATTTCTTCCCAGCAATACGCATTTTCTGCATCCCATGCTAACCCTGTCCTTCTAAGATGGTCACTCTTGAAGGCAAACAATGAAGATCACTATCTCGCTGAAGATTTGGCTACCCGTGCGGGACTTTTGCTGCTCGAAGAAAGAAAACTTGGTCGGGACAGTGATCCTGAAACTTTGAAACAAAAAGGTGATATGGAATCTCACAATTTTCTCATGCAAGAGCTTGCATCATCGAGGCCAACAGACGGCGTTCTTTCAGAGGAGGGTTCGGCAAGCTCGGTGCATCCAAACCGTAACGACACAAACCGTGTGTGGATTATCGATCCGCTTGATGGGACTAGAGAGTTTGGTGAACTGCAGCGGGATGATTGGGCTGTGCATGTCGCACTTGCTGTTGATGGTCATCCCGTTGTCGGGGCGGTTTCTATTCCTGCTTTAAATCTAACTTTTGCAACTTGTAATGATTTTTTACAGCCGCGTCGACCAACCGAACATGAAAAAGTTCGAATAGCAGTGAGCAGGTCGCGGCCGCCTGTTGAAGCTTCACTAGTTGCAGAAAAAATTGATGGAGAATTGATTGAAATGGGTTCAGCGGGAGCAAAGGCAATGGCTGTCGTGAGAGGAATAGCTGATGTGTATATCCATTCTGGCGGTCAATACGAGTGGGATAATTGTGCTCCAGCTGCTGTGGCTTTCGCTGCTGGACTTCATGTGTCTCGTCTTGACGGTTCTCTTTTAAAGTACAACAACCCAGATCCCTGGTTACCAGATCTTTTGATTTGTAATCCGGTTTTGGCTACCCCTGTTTTAGAAGTTTTGAATAGCTGACCTTATGCGCCTAGTTTTTGCTCGCTGCACCGTTGATTACGAAGGTCGTCTTACTGCTCATCTTCCTGAGGCAACGCGACTAATAATGGTCAAATCTGATGGATGTGTAGCTATTCATGCTGATGGCGGTGCTTACAAGCCATTAAATTGGATGAACGCCCCAAATAAGCTGGTTGAGGAAGAGGGTGTCTGGCGAGTTTCTAACCCAAAAGGTGAAGTGCTAACGATTACTTTGCATGAAATTTTTAGTGATTTGTCGCATGAAATGGGAATCGACCCTGGGCTACAAAAAGACGGAGTCGAAGCACACCTACAGGAACTTTTAGCTGATGACCCTTCTTTTTTAGTTGAGGGGCTTGAATTGATCAAGCGTGAATATCCGACCGATCTAGGGCCTGTTGACCTTTTATGCCGGACAGCTAAAGGTGAAACGATTGCCGTTGAAATAAAAAGAAAAGGTGAGATAGATGGTGTGGAACAATTGACAAGGTACCTGGACTTTTTAAATCGCGATCCACTTATAAAACCTGTTCGAGGTATTTTTGCGGCTCAGGAAATTCGCCCACAAGCAAAAGTGTTAGCCGAAGATAGAGGGATTCAGTGCGTTGTAATCGACTATGATGAGATACGCGGTATCGAATCTAACCGCTTGCGTCTTTTCTGATGTTTTATGATGTTGTAATAGTTGGGGGCGGACCTGCTGGATCATCAGCTGCTTGCACCGTAGCCAAAAGCGGCCTATCGGTTCTCCTTATTGATAAATCTGAATTCCCTCGTGATAAGTGTTGCGGTGATGGTTTAACAACTATGGCTCTCAGATTGAGCGAAGAACTTGGCTTAAATATAGAGAATTTAAAAAATCTTGAAGTCGTTGATGAAGCGGTGATCCATTTTCCTTCGGGCCGAAGAGAGGTTTTTCCTCTACCGGGAAAAGGTTTGTTCGCTGCGATCGTGCCCAGGGCAGAGTACGATCTGGCTCTTATAGACCTAGCTCGCGAATTGCAGGTTGATGTTCGTCTAGGTCACAAGTTCTCTTCCATAACTTTTGATGGAGAAAAGACTTTTCTGAATATTGACGGTATTGGAGAGGTAGAAACGTCTTTTGTTATAGCTGCTGACGGAGCGTGGTCTCCTGTCCGTCGTTCACTCGATTTAAGTGAGGAACGATCAAGAGGAGAATGGCTTGCTTTTCGTCAATACATTTCAGGAGTCGCATCGGATAACAACGAATTACATGTCTGGTTCGAAAAAGACCTTCTGCCAGGCTATGCATGGAGTTTTCCTCTCCCAAATGGGAGAGCAAATATAGGCTTTGGTGTTTTAAAATCACAAGATTTTTCCGCTTCAGAAACGGCTCAACTGGCTCGCGACCTACTGAACAGAAAATCTATTTCTGAGACCCTTGGGGGCGGGATCAAACTAGAGGGGCGTCAAACTGCCTGGCCTATTCCGGCGAGAGTCAACAACCAGCAACTAACTAGTAGGTCGGTTATCTTTGTTGGTGATGCCGCCGCTTGTACCGATATTTTGACGGGTGAAGGAATCGGGCAGGCACTTTTAACTGGGATTCTTGCTGGTGAGGCAATCAAATCTGGGAAGAGTCAAAAAATGGTTACTTCATTCTATGAAAAGTCCGTGAAAAGTCACTTGTTCTCGGATCACCAAATGTCTGTTTTACTTCAAAAAGTCCTTACCCACCCCGCAGGAGCGGAAAATGCTCTTCGTTTAGCATCGATGAATCAGTGGTCACGGCGTAATTTTGCGCGTTGGATGTTTGAGGACTACCCAAGAGCCCTTTTATTTACACCTAAAAGATGGAAAAAAGGAGTTTTTGATTCTGAAGGTGCCTACAGCCGTAAACTGGACTTATGAGTATTGCAAAAGAGGGAAATCTTATCCCTTTCCCTAACAGGTCTGAGTTCGAAGACACGAAAGAAGCTCCCACTCACCCTTTGGGTCCAGCTTTTGCGGCTTTTGACCATAAATTTGATCTCGTTTGGGAGCGTTTTCGTGGACAGCCTGTTCTTGACAAAACTTTTTATCTTGCAAGTGAACTGGCAGATTTTAGTGTTCTTTGGCACATTATGGGGTTATCCAAAGGTCTCGCTAGTGGCTCAGCTCAACGTGAAGCAGTTCGTTTATCTGCAGCCCTAATAGCGGAGTCAGGGATTGTTAACGGAATTTTGAAATCTTTGTTTAGGCGAGAAAGGCCTGATCATATTGAAGAAAGACCACACGTGCTTCGTCAACCGTTGACTTCTAGTTTTCCTTCAGGTCACGCTTCAGCAGCTTTTTTGGCTGCAACCCTTCTTTCGGAACGATCCAAGTTCAAACCTCTTTGGTACGGATTAGCTGGGATTGTTGCGACTTCAAGAATTCACGTCAGGATTCATCACGCTAGTGATGTAATAGCCGGAACGCTTGTGGGTCTCGGGTTAAGTCGAATAATTAAGAAATTCTTTCCTCTATAAAATCCGATTTAATTTTGGGAAATTGACTCCATTTGATTTTCACCTGAGTCAAGAACTAGACGTAAATCAAGAAGTAGGTCCGCGACCTCTGAAGCAGCAATAACTTGACGGCTTTTAGTATCGCCCAGTCCTCGGTCAATAATTGCTCTGATCTCATCAATCATCTCTTCAGTGCTGCTGCTCTCTAGCGTTTCTGTCATTTGATTCCCTTTTTGACCATTCACTTACTTTAACTTAACTTATTTTCATACATTACGCGCATGTTAGACATAAGTCACCATCATTTATCAATTGGAGCTAAATCTCTTACAGACTTTCTTACGTCGTCGCCTGTTAGAGGCATTATTGCGAGAGCTGGACAAGTGACTCCAGCTGTTACGTAACGTTGAATATGGTCGCGACATTGATCTGGAGTTCCGTTTACTATCAATTCGTCAACCAGAGCATCAGGTATTTTTTCTAAGGCGCCTTTACGGTCACCAGAATCCCATTGTTCCCAATGCTCTGACAACATTTCCTCTCTGCCAAGCCATTTATGAAACTCTTTGTATACAGGCACATTCAAATATGCTGCCATAGCGAATTTGCCGCCTGCTAAAACCAAGTCTTTTTTATCGCTTGGACAGACAAATATTCTGGCAACTATCTCTTTACCCGGCCCTTCTTTGTTGACAACGCCTGCCACGCGTTCAACGTCATTAGCTGAAAGCCAGTTTATTATTGCCCCATCTGCTTCCCTTCCAGCTAAGCGAAGCATTCCTTCTCTTAGCGCCGCTAGCAGTATTGGAGGTTGATTTTCAGGAACTCTTGCCAAACGAAAACCTGAAATATTGAAAGTTTCGAATTCTTCCGAAATTTTCTCTCCCAATAATGCTTTTCGGAGGAAACGAATTGTGTCTCTAACTTTTAAATATGGATCTTCAAAACGGATCCCATTCCAGCGTTCAACAATCACGTCTGAGGAAGTGCCTATCCCAAGGACGAAATTATTTGGTGCTGCACAGGCCATGGCAGCAGCACTTTGAGCCAGAAGCGCTGGTCCTCTTGTAAAAGCTGGCAAGATAGCTGTTCCCAGTCTTAATTCCGGTGCCCAGGCGGCTGCAAGTGCCAAAGGTGTTAAACCGTCTGTCTCATTAGCTTCTGAGGACCAAACATCTGTATAACCAAGTTCGACTAGCTCTCGGAAAATCTCTTTATGGTCATCCAAACGATCTGGTAATGGAATAGTCATCCCGTAACGCGATTTTTGTTTAAGCATCCTTAGGCCTTTAGTTTTATGGTTTCTTAAGGGCTGTCACACCTCACTGAAACAATTATTAATATGAATGAACAACTTTGTCTAATAAAAGAAATCTCCATCCAGATTTTTGCCGCTAATGACAACTATTCGGAGTATTCAGCACTCGACAGTGAGACTCGGGAGAGAAACTTGAAAGGTATTGCAGAGGCTCGTAAATTACTTGCCGAAAAACGCAAATATGCCGCTCTTTTAGCTGCTTGAATTTTTTAAGCGGTGGCAGGTGATTCTAATTAATTTAAATCACGGCTAGTAGTTAATGCCATCAAAAAGGTCATTTTCATAACCATTTTCATTGTTTGCATCAACTTTTGGGAGAGCAAGAATGTAGTCATCGTAAGGATGGACTTCACGTGCAACTTCATCAGGCAAGCCGAACCAAAATGGGGATTTAGGGTCAACCTGAGTTTCATGCGCTAACAAAGCCTCTTTTCGGATCGACCAGTAATCCAAGATAGGGATTCTTGTAGAAATAAGATGATCTCGTGAAGGCCTTTTTGACCAGCCTTCAAAAGGTGATTCAAGTTCAAATTCTAAGAATTTTTCATGCATTGCCTCTATTCTTTCTCTTGACCAAGTCGAAAAATAAAGTTTTGAAGGTTGCCAAGCCTCGCCATGTTCTGGATAAAGAGCGGGATTACCAGCAGCTTCGAATGCGGGAACTGAAAGATCGTGCACCTGTAAATGATCGGGGTGGTTGTACCAGTCTCTTTCATCTGGGTAAGAAATAATAACGTGAGGTCTTATCCGTCTTATTATCGAAACGATTCTTCCTACCGCCTCTTCAGGGTCAGCATTGGAAAAAGAATCAGGGTTGGAGTTAGCTGGAGAATCAGCCATTCCTGAATCTCTGTAACCGAGCATTATGACTTCGTCATAACCTATTATTTCTGCTGATTTTTTAAGTTCTGCTAGCCGGACTTGGGGAAGATTTTCGACTATTTCAGGTCGATCCATTGCAGGATTGAGAATGTCGCCCTCTTCGCCTCCTGTGCAACAAACAAGAGCGCAATAAACACCTTCGTCGTGATATGCAGCGATCGTCGAAGCCCCTTTTGACGCCTCGTCGTCAGGATGGGCATGGATACTTAAAAGTCTTCGTTCATTTTCAGGGAAAGGAGTATTTGTCACGTGCGAAACGGTACAGGAGTTAGCGCAAGTTCAGTATTCAATTTCTGGACTATTTTAAAAAATTTAAATTAAGATACCGTATTCATTAGAAATTCGGAGGTTAATTTGGATCCTGAGATTTGGCAATGGATTTGGCTTGCTGCAACAGGTATTTTCATCCTAGGAGAACTAGCTATGGCTGGATCTTTTTTTCTTCTTCCTTTTGGAGCAGGAACTGCTGTTGCAACAGTTCTGGCTTTCTCTAATGTAAGTGAGGGTCTGCAATGGGTTGCATTTGTTGTGGTTTCGGTTGCATCACTTGCAGGTTTGCGACCTTTAGCGCGAAAACTTAACGCTCAAGAACAACCGGCAAAAGTCGGTTCTACCAGATTGATAGGTGAAATAGGGGTAGTAACAAAAGATTTGGGGGCGGGCTTAACAGAGAATGGAAGTATCCAAATCGGGAGAGAAGAATGGCCCGCCGAAACTAAAGACATGGAACATATTCCCACAGGCACTCGAGTGAAAGTAACTCACATCGAGGGAACCCGTCTAGTCGTTGAAGCAATTTGAAAAGTTAAATTTTAGAAAATATTTATAGGAGTAAAAATGGCAGCAGTTGTAGCTTTATTAGTAATCGCTTTTCTTGTTTTCGTTCTTGCAGCGGCAGGAATAAAGATAGTACGGCCATATCAGCAAGGAATAGTCGAACAGCTCGGTAAATATAAGATGACAACCGGTCCTGGACTTAAGCTAATCGTTCCGATTATGCAAAGTATGAAACGAGTGGACATGAGGGAACAAGTTGTTGACGTGCCACCACAAGAAGTAATTACCAAAGACAACGTAACAGTTACAGTTGATGCGGTCATCTACTACGAGCCAACTGACGCTCAGAGACTTGTCTACAATGTTGCGAACTTCATTCTTGCCGTAACTAAACTCGCCCAAACCAACCTGAGGAATGTTATTGGCGACATGACCCTTGATAATGCTCTTACTTCACGCGACAACGTCAATACTTCGCTAAGAAATGTCCTCGATGATGCGACAGATAAATGGGGAGTACGTGTAGTACGAGTGGAGATACAAAGAATTGATCCCCCTGTTGATGTTATGGACGCAATGCATGAACAAATGAAAGCTGAGAGAACCCGTAGAGCTGTCGTATTAGAAGCCGATGGCGCTCGCGAAGCTGCTATTGCGATAGCAGAGGGAGAAAAGCAATCTGCAATACTTTCTGCTGAGGGCGTTAAACAACAAGCGATCCTGACGGCTGAAGGTGAGGCTGAAGCCATTAGAGCTGTAGCCTCGGCGGATCGTTTTCGTTTTGAAACAGTTGCTGAAGGTGAAGCTGAGGCAATACGAAGTGTTTATGGAGCGATACACGATGGAGATCCTTCACCTGATCTAATAGCTATCAAATATCTAGAGGCGCTGGGGACTATCGCAGATGGTCAAGCAACAAAGATTTTCGTTCCAGCAGAAATGAGTGCCACTATGGGCTCAATAGGAGCAATAGCTGAACTTTTTCAAACAAACGAATCAAATGATAAAACAGAAAAAGAAGAAGCCGAATAGTTTTAGCTAACTACTAATTGGAGTCAGTTCGTCTTTCCCTTCGTCATCCTGAACCAAATTCCAACCACAAAGGCGTGCTAGAAGAGTCTGACCTTCTTCGGGGCCACTCGCTATAATCTCGTCTCCAGAGGATAGACGTACTTTACCTCTTGGCATATACAGGTATCCTCCGCCTCGTCGAATTGCCAGAACTGTGAAGCCAGGTTCGATATTTAGACCTAATTCAGACAATGAAACATTGTCCGCTGAGGAGCCTGTGGCTACTGGATATCTAACTACAACCTCATCTGCTTCGCCTAAAGCTATTTCCAGAATCGGGTGAAGTTCTTCTTCTTTTTCGACCAACCAGACCATTGCCTGTGCCTGGTCGCCAATATCTTCTGCTGCTTCCGCTAAGTGCAATAGTCCTCTCAATTTTTCAGGTTCAACGTCACTTAAAGCTGAACGTAACACCCAAAGTTCGAGATGGTCTTTCATTTCATCTAAACGGTCTTCAAGGTGTCTGACTTCAGAAGCCAGTCCTGTATCAGCTAAAACAAGTGCGCTGTATGCGAGACCGACTGCTGCTTCGGAGAGGTTTTTCATTTCCACAAGAACATCAACAGCACGGTCGAGNTCAGTAAGAGCNTCNTTCTCTTGTGGTNTNGGNGGNTCCCAAATAGGNGCAGCNGCCAGTTCACGAAGTCTGNTNATTCCATCAGGNGATCCTCTTAGAAANAGNACATCACCTGGAATAAGAACTGTTTCACCTCCTACNTCNATTATCCANTCATTNCCTCTTCTGATTGACATGACTCTCATACCAGCTTGAACAGGAAGTTCGAGAAATGACAAAACTCGATTCGCCATATGCGACCCTTCGCTAACAGAAACTCGATGAGACACCTCTTCAGCGTCAGAAAGATCGGCAACAAGCTGTTGTGGAATTCCGAGCTTGTGTGTGACTATTCTTGCTATGTCAACGGCATCATTTGCGATTCTTTCAATTGCTGAAATGACTTGCAACACGGACGACATTCCTTCTGCCTCTTTGGAGGTTCTGGCAGCAAGAACACAAACAGCTCTCATATCATGAACAAGGTCGCTCATTCTTTGTTCAAGCCCATCAACTTCTTCCGCCATATCACGATCCCCAAAATAAACTGAGGCGTAAGCAAGGTCGACCATCAATTCAGATGTGTCTTTTGCTTCGGCGAGCATGCTTCTTAAATTTCGAGGTGTTTCTTCCATTAGCTACCTACTAGTGTTGTCCAATAATCTAGGCTTTGACTCCCCACGAAGCCAAAACTGTTTTCAAGTGCTGCAAAAATTAATAGTTCTAAACTCATATGACTCCCGTTAAAACCATTGCCAAAATCACTGTGAATGCCCCAACAAGGTCAAGGGAGGATGCGACAACAGGAATTCCATAAGTGTCAGGGTCGAGACCAAAACGAAAAGATCCCATTGTTGTGTAATAAGAAACTGCAACAACAAATAGTGTGACTATTGAGCCGGCTATCGCTGAAATTAAAATCAATTTGGTTATACCGGGAGTTGATTGATCTGCCGCAACAGCTATCAAATGAGCGACAACTCCTGAAAAAATAAATATAGGAACTGCCAATATAGATAAGTCAATAGCACCGCGGATACTTGACCTGCTCGGNAAAGGGGAAGCGTCATCCATACCCAGATGGAACTGCGTGGACAAACGGCTTGAGAGAATACCTCCTAAGGCGCCTGCNATTCCCAAAAAAGCTGGTATCAGAATAAGAACTGCTTCAACTTCAAGTAAATCCTTGAGTCTTTTCTCAACTACGAAACCCGCCATAAGATCTAAAATCACAGCTAAACCTAAAACAGGAATTGACTGACGGAAAACTCTTCTAAAACGCTCTAAGGAAGTTCTAAGAGAAAAAATTAGAACAATTATTGATACTAAAACTATGACTAAAGCTAAACCATTCGTTAGACCTGATCTGTTAGCTAAATAAGACACAAAGATCAACGAAGGCACCGTTAAGAGGTCCCCTGTGGTGGTAACTAATGGTGCTACTACGTTGTCAAGATCCCACTCATGTTTAACTGAACTTACTGATAGCACAACTGTTACAGCAGCTAAGGCAATTGAAGACAAGACTCCCCCAAGCACCGAAATAACAATAAAATCTGCAAGTGACATGGCTGGACTTAACCCAAATGCGGATGCAGTGCCTTTAGCTAAAACAGCAAGAATAAGACTAGAAATAATGCTTAACGAACCAGAAGCAAGTAAGTTTTGAATCAAGACGCTGTCGATCCGGTAGCTCAGACCGAATGTTCCCATATGGGCCGCTGTTCCTAACCGACTGCCCATTGACCCAAAAATATTTCCTCGTAGAGCAATTGCACCGGGAAGTAGCAGCAATAGACCGGGTAGTTGTGAAAGTGTGCTTTCGGATGCAGCTAAAACTAAGCCACCACTTGAAGCAACAATGACTCCAACGGTGAGCGCCACAAACCGTTGCCGCGAATCAACAATTCTTAAAGANGCTGAGGTGAATAAGCTAGTTCTCACACCTCTATTGTGGTGGAAGTGGCACTTGCCCAGAGTTATTTAACTTAATTAAATTTACTGGTTTAGTTTTTAGCCAACGAGTCCAGTTATTAGAGCACCAACTTCTGGNGGGCAATCGCTTAAATTNCCATCCGCTATACATGGCTGTCCGAGNAACTGGGCTACTAATTCTGCACCCATCCCACCAAATGCAGGTGTAACCGCAATTGGTGGAATTGTCACAGCAGGAATAGTTGTAACAGTCTCGGTTGGGCTCGCTGGAGGTTGTGTCGTTGTCGTGGTAGTTGTAGGTACCGGCGGTATCCCTTCTAACGAAAGGCCTCTTTTTTCATTTTCAGAAATATGANATGNTCTAGTTCCNGGNCCNTACCANCCATCAGCATCTACACCTAAAACTTCTTGCAGCACCACCACATCATTGTTTGGACCCCATTGATACGAAGCGGACAGTACAGCAATTTCATCTACGGGAATTGTCGTAGTCGGAGCAACAGTCGTAGTCGGAGCAACAGTCGTAGTCGGAGCAACAGTCGTAGTCGGAGCAACAGTCGTAGTCGG
>PATJ01000035.1 GCA_002713545.1 Acidimicrobiaceae bacterium
ATAAATCAGAAACTTTTTTGGTGTTAGATAAAGGTAAACCAATTACTGTTCTCACAAAATCTGATGTCGAAGATTTTGTGTCAGAATCGGAAAACCTTTCAGATTAACAGTTGGTGAATTGATGGAAACACACGGTGGCGACCCACTAATGTCAGGTTTTGAAGACCATGAAGACTTTGGCTTTGAAACCCGCGCCATTAGGGCGGGCCAGCCACATGATTCGCGTACTGGAGGGGTTGTAACACCTATTTCATTATCAACCACATTTGCACAAGACGCTGTTGGAAAGCCAAAGTTCGGATATGAGTATGCAAGGACAGGTAATCCAACTAGACACGCATATGAAACATGTCTAGCAAGTCTTGAATGCGCCCAATACGGCTTTGCGTTTTCTAGTGGAATGGCAGCGGAAGATTCTTTACTGCGCTTTTTACAACCAGGCAACAAAATTATCTTAGGAAACGATGCCTATGGAGGTTCTTTTAGATTAATAGACAAAATATATGGTCAAAATAAAATCTCTAACGAAGCAATAGATCTCAGTGATCCAAATTCAATTAAGAAAGCTTGGACTAACGAAACGAAAATAGTTTGGCTTGAAACTCCCACGAACCCACTACTTAATGTTGTAGATATTCAAAAAATCTCCGACATCACTCATGAACTTGGCGGATTGCTCATAGTCGATAACACTTTTGCTACGCCCTATTTACAAAAACCTATTTCTTTGGGCGCTGACGCGGTTGTTCATTCAGCTACAAAATATTTGGGCGGTCACAGCGATGTGGTGGGCGGATTCGTAGCGACAAATAACGAGAAACTCGTAGAACATCTCTCCTTTACACAAAATGCGGTTGGAGCTGTGCCCAGCCCATTCGATTGCTATCTAGTATTAAGAGGAATTAAAACACTAGCCGTTCGTATGGATCGCCACTGTGAAAACGCTAAAGCGATCGTAAGCATGTTGAGTGAACATCCAAAGATAAAGCAAGTTTTCTACCCAGGTATTGAAAGCAGTAAAGGTTATGAGATTGCCATAGAGCAGATGAGCAACTTCGGCGGAATGGTTTCTTTTACAGTCTCTGGTGGTCTTGCGATGGCAGAAAAAGTTGCTGCTTCTACAAAAGTCTTCACACTGGCAGAATCTCTTGGAGCTGTTGAATCGTTGATCGAACACCCTGGGATAATGACACACGCATCAGTTGCAGGTTCTGCACTCGAAGTACCAGAGGATCTAATACGTATTTCAGTCGGTATAGAGTCAATCGAAGATCTTGTTGAAGACCTAGAACAAGCACTGGCTATTTAACTAGATTTTGGCGGATTCCTGTCGAACAACTATTTTTAGGTATTCTTCATCATCGGTATTTTTTCAGATCATCCATCAACAGTTGGAGAATCATGGTCGGAACACGCACTTAGGGCTTTAAAAATTTCTTTTTCAATGGCGGCAGCATCAGCTGCCGGAATTGTTCACGCAATATTTCCCTTCGTCTTTAAAACAAAAGCCAGTGAAACCATAAAAAGACTAAATAAGGAAATAGAAAGTATTGAAGCTAAAAGTTCTAACGAATCTTAAGAATCAGATCCTTCTACGACTTTCACCATTCCACCATGCTTTTGGTTTTAGCCGCTCTCCATAATCAAAAAGATCATTAAGCATTAACATTATGTTTCTTAATTTTGTTGAAGCTAAGCGCAAACCTATTCTGTGTCGAAACTTTGTAAAGTCTTTGTTATAGGGACAAACACGCATACAGATCATGCAATCACTTACTATTTTGCCCCAATAAGAAAAACATTTCTCTCCATCAACAGACCATTTTTTTACACCTGAAATTGAGGACAAATTTAGTTTTACTGGTGAAGGTTCACCATCAGGTATTGCTTTTGGTGGACATGCATCCGTGCACTTTCTACAGTTTTCGCAAAATTTTGTAACTCCAAACTCAATTTGGTTATCAAATGCCATTGGAGCATTTGTAAAAATTTTGCCAAACCTCACTCTTGGTCCAAATTCACGAGTTATTACCATTCCATGTCTTCCATATTCACCGAGTCCAGCTTGAATCGCTAAAGGAATTGCTAGCGCTGTGTCATTTAAACTTGGTACCGCTAAATAGCCAAGGTTTAAAAGCCATTGAGCTGTTGCTAAAAGTACCAGCGCATCTTTTGAATAACCTAGGCCAACCGCTGCGCCTGAAAGTGCTGAAGGCACTGTATCAACGAGGTCATGATCCATTGCTTGACCAATTACTATGACACCTTGAAGATTTTCTGGAAGACCCACGGGGAGACCTTCAGGCTTCCCTTCACTGGAGCTTCGTGCATACCTTTGGGTATAAACCCACCGCTCATCAAATTCGCACATGCCAACTAAATCAGCGCCAAAAAGTTTCGATACTTGCTTAATAGTTTTTGAAGCTTGTTCCGGGGTGCCCAAATCAAAAGCATCCTCCGGGCCGGGCCGTAGTTGACTCAACGGTGAAAGAAATCCATCTCTTAAGTCGTCTGCATCTCGCATTTCAGCGAATACATCTGCAACATGCCAGGCAGCATTTCTGATCGCGTAATCTTTCTGTCCAAATCCTGATGCATTGCGCCATTTTTTTAATGGTTCACGATGTGATCTAAAAAATTCGCGCGCACCATCGGTAGCAATCTCAGGGTCCCAAAAAGCACGATTGAAAACATCGTTTACTTGATTGAACCTCTCAAAATTTTCTAATACTTCCCAAGAAGGACCTTTTATTAGATCTGACAATTACTTGAATCCACAAAAATAAAAACCATTAACTTCCCCTTAAAAAAATTTTAACCTTAATAGGTTGAAGCCAACCAACCCTAGAAGCACAGTTACAGACAAAAAAATCAAATTGGATTTTTAAGAGTAATCATGCCTTCAGCCGTAGCTAATAGATTTACTAAAGGGCTTTCAGAAATTTCGGGTAACCAATGATTTAATTCTGAAGAAAAACTCTCCATCAAAGAATGTTCAAACAATGGATTTTGCTCATACTTATCCGTTTCTAAATCAAAAAAAATGTCTTGCATACCGAGAAAATGGACAAGTTTTCCACGATTATCGCGGTGAACGACTAACCGACACTCACTTAAAGGAAGTCCAATTCTTTCGGCAAATACTCTGAAGTCAAATTCCCAGTGCACAGTTTTTCGCCATTTATCTGGCTTTCCACCTTCTAAAAAAGTCCTAACTGAATTCCCTTCGCACTGTTCAGGAATAGTTATACCTGCTAGGTCTAATAGAGTTGGCATCACATCAACGTTCTCTGTGAATTCTTCAATTACTAAACCCTTAGGACCATCCAAAGCTGGATATCTAACAATCATAGGGATATGGAAAGCTTGATCATGGAAGCCAAATTTGGAGACCAACCCATGGTCCCCCAACATTTCACCATGATCTGACGTAACCAAAACAATCGTGTCTTCACCTAGTCCTTTTTGATCTAAAAACTCAACCAATCTTCCTATTTGGTCATCTACTTCGGTAACCATTCCGTAATAAGTTGCTTTCAATTGAAGCTTGTCAATACTTTCTGAGGGGGCTTTAAAAAAATCGGTGGTCGAAAGTGAATCTATGAAGGGATGGTTACTACCGCTGGGAACAATAGGTTCATCTACATCAGCAGGATCATATAAATCGTTGTAAGGAGAAGGCACAACAAAAGGTGGATGCGGTCTTAATATTGAGACATGTAGGAACCACGGTTCATGCAAATTTTCTAACCGATCAATAACTTCTCCAACAACAAAAGCGGTCTCAGTCTCACCTTTCTTGTAAGGCGAAGGCGGCCATGTTTTTCCTCGCCCCAATGGAATTTCAGTTTCGTCTACTCCTTTCAGAAATTTTTTTCTATCAGAGATATCGTGTCCTTTTTCAGAAAGCCATTGATACCACGCTTCTCGATCGTCTGGGAGTGGAAGAGCCACACTAAAACCTGGTAAGTGTCCTTCATAGGTTAAAAGACGTGGATCATTTTCATCTGTTGTCCGCGGGTCAATAGTTGTATCTGTATATCCAAATAACAGTGGGTCGTAATCAGCTGCACGAAACTCTCTCGCAATATTTGTAAATTTATTGTCAAGTGGTGTCCCATTAAAAACTGACTGATGTGTATGCAAGTACGTCCCCGTTAATAAACTTGCGCGACTAGGACCACATGGTGAAGCCTGAGTGAAATGATTTGCAAATCTAACACCCTGTGCAGCTAGTGAATCTAAATAAGGTGTTTTAACAACACGCTCTGATCGCGTTTCAAGACAATCTGCTCTTAATTGATCAATAGTTATAAATAGAATGTTGGGTTTTTTCATTGTTATATAAATCTTTTCAGATACAAAAGCATGTGTCCTGATTGGGCTTCAAGGTAAAGTCCCCCGATGAGAAAAATAAAACAGTTCTCCCGTTCAGGCAGGCCTTTCGGTTTATTTTTATCTGCCTTTGGGATGTTCATTGTTTCAACAGATTCTTTATTTACAAGGGTTGCTGAAATAGATGGTTGGACTATCGCTTTTTTTGTTGGTGTTTTTTCTGTTCCCTCAATGTCCATAATTGTCTGGAAAACACTGGGTAAAAAAGTAGTTTCAGAAATTAATAACTATAGATGGCCACTCTTCATCTCTGCAGCTCTGGCAGCTGTAGGAACTACTGCGTTCATCCAAGCTGTAACGAGAACTGCAGTCGCAAATGTTGTAACCATTGTTGCCGGTGCTCCGATTTTTGCTGGTTTAATTGCCAAATTTGCTATAGGTGAAAATACTTCTGGGAGAATCTGGAAAGCAATCAGTGGGACATTTTTTGGAATCCTAATAATTGTTTCAGGTTCTTTAGCCACTGGAGGTCTCGATGGAGATCTGATGGCTCTTCTAGCAATATTAGTTTTTAGCACTAATCTTGTTATTTGGAGACATTTCAAAGAAATGTCCAGAACTCTTGTTGTTTTGATTGCGCCGATTTTTATTATGCTTTTTACTTTTATCCCAGCTCAATTCGACGCATTAGATAAACGCGCTCTTTTGTGTACTCTGGGGATGGGTTTGTTTGTAGGACCGATTGCGCGATTATGCATGGTTTCCGCTACAAGACATGCTTCAGCTGCAGAAGTAAGCATGTTTACTCCAGTAGAAACTATCTTCGCTTCTCTTTGGGTATGGCTGTGGTTTGATGAAGTTCCTGAAGTTACGACTTTTATCGGGGGATTTTTAGTGTTGGCTTCTGTTTTTTATGGAATTAGATCAAATAAGTAAATTTTTAGTAATACCTTGGAGTTCCTATGAATGAATATAAAAAATCTGATTCGAGTTACGCAGTTGTCTCTGAACTGAATCAATTAAAAGTTAGTTACGAAATTATGCCTTGCGATCCTGATTTAGCTGATACAGCCAGCTTTTGTGAGAATTATGGAATTTCTCCCCAAGATTCAGCTAACGCAATTTTGGTCGTTGGGAAATCAGATCCAAAAATTTTTACTTTATGTCTCGTATTGGCGACACATAAACTTGACGTAAACGGTGTGATACGTAAAAAGTTAGGGACAAAAAAAGCTTCTTTCGCTGGTGGTGAGGAAACTGAAAATATTACAGGGATGATAGTCGGCGGGGTAACACCGTTTGGTCTTCCCTCACCTATACCCATCTGGATAGATAAAGCAGTTATGGAAAGGGCTTCAATAATAGTGGGGGGTGGAAGTCGCGATCAAAAAATAAAAATAAATCCAGACGCTCTTCTAAATCTTACAAATGTAGAAGTCATTGAAAATTTAGCAAAACTACCAGAGGCTTCTTAATTTTTTAATTTTGTTCTGATAAATGCGCTGTCAATGCATCGCGAGCTGAACTTGCTGGTGCTTCTTGAAGTAACGTTCCAACGGTTCTGCGTCTTCCCATAGCAGTCAATAAGTCTGTGACTAACGTATCAACTACATAAAGAAGGTCTAATCGGGATCCTTCTGTTAACGGATCAGCCATCAGGCCATCTATAACAGGTCCACATTCAATTTCAGCTCTGACCATCTTTAGAGCCGCTTGTTCCAATTCGTCTAGCGCATCTAGTGCGAGTAGAAGATTTTTAGCTTCGCTATCTGAAATCATTAAATGAAATTGTGTACCAAAAAAGCTCTTAACGCGGGGATACCTGAAAGTTTTACCGGCTCATATTACGGTTCTTAAATGGACCTAAATCAATTACAGAACTTGATGGAAAATCTATATGGAGAAGATGATAGAAACCGTGGTCTCCCCTCAACCGTCGCATGGTTGTGTGAAGAAGTCGGAGAATTAGCTCAGGCCGTTAGAAAAGGATCACGAGAAGATCAGCTTCATGAGTTAGCTGATGTTTTAGCTTGGTTAGCTAGTATTGCCAATCAGCTCGACTTATCTCTTGAAACGGCGATGGAACGTTATGTGAAAAATCCGCCCTAAATAAAATTTAGAGTTCTTTGAGTACAGACATAAGCTGGGGTAATTCCATCCCTCTGGCTATTATCTCATCCATTCCGCCCACAACACCTGTGAGATTTCCAACTACCAAATGTTCTAAACCGGCTTTTGCATATCCTTCAAATTGTTCACCTAGTTCTTGTGAGTTTCCAACAAAAACTACTTTTTTGACCATCTCAAAAGGAATTGTTGGTGCCAAATCTCTTAAGTCATCTGCATTTAAATCATGAATGATCACATCTATAAAACCTTTTGAATCATTTCCTAAAGGATGCTCAAGACCATGCTCTTCCCAAATCTTACCCATCGCAAAAAGACCGAAAAGTTTACCTAATGGCTCTTTTTCAAACATTTCTTCAGCTTTGTCCATTGATTCACAAAACAAAATAAAGGCTAGATAAGAAGCTTCCGGAACAGGTCTTCCAAATGACTTTGCATGCTCAGCGATAATTGAAAGCTTGTCTTCATATTCTTTAGGTGACAACCACCATGCTGGGATCCAACCATCACCGTACTGGCCAGTCAAACGCAACATTCTTGGTCCATGTCCCGCGATCCAGACAGCTGGTTTGCCTCTACCTTCAGCTTCTAAAGGTAAGCCCATCCGACCAATCTTATTATCGGGCATATGACCGTCATCAAGTAAAGAACGCAACTCAATAAGACACTCTTCAAAAATTCCTACAGGTTTTTCGAAAGGGTACCCAAAAGGAAGAAGGCTTTCAGCTTCCCCTGAACCCATTCCCAAAATGAATCCTCCAGGGATTAAATCATTAAGTGAAAGTGCCGTACGCGCTAGATCCGCTGCCCTCCGACGAGTTGAATCAGTTACCGAAATTCCATACGTTTTGTTAGTCATAGTCGAAATTCGTGCTCCATAAACAAATGGATCATAAAAAGCATCTGGGTCGGCTGCTAATGCTGAAAGAGGTGTCTCTGACCATAAAGCCGGGTGAAATACTCCTAGTAAATGATCTGGAGCCCAGTATGAGTCAGCTCCCATTTCCTCATAAATCGGAAGCATTTGTTCTGTACTTCCAAATGGAAATTGAGCGGGNAGTGTAATTCCNACTTTCATAATTAGGCCTTTCTCTCTTTTATCAGCGTTTTAATAATTCTTCTGCAATTTGAATTGCATTCAATGCAGCACCTTTTCGAAGATTGTCACCAGACAGAAATAGAGCTAAACCATTTTCTACTGTTTCGTCGTTTCGTATACGTCCTACAAGAGTTTCATCGATGCCTGTGCAATCAATTGGTGTCGGAACATCGCATAAAGTAACACCAGAAGTATTGGAAAGTATCTCTGTAGCTTCCTCAGGGGAAATAGGATTTTCAAATTCAGCATTTATTGCTAAAGAGTGACCGGTAAATACAGGGACTCTAACGCATACAGGTGAAACTAATAAATCAGGAATATTTAAGATTTTGCGGGTTTCGTTCCGCAACTTTTGCTCTTCATCGGTTTCACCCCGACCGTCATCAACAAAAGAACCTGCATGCGGTAAAACATTAAAAGCAATTGACTGTGGAAAAGAATTAGGTTCAGGAAATTCGTGAGCCTTGCCGTTATAAGCAAGTTGAGTGGCTTTACCCGTAGCTGAATTAATTTGGCCATCTAGTTCTTCCACGCCAGCTAAACCTGCGCCAGAAACTGCTTGATAGGTTGAAATTCTGAGTGACAAAAGCCCCGAACGCTTATGCAGTGGAGATAAAACGGGCATGGCAACCATTGTTGTACAGTTAGGGTTTGCAACAATACCTTTTGGTATTTCAACAAGAGTTTCAGGATTTACTTCACTAACTACTAATGGAACTTCTGGATCCATTCTCCATCCTGACGAATTGTCAACAACTACCGCTCCTGAAGCTGCTATCACAGGTGAGATTTNCAGCGAGGCAGTTTTACCAGCACTTAATAAAGCGATATCAACATTTGACCAATCAGCTTTTGCTGAATCTTCAACAATTANTTCTTGGTTCCCCCACTTCAACGTAGTTCCAGCTGAACGAGAAGATGCCATAAATCTAATATCCCCGACAGGAAANTCTCGTTCCCATAAAAGGGTTCTCATGACTTGGCCAACCTGTCCGGTGGCCCCAACAACAGCGATATTCATGTATTCAGACTACGGGTGTTGAAATCAGTGTTCAAAATTTTTAACTGTTTTTAATAAATTTTTAAGAAATTAATTTGTAACAATATTTTCTGTTTCTTCCTTAGACCAAATATCGAGAAAATCATTAATAATGTTCTCTGACTTTTCTGAGTTAGTTACCTTTTGATTGGAAACTAAACCAGAAAATGTGTTTAATAATGGGTATCCAGGACCGCAAGAGTCATCGACATATAAACCTAGTTGATTTGAAGCGTTTAAAAAAGACTCGAGGCTGACGGAATCTAGAGAAAGTAAAGAAGAAGAAATTAAGACTTGAATGCGAACTTCAGTAGAATTTTGAGATTCAACAGACTTTAATTTTTCAGCTAGCCTCTCNTAAAAAGAAACTAGTTCAAAGATTTCATTAGCTACTACAAAAGGAACGCGTGCTGATACCCAACTGACTAACTCTTCAGAAGTAAGAATTAGTTCCTGTAAAACTTTGGCTTCATTTACGTCTGCTGNGGACAACTCTTTTTCAATGTCAATCATCAGTTGAGCAGATTTTTTCGCAAGAGCAAGACAGAACCCTTCTGGGATTTCCGTTGTTAAAGGTTCATACGTANGGANTGGGTTGAAACTTGAATCAAAAGAATTTTCTTCACTTTCTGAAAGAATTTGATTTTCCTTACTATCTGGTTTTATCAAAGCNTCTACAGGTTTGTTTTGAACTTCTTCAGAACTACGAAGAGTCGCTCCACAGCCTGTTAANAGTGAGAATATAAAAACCCATAAAATAAAGTTTTTGGATCTAATTAATATTTTCAAATCTTTTGCCCTATTCCAGACAGCAGATTAAAAAGATATGTAGCTGAATCACCACAAACAGAAATTAGGTATTTTTCTAATCTCTCTTGAGCTTGATTAATCGAAATTCTTTCCTCAGCCAACTCAGCATCTAATCTGACTACAGCAACAAACATTGCCTCTAAGACTTCTTCTGGTTTGGCATCATCTCCTAAATCTTTAAAAGACTCAAGCATCACTTTAGAAACATAAATAGAGGCGTCGCGAACTATTGATGCATCATCTGTCATTGATGCATCAACATTTTTTGAAAGCCAAATATAAATCTNATCGGACAATGAGAACAATTTAATTAACAAATCAGGATTAACTGTCGGACCATCTTCGACTTGAATACCGCTGCGAATAATTCCAGTCATCATTTTCGCCGTAAGGTCAAATAAGCCACTACATACAAAATCTTTGTTTTGATAATGACCAAACTGTGCGTCTAGCACACAAGTAACTAAAAAATCTAATATCCGGCTCTCTAATAATGTTGTCTCTACTCTTTCAGATATTTCCAATGAATCAATTTCAGAAAATAAAATTTCAAAAATCGGAACTAGCTCTTTTTCTCTAATAGTTGAAAGAACACAGTCTGTATCATTCGGGAAAGTTCCGAAGGAACGATTAACGCCTTCTAAGATGCCTAAGTTTGTAATTGTAACCAGTAAATCACATATCTCTAATGCAGAAAGGGCAGTCTCTTTTTGCTCATTATTTGGGCCTTCGCTAGTTATATCACTAACTTGTTCCGGGGTAAAAAAGTTAAGGAGTTGATCTACTACACAACTCATCTGGGAGTCAGAAAGGTTATAGAGATAAGGGTCTACGGAGAACTCTCTTTGTAGTAGAGAGCCGTTCGGTTCACTAACTTGAGTCCTAGCATCTTGAAGTGTTTCAAAATCATTGTNTCCTTCAACAGTTACTTGAGAACCGCAACAACTTAAAAANNCTGTGAGGAAAAAACTTAAAACAACTCTTCGAAACATAGTCTTTACTCGGAAAATGTTTTTCGTAATGGAAGAAAAATACNNAAGAGAAAAATCAAGATTCTGCTAATCCAAAAGTTTCATGGAGTGCTTCGACAGCTTCATTAATTTGATTTTCTGCGACCATGCAACTGATTCGAATAGCTGACGTTGAAATCATTTGAATGTTAATTCCATTTTCAGCAAGAGTTTCAAACATAGATGCCGCTACACCGGGATTTGATCTCATACCGGCTCCAATTACAGTAACCCTCGCTACTTCTGTATCTGATGAAACTCCAGATGCTCCAATATCTCCAACTAAATTCTCAGCTATTGACATTGAAACTTCTAAGTCACCATGTGGAACTGTGAAGGAGATATCAGTGACACCGTCNTCTGAAATATTTTGAACGATCATGTCAACATTCACGTCAACATCAGAAAGAGCGCGAAAGACACCCGCAGCTATACCAGGCTTATCTGGGACACCTGAAATTGTCATTTTTGTCTCAGAANTATCATGAGTTACCGCCGAGACTATTGCTTGTTCCATTTCTATTTTCTCCTCTCCTACCCATGTTCCTTCTTGCCATGTGAATGCCGAACGAATATGCAACTTAACTCCATGAGTTCGGGCATATTCAACAGAACGCATTGCTGGCTTAGGACAACCGGTAGCTGTCATTTCTAAAAGTTCATCAAAAGATACATTTGACATAAGTCGAGCTGAAGGGACTATACGGGGGTCGGTCGTAAAAACACCTGTTACATCTGTGTACAATTCGCATGCATCAGCTTTAACTGCGTGTGCTATAGCAACAGCGGTTGTGTCGGAACCTCCTCTTCCCAAAAAAGTAACGTTATTATCAACTGAAACCCCCTGAGAACCTCCTACAACCGGAACTCGGCCTTCGGATAAGGCCTTCTTTATACGATCGGGTTTCACCTCAAGAATCTTGGCATTTTGATGATTCGTATCAGTCAAAAAACCAGCCTGACTTCCTGTAAACGAATCAGCTTCAACCTCTAGATCATGAAGAGCCATGCACAACAAAGACATTGCTTTCCGTTCACCAGCGGTGATAAGCATGTCCATTTCACGACCTGGTCGTTTACTTGATACATCTTCAGCTAAACGCAAAAGTTCATCAGTTTCTTTACCCATAGCAGAAACAACTACTACTACCTGATTTCCACTGTTAACAGTACGTGCAATATGATCCGCAACAGCTCGTATACGTTCAGGATCTCCTACTGCAGTTCCACCAAACTTTTGAACAAGTAACCCCATAGATACCTACGCTAGCGGCCCCAAGGCACCAGATTTGCGCAAATTAAATATTGCTAAAACAACTTAAATTAATATGATCTATCTATGGTTAAAAAAACTCGACGCCCGATAGAAAATTCAGGAAACCATTCTAATAAAACAAGAATTACTGCTGCTCTTTTGGTTTTTGTTCTCCTAGGAAGTGGAGTCGCTCTAGTTTTCTCAAATTCAGATTCCAACCAAAATAGTGATAATGAATTTTCTAGTAACATACTCCCTACAAATTGTCCAAAAAATGATAAGTCTTCTCCACGAACTATTGACTTCACAAGACGCCCTCCTCGCTGTATAGATCCTCAGAAAACCCACACTGCTATTTTCGATACAACAGAGGGTGAAATTAGAGTTGCTCTGGACACTTCTCTAACTCCCAATACAACAAACAATTTCGTTGTATTGACTAACTATGGCTACTACGACAACACACTTCTTTTTCGTCTTGACCCGTCTATAGCAATAATTCAAGGTGGTTCGCCGCACACCAACGATTGGTCAGATCAAGGACCTGGTTATACCATTTCAGATGAGGGGGGACTTTTCTTACCTTTAAGTAATGGAGGTGTAAAAGGTCCTTTCACTTATTCTCCTGGCCAATTAATAATGGCTCGCTCATCTGGCCTTAATAGTTCTGGTGCTCAATTTTTCTTTTCGACAGGAGATGAAGTCAGTCTGCTTGACAATCAAGGCAGCTACATAGTTTTTGGCGAAACAGATACACAAGGCTTATCTATTCTAAAAAAAATGATGGACTTATATGAAAAAGATGAAAACTCGCCTTACGGAGGCGGCCCGAAAAGACAACTACTTATTCGTTCAGTAAATATCGAAATAGAATAAAGTTGCTACTCCCATACTCCACTCTGGTAGTTAGCATTATTGTTTTCTAGCCACCATCTGCCAGAGAATTTCCATTGCTTTGANTCTCTGTCTCCATTGTTTTCATTATTAGCGCTGAAAATATCAGATCCTATTTGTTCAAGAGCAATCTTTATAGCTTCCAACTCTTCCGTNGAAGCACCCTCTGCTTCAATATTTAAAACTTCCATACTTTCCTAAAGAGGGATATTCCCATGTTTGCGTCGCGGAGTTTCGGCTCTCTTTGAAGCCAACATTTCTAATCCATCAATTAATCGCTTACGTGTCTCAGCTGGATCAATAACGTCGTCTACAAATCCTCTTTCTGCAGCAATATAAGGGTTGGCGAAACGCTCAAGATAATCCTCAACCAATTCATTTCGTTTTAGCTCTGGGTTCTTCTCCTCTTGTAATTCACGACGATAAATAATTTCAACCGCTCCTTGAGGGCCCATAACAGCAAGTTCTGCAGTTGGCCATGCAAGTGAAAGATCTGATCCAACTGATTTTGAATCCATAACTACATAAGCGCCACCATAAGCTTTTCTTGTTATTACCTGAATGCGCGGAACGGTCGCTTCACAATAGGCATAAAGCAGCTTGGCTCCGTGTCTAATGATTCCACCATATTCTTGATCAACCCCCGGCAAAAACCCGGGAACATCAACAAACGTTATAAGTGGAATATTGAATGCGTCACAAGTACGGACAAAACGTGCTGCTTTCTCGGATGCTTGAATGTCAAGCACGCCAGCAAACCTAGTCGGTTGATTTCCTACCACCCCAACACTTCTACCGTTTAAACGTGAAAATCCGCAAACAATGTTCGCGGCCCAAGATGAGTGATATTCAAGAAACTCACCATCGTCGACGACCGTTTGTATTATTTCTCTCATTTCGTAAGGCTGAGTTGAACTATCAGGTAACAAGTTATTTAATTCAGGGCAAAGTCGCTCTCTGTCATCACTGGTATCAAATGAAGGCACTTCTGAAAGATTGTTAGATGGTAGATAAGACAGCAAAGTTTTAACTTCATCAAGAACTTGCTTTTCATCCTCACCAACGAATGTAGCTACTCCTGATTTTGTAGAATGACTTGAAGCACCGCCTAATTCTTCCAAAGTGACTTCTTCACCTGTAACAGTTTTAACAACATCAGGACCTGTTATGAACATATGAGATTTTTCTCTGACCATAAAAATAAAATCTGTCATTGCGGGGCTGTAAACAGCTCCTCCAGCACAAGGTCCTAAGATCACACTGATTTGAGGTACTACACCTGAAGCTTGAACGTTTCGCCAAAAGATTCCACCATAACCATCTAAACCAACTACCCCTTCTTGTATTCGGGCTCCTGCTCCATCGTTTAAACCGATTAGCGGCGCACCCACTGATAAGGATAGATCCATCACTTTATGGATTTTTTCAGCGAAAACTTCTCCAAGTGCCCCGCCAAAAACTGTAAAGTCTTGAGCGAAAAGAAAAACTTTTCGTCCATCGATTGTTCCCCAACCCGTAATGACTCCGTCTGTATAAGGCCTCTCTTCGATTCCGCTTTCGTGAGCTCGATGTCGCGCAAGCATGTCAAGCTCATGAAAAGAACCAGGATCAAGAAGATAATCGATTCTTTCGCGCGCCAAAAGCTTTCCCTTTTCATGCTGTCGCTCTACAGCCCTGTCCGGACCTGCGTTTATTGCTTCATCTTTACGACGTCGTAAATCTTCAATACGGTCTGCCATCGAATTATCAACCATGCAAAAAGGTTAACCGGCATGTGGGATATAGCATCAAGTAGTCAACAAGTTTAAATAATTCAAAATAAAAGTTTTAGTAGAANTATGAATAATTCTAAAAATAATAAAAATTATCCAAATAAATGGCTTGGGGTTTTTTGCGGGGCATATATGGGTACCGATGAAACAATTCATGGAATTGTTAAAGAATTGGGTGAAGCTCTAGCTATTAACAAAATTGGCTTAGTTTACGGTGGTGGCGGAATCGGAGTAATGGGCACCATAGCAGATGCCGTTTTGGAAAATGATGGATGGGTAATGGGTGTTGTACCAAAAAACCTTTTAGAAACGGAAATGGCGCACTCTTCGCTAGACGAACTTGTCATAGTCGAATCAATGCATGAAAGAAAAAAAACTATGTATGAAAGAGCCGACGCTTTTTGTGCTTTACCGGGNGGATTAGGAACTCTTGAAGAAATTTTTGAAGCAACTACCTGGACTAAGTTAAAACTTCACGACAAATATAAAAAAGTAATGCTGTTAGATAACAACGGCTTCTGGTTAAGTTTTGTCGATTTGCTTGATGACATTACCTCTTCGGGTTTTATTAAACCAGAAGACAGAGAAATTATTTCTCGGTTCGATTCTGTTTCGGAAATAATTTCAAATTTCAAAAACTCTTAACAAATTAANTTTCATCTTGACAGTTTTTTGAGTCTTTCTGCCAACTTTGAAGCATCAAGTCGATTACATAACTCAATAAAATGTTTTTTGGGAGCAAACCATTCAAGTTCAGAAACTTTAGCCATCACAGGGACATTGTCGCGTAGNACTGTGAGATCTTTATATAGTTGTGCTTCTTTAAAATTTTGTGAGAGTGTTTCAGCTAGTTTGGTCGCTCCTCTTACAGAGACATCCCATTTATTTGGATCTAAGGGAATTTTCTCAATTTTTTCATAACGGGCTAGNAAAAGTGACGAAGATTTTGCACCCCAACCCGGCAACCCCGGTATGCCATCAGCTGAATCTCCTACTAATGCAAGAAAATCTGGAATAGATGCAGGTGATACTCCAAACTTTTCTTTAACAGCCGACGAGTCATAAATAAGTTCTTGTCTACGATCGAATTGAACGACTCTTCCATCATCTGTAACACATTGTGCTAGATCTTTATCGGGAGAGCATATTAAAACTCTATTTACTGACGGATCTTCTTTAGCTATACGAGCTGCTGAAGCAAGAGCATCATCAGCCTCAAATTCAATCATGGGAAATGTAATAAACCCGGCTGCTTCAATCAAAGCTTCGACTAGAGGAAACTGAGACATAATTTCTGGGGGAGTTCCTTCCCCAGTTTTATAACCGTCAAATAAATCATTTCTGAACGACTCAACTACATGATCAGTAGCAACTCCAATATGAGTAGCGCCATCTTCTAGTAAACGAACTAAGGTCCCTAACACNCCGCGCGTTGCAGCAACTTCGATACCTTCTGAAGTNTTATGTGAGGGAACTGCAAAATGGTGTCGAAACAATTCATATGTGCCNTCGACTAGGTGAANTTCCATTATTTTTTAATTCTNAAAAGTTTTCTTGCACTAGTTCAATAAGGGTTCCAAAAGATCCTTTNGGATGAACAAAAGCAACAGTCGTCCCTCGTGANCCAGGCCTTGGTTTTTCNTCGATGGCTCTCCCACCTGCTGCCACCAGACTGTCTAAAGCCTTCTGACAGTCATCAACGCGATAACCAATATGATGAATTCCTTCTCCTCTTTTATCTAAAAAAGTAGAAATAGGTGATTCTGGACTAGTGCCGGTAGTTAATTGTATATAAGACTCCCCAACCTTAATTAATGCTTCTTCTACGGCATCTTTTTCTACTATCTCGCGNTGACATACTTCAGCCCCAAAAGCTTTGCCNTAATATTTAATAGCTGCTTCTAAATCGTGTACAGCTATTGCTACATGATCAATTTGATTTAATATCACTTAATACCCCGTTACAATTTTCACTTATGTTTAACCTTTTTTAAAGCATTCCGTAACAAATTTGTCATATTTTTGTAAATCTTGTAATGTAATCGTAAAGTGTTGGGAAACTCCCTCCACCCAACTTTAGAACGCCTGCAGCTGGATAGCTTCCCAGTTGCAGGCGTTCATTTTATACATTTTTATATTCTTCATTAACTGGGTAACGTCCCACTAATGCTCTTCCTAAAGTCAACTCGTCTGCGTATTCCAAATCTCCTCCAACAGGCAGTCCACTAGCTATTTTTGTAACTTTTACACCCAATGGTTCAAGCAAACGAGCTATATATATAGCGGTTGCTTCGCCTTCAATGTTTGGATTCATGGCAATAATAACTTCTTCAATTCTTTCAGGTTCAATTCGTCTGAGAAGTTCAGCAACTTTTAACTGCTCAGGCCCAATNCCATCAATAGGGCTTATAGAGCCACCCAAAACGTGATATCGACCTCTAAATTCAGCTGTTTTCTCTAAAGCGATAATATCTTTTGGCTCTTCAACAACACACAATATTCCGTTATCACGCTGACTATCTTTACAAATGGGACAGAGTTCTTCTTCAGAAATATTAAAGCAAGAATCACAGAATCTAATCTTCTCTTTCATCAGTGAAATCGCACTTGTTAAAAGTTCTATATCTTCAACAGGAAGACGCATCAAATGAAACGTGATTCTTTGCGCTGATTTTGGTCCAATACCTGGCAATCGACCCAGAGCATCAATGACTTCTTCTACAGCATCAATGTACATAAAATACCATTTCTAAAATAGTCCTATTCTGATTCAACTATTTCTGCACCAGGAAAAGCTTGTGAAAGTCTTTCAACAGCTGAACCTGAATTAGGATCTGCCTCAACCAATTCAGATAGATCTAGATCTTCATCATTATTTACTGGTTTTGGAGGTTTTACAGGGTTAGGTGTTGGAAGCGAAGATACTGATTGATCATCAACTGAAAGTAAAACTGGCATTACAACACCAAATGTATTCTTAACAGCTGCTTCTAACTCACCTAATAACTCACTACAACGTCTGAGATGTGGTTCATTCGGCAAGGCTATTGTCACACCGGTTTCATCAACCAAAACTGGTCTGCCTGCCGAAAATCTGGCTCTTGCTTTCTTCGAGAGTTTGGACAACAGCTCTTCTGCCCATGAATCGAGAAACTGTTGCTTAGTTGGGAAATCTTTTTTTTCAACATCAATTTTCGAAATATCTTCTGAGGAGTCACCTTCGTTATTACCCAAATAATTTTGCGGTGATTCATCTTCTAAAGGTTTTTTACTTAAATCTTCACTATGGTCAGAAACTACCTGAGAGTTATCTCTTGGATTTCCAGTGCCATTAGTTAACTTCAAATCTCTAATTGTTTCTTCCAGAAGCGTCACTCTGGATTCCAATAAATCAAATACAGAGGAATCTGAAGAAGTTTGGTTAGATGAAATTTTGACCATTGCAACTTCAAGATCCACACGCGAATCTGGTGATCTTCTCATATCTACTAGAGCAAGTCCCAAAATTTCTAATGATTGAGTAATCAAAGCAGGAGTAACTTGATCAGAAAATTTGTTTATTTTCTCTTTTTCTTCATCGGTTAACCCTTCTAATGGCACTCCCATCGAAAACAAAAATGCTTCTCTTAAAGAGGACAATAAATTCTCTCCAACAAGTCTTGGTTCTCTGCCCGTAGCGATTGCGTCATTAACTACTGTAAGTAACTTTTTAGAATCACTTGTTGCTATTCCTTCTAATAAGTCATCAATAAAACTTCCTTGAACACTTGACCCTCCAGCAATTATTTTGTCAAGTGCAGAAAGCGCATCGCGTGCTGACCCTTTAGCTTCGCGAATCGCCTGGTTTAAACCTTCGTCATCAACTTCTAAACCTGCGTCTTGTGCAATTTCTTCAAGCAACTCGCGAAGTTGGTCTGTTGGTAACAAATTAAGTTCTAAATGTTGTGATCGACTTCTCACAGTTTCCACAACTTTATGCGGTTCTGTTGTTGCCATCACAAAAACGACATGGTCCGGCGGTTCCTCTAATGTTTTCAACAATGCATTTTCCGCTCCAGAAGTAAGCATGTGCACTTCGTCTAATAGATAAACCTTTGTTCGACCGGGTGTACCCAAGGCTACCTTTGACAACAAATCACGAATATCATCTACTTTATTATTCGAAGCAGCATCCAATTCGTGCAAATCGAAAGAGTTTCCTTTATCGATAGATAAACATGAATCACACTTACAACAAGGTTCGCCGTCATCAATCTGTTCACAATTTAATGCTTTTGCGAGAATCCGAGCTGCTGTTGTTTTACCCGTACCTCTAGGCCCACTTAATAAATAGGCATGGAAAACACGGTTTTGTCTCACTGCATTTTGTAAAGCAGCAACTACATGGCCTTGACCTTTCATATCCGCAAAACAACGGGGCCTATACCGGCGATACAGAGATGTGAATTCCATCGAAACGAAGCCTAGTAGGAGACTGTGTCTTCGTAAGAAACGAGATAAAGATACACATAAAAAATCATATAGACATAATTTGATTTTTTAGAACTGGAGGAAGGTATGGGATTCGAACCCATGGTGACCCGGAGGCCACATCACCTTTCCAAGGTGACCGAATCGTCCACTCTCGCAACCTTCCAAGATTAAAAATGAACCTAACTTAAGGATACCGCCGACTTTTTGTCCCTTAAAAAATTTTTCTTAAAAGAGTCTTTGTCGCAAAATTATAAAAGAGTTATCGTGCGCATATGACGAATGATGAATTAATGGGACTTGCCATTCAAGAAGCAATAACTGCGAAAAATGCTGGCGAGGTACCTATAGGTGCGGTTATTGAAATCGATGGTCGAATTGTTGCAAGTCGACATAACGAAAGAGAAACAACAAATGATCCAACTGCACACGCAGAAATTCTTGCTATACGAGATGCAGCAAAATTTGTAAAAAACTGGAGACTCGAAAAAGCTACCCTAGTTGTCACACTTGAACCCTGTCCCATGTGCGCTGGTGCAATTTGGGCATCCCGTGTAAAAAAAGTTATATGGGGAGCGCCGAATATGGAAGCGGGATCTTTAGGGTCGCTTTACAATTTCGGAGTCGATCCTCGTCTCAATCATCAAGTAGAAATTATCGGAGAAGTTAGATCATTAGAATGTTCAGGACTTCTGAGCGATTTCTTCGCCGTTAATCGTCAATAAACTTGATGAATCTCTAACCAGCAGTACCATCATAAGTGGAAGGTTGCCAGAGCGGACGAATGGGGCGGCCTCGAAAGCCGTTGTGGCCTCCGGGTCACCGTGGGTTCAAATCCCACACCTTCCGCCATTTTTACAAAACATCAAATCCCCATTTCATGATGAGGTGGCACTTCAAAACGTTCTATTGCGTCAGCTCTTCGGTGAAGCAGTAGAACTGTTTCTTCCAGATCTTTCGCAATTATGTATTGACGTCTGATAACACTCTCAACTACAAATCTGCCAAGCTCATCAAGGTCTGCCACTTTTATTTCACGACCTGACTTTTCGAGCATATTTTTTAATTCTTCAAAAGTCATCGGTTTACGTTTGGCGGGATTTTTAACTCGTTCCAATTCGTCCGGACGATTTCTCTGCGAATTAAAAAGACCCGTATCCATCAGACCACCCGACGGGTAAAAAACAGAAGCCCCAATGTCTTTGTCTTCCAAAACAAGTTGATGCTGCAAAGCTTCAGTAAAACAACTGACAGCGGCTTTACTTGATGCATAAATCGAAGCCATCGGAACCGGCGCGAAGCCACCATCTCCCGAAGAAGTATTAATTACATGACCCGGCTGACCTGATTCAAGCATTCGAGGAACAAAAGCCATCACACCGTTCGACATTCCAAAAACATTTACACCAAAACACCATTTCCAATCATTTGGTTCATGATCCCATGCTTTGCCACCACCCCCCGAACCAACACCTGCGTTATTAAACAATAAGGTGCACTTACCAAAAGTTGAAAAAACATGATCCGCTAACGATTCAACTGAAACAGGATCACTTACATCAGTCACAAAACCCGATACTTCACCAAAACTTGAAAACTCCTCTACCGTCGCATCAAGCACTGACTGTTCGATATCAGCTATAACTACTTTCATTTCTTGTTCAAGAAGAGCTTTTACAATTCCTTTTCCTATTCCGTTCGCTCCACCTGTAACAACAGCTATTTCGTTTTTAAGATCTAGAGGTTTTAAAGTCATACTTGTTGCACCTGATTCAGAGGATTCATGCCAGGACAACCTTTTGCATCTTCGGCTATTTCTGCATAATTTATTGGAGTTGCTACCTCTGCTTTTGTCGGGCAAACTTTTTTAGCTAATGGCCGTAATGCATCAACATCAAACTTGTACAAACGAGCAGCATTCTCAGTTAAAATCTGTGTTGCTTCTTCTGTCGAAAAATCAGCAAAAGTTAAACGAAGGTGATCACGCGTGTGTGGATACGAACCTTCCGTGTGCGGATAATCTGANCCCCACATAATTTTCTCAATACCGATTTCTTTACATAAATGGGCCTCAGTTGGTCTCAGAAAACTCGCTCCAATATGACACTGCCTTTGCCAATAATCACTTGGTTTTAGTGACAGCTGTTCAACTGCCATCCCACCAAAAATAGTTTCCGAACCATATTTCCCATATTTCATTCGTTCGTAGAACGAATCAAGTTTTTCTAATGTGTCAGGCAACCATGCAGTGCCAGTTTCGGTATTAACGAACTGTAAATTTGGATGTCGTTCAAAAACCCCACTAAACATCAAATGCCAAAGAGCTCTTTGGCTCCACCACGTAACTTCAATCATAAAAACAGCTAATGAAGCTGGAAAATAAGATCCGAAATCTGGCGTTGCTCCTCCGGCNTGATGATTCAAAGGCATTTCAAAATCTGCTGCTGCGGACCATATCGGTTCATAACTTGGTGAATATAGGGGTTCAAATGGTGAATCAGGAGGAGCTCCAGGAACCAAAATTCCCCCCCTTAGACCATGGTCAAATGCCCACTTAATTTCTTCTACTGAACCTTCAACGTCTCCAAGGAAAATCTGTGCCACTCCTGCACGTCTTTCTGGTGCTTCAGAAACAAAGTCTGCTAGCCAACGGTTGTGGGCTCTTAAACCAGCCCATCTTTTTTCGAAATCATCACTATAAGGAGGAGCTTCAAAAGGGCTAGCTGCAGGGGGTGCAAAAGGTGGTGTGGTATTAGGAAACAGTACCGTAGCTACCACACCATCATCTTCTTGTTCTTTCAGGCGCCGAGAGCTTGAAAAGTTACGGTCTGCATCGAGTTCAGGATCTCCCCCAATCCCAACATTTCGCGGTGATTTTTCTAAGCCTGCATACAGTTCATCCATTTTGATTTGATCAGCTTCAATTACATCTGCCCACTCATCAAATTCATTATGAAATTTAGTTTCCAAATAATCTTTATATTGACGTAAATCTGCACCACAATGGCTATCAGCTGAAATTATGACGTGATGTTCATCCATAGATTCCTCAGTACTGTAATTCGCAACCGTATTCATCAAGCCACCAACGAGCTTCACGTAACGCATTTTTAGAAGTTCTTAATTCTGGGTCTTGGTTGAGTTTTGCTGGAGTTGGGCCGACACGATTTGCAACAGCATTTAGTCCTTCAAAATCAAGTCCGTAACATTCAACGGCATTAATCCCGAGCAAACGGCGAGTGTCTTCAATTGAAACATCTCTAAAATCATTCTCAAGTCGCTCTACTGTGTTTGGCCAGGATCCTTCAGGGTGTGGATAATCAGTTCCCCACATCAAGGCGTTTATTCCATTGACGTGTCTACGTCTGATTTCCTCTCGCGACATAGTGGAAGCACCTATAAAAACATTCGAACCAAAATATTCTGATGGAAGTCGCGATATTAATCCTTTCATCCTTGAACCCATTTTTTTTATTTTGCTTGTGCCACCGAAATTAATGTCGGCTTTCCATAAAATATCTCCAATCCAAAATGAACCACATTCGACTACTGCATATTTCAATCCAGGAAAACGATCGAACTTACCTGAAAACAAAAGTTGCCACAAGATTCTGTGCGTCCAAAAAGGCACCTCGCTGATATACATAGCTATGTTTTCTCCATAGCTTGGAAAATCTGCTTCACCAGAGTGAGTATGAACGACGAGACCGGTCTCACTACACGCTGCCCACACTTTGTCATAATGATCGGACCCGTAAGGAGGAAAACCATGCCACATAGTTGGGACCATCACACCATAAATACCGGGCTTTTCAGCAAGTAACTCGATTTCTTTCACAGCTTCATCTACATCGTGGGTTATTGGGACTAAAGCAATTCCAGCACGTCTAACAGGGTCATCGCCGCAAAATTCTTCTAACCAACGGTTATGCGCTCTTGCTCCCCCAAAAGCAAGTTTTGGATCAGTAATCTGGCCAGCGGCTAAACCAGCGCCAAAAGGTGGTGATTCTTGTCCTGTAACAGCATCGCCATCAGCNAAAATTATTTCACCTGAAATGCCATCAGCATCCATAACACCATTTCTGACTGACGAGTCATATGCTCCTTTAAGACCCTCCTTGTTTTCCCCTTCCCATTTCTCTAGGAATTCAGCGTTAACTTCTTCAGTAATTCGTCGATGTTCGTGCCTTTCTGCTACATATTTGTCGAATTCATCATGTAGAGAAGACTCAAGATAGGGGCGATAATTCTCACACTGAAGCCCAGCATGCGTATCAGAAGAAACAATTAAATATGGCTCTTCACCTGTACTTACCTCAATGGACATTTATTCTCCTTAGTCATCAGTATCTTTTGCTCCTAGAACCGAAAGATCATCGTAACGTTGGTGAACAAAAGGTATCAAATTTTCAGCTGGAACAGTCCCCACAGTGCGAGCATTGACCACTGTTGCGCGCTGCGAAAGAGTAATCGAACGTAACTTTTTTACTGGTAAGTCCGCTACTGGGTCTAATGGTGAATCACCCAAAATAATTTCACCTTCTACAACTTCTGCTTTTCGTTCACGTGAAGATTTTTTTGAATGGACTATAAAGGGATCTCCATCAAGCTTTGTAGGTCCTTCAGGTGATGGAAATAATTTGAAATAAAAATCGATTCTTTCATTTGATATTAGATCTCTTTCACCTGTGATCTTCCCTTTTATCTCTGCGACTGTAAAACCTAAACGCTTTATTGTGCTGTGAATATCATCACCTTCTCTTTTTGCTTGAATCTCAGCAATCTTTTTGGGTTCTCCAAATGTCTCGCGACCTCCAACGGTTGCTTGTTCAGTAGTCATCGGCATTAACAACGGNTATTCACCTAAAACNTCCCCNTGGCAGGCTTGAACTCCGAACCATCCAGCCCCAAATACCAAATTTCCAGGCATGGTTACTGTTGAGATGTTAAGNCTTACTAGTGGTTCTGGTCCCGGTTCTAAAGGTGGTGGCAGNACAGCAGCAATTACANCAGGNTCAGTTTCATAAACAGCTTCTAAAGAATCTGACCATGTCTCCCGACCTGTTGCTTCAAGCTCTCTATTCCGGAGTGCTTCTTGTGATCGAGCTCCGTATCGAATACTACTCATAACTCTCCCTGCTGAATAAAATCTTTGTTGGTATTAAATTCTCTCACGCGTTGAATTCAAATGACCATACGAAAATTTTGTTAGTAAGAAAAAGGCCAAGTTTTAAAATAAGTTTTTATGCGTATCCATATTCCGGCAATTCCTCGAGGTTCGAGCAGCAAAAATGCGGCGATAAGTAAGCCATAAATAATATGATTTAGGGAAGAGATAGAGAGCATGCCTCCAATTCCTCCTTGGTCTCCGCTAACTCCGGGAAGGTCATAATCTCTAGAAATATTTTCAACGAGCCTGGGAAGACTTCCTACAACAAGAGCACCAATTATCGATCCGTGAATCGTTCCCATTCCTCCCAAAATAATTATTGCTATGTATTGAATTGCTACTAACAAGCCGAAATCTATGGGACTTATAAATGACTGCAATACACCGAAAAGTGCTCCAGCAAGAGCAGCAATTGAACTAGAAATTGCAAATGCCATAGTCTTGTAATGCAAGAGATCCACTCCAATTATTTCAGCTGCGATGTCACGATCTCTTACCGCCTGTAATGCTCTTCCTGGTCTTGTTCTCACTATATTTTTAACAAGTAGTGCAATAAGTGCTACGAAACCCCAAATAAGCCAGAAAAATGACTGGGATTTTTCAAACTCATGACCGAAAACCTCAAAGTTTCTAAAATCAATGGGACCTACTTTTAATGAGGCTCCTGTAACCGAAACCCCTGTACTTCCCCCAGTAACTGACTTCCAATTTCTGAAAATGTGGTCGCCTAAGAAAACTAAACCTAAGGTCACAACCACTAAATAATTTCCTCGAAGTCTCAGCGCGAGGGGTCCCACTATAAAACCAATTAGAAAACCAACTAAAAGTGATCCCGGCAACCAGACTATAAAAGGTAAATCCCATGTTGATCCTGCATATGCAGTGAAATATGCTCCGGCGCCAACAAAAACTGAATGGCCTAATGAAACTTGCCCCGTATATCCGGTCAGCAAATTTAAACCAATTGCTCCAACAGCAAACACGCCAGCATAATTAAGCGTTGTCATGGTTAGCCCTATATCGTCAAGAAATTTAGTTACTACAAAACTCTCCCAAATTATCGGACTCAAAATGTAAAGAAATAACAGAGTTAATAAACCGGCTTTCAATAAAGGGGTTCGCCAGATCATTAGATCTTGCTGATATCTAACTTTTAGTTCTTTTGAAGGATTAGCCATTTCAACTCACACTCTGTGCACTTCTTTGGTGCCGAAAAGTCCGTAGGGGCGGATCATTAAAATTATAAGCATCACGATAAAGACCATTACTCTGTCGAATCCGACTCCTAACCAATCCAAATCCCATTCGGGCTGATATACCTTTGTCAAGTTTTGAATAATTCCAACGATGATTCCTCCTATCACGGCCCCCCCAGGGGAATCAAAACCTCCTAATATCATTGCTGGAAAAGCAAGAAATACTATTAGGTCCATATTNGGTGTTAATTGTGCTATTCCCACACCAGTTGCAGTTCCAGCTAAAGCAGCTACNGCACCNGCGATTCCGAAAGCGGTTGCAAAGACAACCTTCAAAGAAATACCTTGAGCAAAAGCTGCTTCGTGGTCGAAATGTGCAGCTCTCATTGCTATACCGATTTTCGTGAACCGATTAACTAAGAAAAAACCTGAAAGTGCAATTGCGGTTAAAGCAATTGTCCAAAGCTTTGCGTGCGTGAAAACTAAATCACCTACTTTGACTATCTTAAAACCCCACGGGTCTCCCATATTTTTTTCAGCAAAACCCCAGATAGATGGAACTACTTGTTTAATTACAAAAAGTATGCCAATGGTGACGATGATTGACCCAAAGATTGGTAANTCATTTGATTGACTTGCTCCGAAACGGTTTTCAAATTTTTTGANTAAAAAATAAACGCTTGCCCCAACGAAAATTCCAAGTATCAATGANNNTAGGTGACTGTTGCCATTGTAAAAAAATACTGACCAAGAAATTAAACAAAAGACACCACCAGATATTTCTTTTAATGAACGGTGCAAAAGTAATAACTGAATGAGAATTGCGATTATTGCAGTGGCAATCATTGAGAGAAGCAAAGAAAGATAAAAATTCCATCCCCAGGTTTGGCTGAAGTTATANGTCAAAAANGCACCTATCAGAAGAAATCCTCCCTGAGCGAAATTAATTATTCCAGTTGCTCGNTAGATGACNACAAAACCGAGAACTATTAAGGAGTATCTAGCTCCTAGAGCTACTCCATCGAATATGCCTTGTAAAAGTTGATCCATTAGTACATACTCTCGATCAATTCGGCAAATTGTTCGGTAATAGCCGCTCGCTTTACTTTTTGTGTAGCTGTAAGTTGACCATCTTCGTGGTCAAGTTCTATTGGTATCAGTTTAAAATACTTAACTGTCTCCACCTGAGCGAAATCTTCGTTTGCGTCATTAATAATCATGGAAACTAATTCGTTCACCTCATCTTTAGATGAAAGATCTTCATAGGTGGTGTATGGAATTCCTTGACGTGTAGCCCAATCGCCTACCGTGTCACTTTCAATTCCAATTAGCGCCGTTAGATATTTACGCTTGTCTCCAATAACCATGGCTTCTCTTACATAGGGAGAAATTTTTATACGATTTTCTATTTCAGATGGTGAAAGATTCTTTCCACCTGCTGTGATAATTATGTCTTTTTTTCGATCTGTAATCCAAAGATGCCCAAACTCATCTATATGGCCTATATCTCCTGTATGTAACCAGCCATCTATGATCGTTTCCTTGGTTGCGTCTGGATTTTTAAAATAACCTTTAAATGTTCCGTCTGAGCGCGTAAGTATTTCTCCATCTTTAGCTATTCGAACTTCGGAAAGAGGCAGTGCTTTACCAACAGAA
>PATJ01000002.1 GCA_002713545.1 Acidimicrobiaceae bacterium
GCCGGGATCGGCGAACCTACCCGTACCATTGACTATCAGTTTGTAATCGGATGACAGCCAATTGGGAGGTACTGCGTGCTCGACTACATGCTTGCGGATCTGATCCTTGACGAATTCTTGCTCGGCTTCTACATCTCCTCCGAACTGATTCTTTAGTGCGTCATCATGCTGGACGGCAACCACAACCGTTTGCACGTGATTTGGATTGCCCTCGGAGTCGTACTCCACGGTCACCTGGCTCTTTCCATCGGGACGAACCCATGGAATCTCACCGCTCGTGACTATAGCATCCAGACGTCTGCATATTCTCTGAGCCAATGCTGCTGGGAGGGGGAAAAGCCTGCCTTCCATCCCAGGAGTGCCTTCTGTTTCCTTGCATGCGAATCCGAACATTACACCTTGATCGCCAGCCCCCTGGGACTCCATGTCGCCATCAACTCCCTGGCTGATGAACTGGGACTGTGTCGTAATGAGAACCGTCACTTCGCACGTTTCAGGATTGGTTGCATCCATCCCTATGGAATGATCGGTGTATCCGATTTCGCTGGCGGTCTTCCTTGCTATGGACTCGTACTCCTCATCGTTGATTTCTCCCGCTAGGGTAACTTCCCCCGCGAGTACGATGAAGGCCTTCTCCTCAGTGCCTTTGACTAGTGTCTCGACGGCCACTCTCGCGTTTGGATCGATCATCAGGCAGGCATCCAAGATTGCATCCGAAATAGAGTCACACAGCTTGTCTGGGTGGCCGGCTGTGACAGATTCTGCCGTCTTAGCTGGGGCCAGACGCTCTGCCATGCCGGTGGAGGCGGGCGTTTCCCTCAAGAGTGTTGTTGGGGAATTCTGAACATCAGTATATAGGCAGAAGTTTTCTTGGCGAAGGTATGCAGAAGGACGGAGCCGACAATCTCTGGGAGAGGCTAGAAGTACAACTCGAGTCTTGGATGGTCGAGGCGAGTTTTCCCGAAGAAGGCTAGGTTGAAACGTGAGATCTTACCTTATTGTGGGNGGTAGTAGCGACATTGGCATCATCCTTTGTCGAGCTCTCCTAGAAGAGGGNGCCGCAGTAACTCTGCTGGCCAGGGATAGTTCTAGATTGGNGGAATTCCCCGANGGNNAAGTAGGGAAATTCATCGGTGATGCGAATGANGAAGAGCTGGTGAAGGAAGCCGTTNTTTCAGCCATTTCAGCGGGGAATGGAAGGTTGGATGGAGTTGTCCACCTCGTGGGTTCCTTCGCAGTGAGGCCACCACATGCAATGAGTCTGGAGGCNTTTGAGCAAGTTATTGCGACCAATCTCAGTAGTGCGTTCGTGACACTCTCAATCGCATGCAAGCAGATGCTAAGAAACGGAGGGGGGAGAGTGGTTTTCACCTCGAGCGTCGCGGGTAGCCTCGGATTGGCGAATCACGAGGCGATCGCCGCGGCGAAGGGCGGTGTTGAGTCCATGGTTAGGTCCGCCGCGGCTACTTACAGCAAAAGGGGAATCAGGGTTAACGCAGTTGCCCCAGGTCTTACGGATACGAGGCTTTCTCGCCCCATAACGTCGTCCAGTGCAACAAAGGAGGCTGCCGTAGGGATGATTCCCTTGAAGAGGATCAACGAACCGGAGGAGGTGTCGTCGACTATTCAGTGGCTACTGACTGACGCCCCCGACAACATTACCGGACAGGTCTTCCACCTGGACGGGGGAATGTCAAACGTGAGGGGTTAGTATGGAATGGAGGAATGCTGTTCTTCTCTCCAAACTCAAGCCGGGCAAACCAAGGATGGTCAACATAGGCCTGAAGACCCTTATGGTAGTCCNAGACGAGGGCGTGGTTCATGCCACTGAGGGCCTATGTAGGCACATGAGATGGCCACTGGGGCTTGGAGGGAAGGTAGAGGATGGGTGTGTTACGTGCCCCCTTCATCAGACAAGGCACAGGATAGATGATGGATCTCTGGAAGAGTGGTCCCCCTTCCCGCTCTTCCCCCCCTACGGCAAGTTAGTAGGCAAGATGTCCAAGAGGAAGGACCTGCCAATTTACGATACCCGCGTCCAAGATGGGTATGTTCAGGTCAGAATTTGACTGTGGTTCAGTTATGAGGGATGGGTTCCTCCAAGGCTCATGCAGACCGGTAGGCCTGACTGGTGGGCAGATGCAGTATCACATCTGTCGGAGGACCCTCTAATCGGGGGGATCGTTGAGCAATATGAGGGAGAGGGGCTGTCTGGCCGTGGAGAAATATTCCAGACTCTGGTCCGCAGCATNGTGGGCCAGCAAATCTCNGTGAAAGCGGCTGATTCTGTGCACGCCAGATTGGAGGGGGCGTGTGGGGTCATAGACAGGGAGTCGATTTGCGGACTAACTCTCGAAGAGCTGTCTGAGTGTGGCCTGTCCAGGTCAAAGAGCCAGTACATCCAAGGAATAGCCACGAGCGATACGCCCCTTCTACCCGAAGGTTACGAGCAGATGGACGATGCTTCGATCATCAAGCACCTAGTCGGCTTCAAGGGTGTGGGGCCGTGGACCGCTGAGATGATGCTGATTTTCTCCGTNATGCGTCCCGATATCCTTAGTCTGGGCGACCTAGGCGTGGTTAAGGGCATACGAGGGCTAGTCCCAGAAGCGGAGACCAATGAGCAGCTGGAGGCAGTCGCAGAAGCTTGGAGGCCATACAGGAGCGCGGCTTGTTGGTTNCTNTGGAGGTCCTTGGATCCCGTTCCTGTCGAGTACTGATTAGAGCAAAACACCAGTATATATGGATGGGAGGAATGGTAAGTATATGCAAGTAATCGGGGTGTATAATGCCGATGGGAGCATCATNGGGGAAATCAAGTACCTGTTGGGGAAGATGAGGGGAACCGCCCATTGCGCGCTATGTGATATAACGCACAGAGGAGTGTCCAAGAAGAGAGAGTGGAAGGAACTCGAGGCGGGCCAGGACTTCGATTTTGAGCTACTCCACCTGGATGAGCAGGATGACGAGTTGCGTTCTTTCACTGAAGGCAGAACGCCCTGCGTTTTGACGAGGACGGAAGAGGGCTTCGTGATGCTGTTGGGGGACGAGGAGCTAGAAGAATGTGGTAAATCCGTGGAGAAGTTCTCTCAATTACTCATCAAGAGTAGTCATATATCTATCGAATAATGGGGTTTATCACTCGGCCAGAGGACCGAAACTGAGAATCACATAGGCCGCTTGAACCACCATCAGCATACCAATCAGAGAGAGGACCAGGCCAGTTGGCCTTGGAAGGTATTCCTGCAGGTGGTTTCCAGAAAGCCACGCCATTCCCATGACCGTGATACCGACAAGCAGTTCCTTTCTCGCGGAGCCTGGTGGATCGGTCCACATGTCAGTCCAAGGCACCAGCCCCCTTCTCTGGAAAGTAAGACGGAACCAGGAAATATACAGCAGGATGATTCCGAAAATACCCACTACGCCTAGGGTGAACGAGGGGGAGTCCCATGGGCCGCCAGCCGAGATTTTGAACAGTACGGTGTTGGAAAGCAACAACAGGCCAGCTCCCGCGGGAGCCCTCCAGTCAGGTGGATTGGCGTCCGCCATAGTTGAGCCAAGAGGGCAATGGGCTTGAAATCGACTAAGAAGAATAGTTCTTCTCCCGGGCGTGTTTCGAAGACTCGTGAAGGAGGGGCTGATTTGGGAGGATTCCGTCGATGCTCCACATCTAGATCTGAGATATGATGTCCTAAGGGAGGGGCTCCCCCGTGGTACTGAACACTATCCAGGGATTGATGATGATCCACGTACCAGATTCCTGTGTGCATATGAAAACGAGGTTCTTGTTGGCTGCTCAACATTACAGGTCGACAGCAGGGGTGGCTGCGATTACAGAATTAGAGGCATGGCAGTGACACCCGAGTTTCGCAATAGGGGAATAGGAACTGTAATTGTGAGGGAGTTGCAACGATATGCCGGAGAAATGGGTACTGGAATTTGGTGCAATGCCAGGATAAAGGCCGTGACCATGTACGAAAGATGTGGTTTCGAGATAGTGTCTGAGGTATTCGAAATCGAGGGGATCGGGTTACACTATGACATGGAGTGGAAACCCGGTGAGAATGCATAGCGCGTGTTGTGTAGTATAGGAACACGAGTATATATCGTGAATGTGAAATCAAAAACGGCTCTTAATATCCCCAACCCCCATCCCACATCTATGAATGTAGGACAGATACTAGTATTCCTGATTGGAAGCTATGCCTCTTTCGCGATTGCCATAATGACAACTGTACCATTTTTGGCTTAGTGAATGAGAAAGCTTCGATTGATGGAACATGGGTAGCGGAAGCAAGGCTGCGCATGTGGTGAGAAAATGGAGCACGGGCCGGGATTTGCACCCGGGTCCACGGATCTGCAGTCCGTTGCATAGCTGCTCTGCCACCCGTGCAGCAGCCTTGCGACTCGCAATCCTCTCTTGAAGGCTCTCCGAGGCTCTGCATACCTTGATGGTCGTCCTGCCACTCGTGAGGTGCATGCCGGAGATATCCTCGCGGTTCGANGGTCTAGGCGTTGGTTTTGCCCCGTATCTGCAGCCACCGGGGCCCGAGGTCGTTCGATGGACTGTTGGCGAGCCAGGCTTCTCCACGCCTGAGGAAATACTCNATGCGACAATCGAGGAGTTGCGAAATGGGAATACGAAGTACACAAGAGGCGCTGGTTCTATGGAGCTATGTCAAGCCGTGGCCGACTATGTCTCCAAGCACCACGACATAGAGGTGGCAGCAGAGGACGTGGTAGTCACTCCGGGTGCCAAGCAGGCCATGCTNTACTCGTTTCTGATCACCACGATGCCAGGGGACGAGGCCATACTTCTCGCCCCATCTTGGGCTTCCTATGAGCCGATGCTTGAGTTCATTGGAGCGGTTCCAGTTCACGTTCCCGTCAGGAAGGACAACTTCCACCCCGATCTTCAAGCGATACGTGATGCTATCTCTGAAAGAACGCGTGTGATAATACTCAACTCTCCTTGCAACCCGACAGGGGCTGTTTTTACTCCGGAGGAGATTCAAGGAATACTGGACATCGCCATAGAGCACGATCTATGGATAGTGTCCGATGAGATATATTCGAGAATGGTATGGGTGGACTGGCCTCACGTTTCTCCAGCTGCCCTCCCAGGCGGAATAGAACGAACCATAGTGGTGAATGGGTGGTCTAAGTCATGGGCGATGACAGGGATGAGGCTCGGATTCCTGACAGGCCCGCCAAACGCAGTCAAGGCTGCGATGAAGAGNCAGGCGAACTCGGCTTCTCATGTCCCTACCTTCATGATGGAGGCAGCCAGGGTTGCGCTCTCCTGCGAGGATTCTGTACATGAGTTCAATCACGAGTACAGGAAGAGGCGCGATATCATGAAAGATGGTTTGTCGAAGNTACCCGGAATCAGGGTTATCGAGCCAGAGGGGGCATTCTACATATTCGCGGACATCACGGGGACAGGAATGACCGACACAGAATTCGCCGATGGCGCCCTGGAGGCCGGGGTCCAATTGATTCCAGCATCACTTGTTACTGAAGGAGACGGTTTCATCAGAGTATCGTACGCTACTGACGAGGAGGCCATAAGAGAGGGGCTAAGCAGNCTCGGAAANTGGCTATTGGATGAGTGACTTTGAAATTGTCATATGTGCCCAGTCCATCCATGAGCGATGAAGTGGGGAGGGGGAGTCACGTCCTTCTCGACTATGTCGGATACTCTTCTCCCGTCCCTGAAGATGGGGATTGGATGCTGGCTGTACTGAGGGAGGCGGTGGAGGCTTCGGGCATTAGGGAAGTGCATTCACACGTTGTAAACTTCGATGGTTCGGAGAGCCCTCCTGGCTTCGCTTCTGTAGTATTGATTGATGAAAGTCATGTAACCGCTCACTGCTACTCTGATTCAGGACTACTGGCGATAGATGTTTTCACCTGTGGGGACAAGTCNCCCCTAGCAGTGGCCGAACACATCCAGGAGGCCCTGGAGGCAGAGGTTGTTGGCATTCAGCTGATCAGGAGGGAAGTTGTCCCTCGTTTCATTTCGGGTGATTAGATTGAGTATCAGGGACTTCATTGAGGAGCATTATTTGCATTTCAATGCCGGCGAGTTGGCAAGGTGTTCGTCTTCGCTTAGAGGGTTCCTAGATGAGGGAGGGAGGCTCATGGTGACCCTGGCAGGTGCAATGTCTACTGCAGAAATAGGGAGGAGCTTGGCACCGGCGATTAGAACGCAGAAGGTGCATGCGATTTGCTGTACGGGGGCGAACCTCGAAGAAGAGNTGTTTGGGCTGATATCTAGGTCGAGCTACGAAGGGATTAGCAATTGGAGGGATTTGTCCCCCCNTGACGACGCCTCTCTCAGGGACAGGGGCATGAACAGGATTACCGATGTAGCAATTCCCGAAGAGGTGTTCAGAGATGTCGAGGGGCCATTGATGGCGCTTTGGCAGGACGCGGAAGCTGCTGGAGATAGTCGGTTTCCCCATGAGTACCTGTATGACCTGCTACTTCACGGGGGGTTGGAATTCGATTCTGCGCCGGAGAAATCGTGGCTCATGGCCGCGGCCGATGCCAATCTTCCAATCTTCACGCCTGGATGGGAGGACTCTACTCTCGGGAGCATTCTGGCTGCAAGGGTCCTTGATCGGTCGCTGAAGGACGCTTCGATAGTGAAGGGCGGACTGGAGGCGATGCAGTCCCTGGCGGATTGGTACAGGGAAGACGACTCCCCCACTGGCATTCTTCAGGTCGGAGGGGGCATCTCTGGGGACTTCGCAATATCTGTGGTCCCGATGCTGAGGCAGGACGTTGGGATTGACGCCCCACTTTGGTCGTGGTTCGCGCAGATTTCCGAGTCCAGCGCCTCCTACGGAGGTTACTCGGGTGCACCGCCCAATGAGAAAATTAGTTGGGAGAAGATTGGTGTTGAGACGCCGAGATTTGTTATCGAATCGGATGCTACGATCGTCCTGCCGCTTCTGCTAGCGAGTCTAAACTAGTTTTTTTGGAAGTCTGCATAATCGTTGCATTGCTCGCTTATCCTCAGTAGTTGGTTATACTTCGAGGTACGATCCGAGCGAGCAGGGGCGCCCGTCTTAATCTGGCCTGCATTTGTCCCGACTGCAATATCGGAAATTATCGAGTCAGCGGTTTCTCCTGAGCGATGACTGATTATTGTTCCATAGCCAGCAGCCTTAGCCATCGCAATGACCACTAAGGTTTCAGTTACTGTTCCAATCTGATTGAGTTTGATCAGTATAGCATTTGAAGCGCCAATCTCGATTCCATGAGCAAGACGTTCTGGATTGGTAACGTAGAGGTCATCACCTACGACTTGCACCCTGTGGCCTTCGCGCTGAGTGAATTCGACCCAAGAATCCCAGTCGTCCTCCCCGAATGGATCTTCGATTGAGACGATTGGATAATCATCGAGCCAAGATGAGTAGAGTTGACCTAGTTCTGAGCCGCTAATCGCCTTACCATCAATGTGGTAGCCATCATCATGCAAGAATTCCTGACTGGCTACGTCCAATGCAATCGATACTTGCTCACCGGGAGCATATCCTGCTCCGGTAATTGCCTCGACAACGTAACGCAGGCCTTCTTCGTTACGAGGCAGGTTTGGTGCGAAACCGCCTTCGTCGCCGACTCCGCCAAGTAATCCTGCTTCCTTCAGTACGGCTCGCAATGAATGGTAGATCTCTACGCCTGCGCGTAGTGCTTCTGGGTATGAGTCGAAGCCGTGTGGAACGACCATGAATTCCTGTACATCGACATTCGAGTTTGCATGGGCCCCTCCATTGAGGATATTCATCAGAGGAACTGGGATTGAGTCGCTTCCATTCGAGAGGTGTTGCCAAATCTCTCCGTTTCCAACGGTAGCACGTAAGCAGGCCATCGAGACTCCTAGCATTGCGTTGGCCCCGATCGTGCCCTTGTTTGGAGTTGAGTCGAGAGTAATCATTGCTGCATCTATTACGCCTTGATCGCTAGCATCCATCCCCACAAGAGCATCTGCGATTGGTCCGTTTACATTTGCGACTGCTTGGTCTACTCCTTTGCCAGCCCATCGGTCTCCGCCATCACGTAATTCGACCGCTTCGTGACGACCGGTACTAGCTCCAGAAGGAACCATTGCTCGGCCTAGTGCTCCGCCTTCGGTGATACAGTCTACCTCGACTGTTGGGTTACCTCGAGAATCCAGGACCATTCTTCCGTGGATGCGCGCTATCCGGGTATCCATATTGTCGGCGACTATACGGTCTGTTCTCAAGATTGCGCTGGTTGAATCTACTGATTGAGCCAACTGAGCCAGCGAGAGACCTTTGTTTGCACTCCTGGAACCTCCATCTCAGAACGGCAGTTGGCCTCCCAACAAAGCTGCTCGCCTGTCGGGGATATGGAAAACAGTTCTGCGCGGAACAAGACGCCGTCATGGTCTGAACAATCACACCTGTTATCGTCCACGAAGCAGTGCAGGAGGTGCTTGGGGTAATGGTGCATCCTTCCCGATTCAGGGCAGCACAGCATCAGGCTTCGATCGAAGAATACAATCGACTGCCCTGTTTCGCCGTCAACCTCATGGCCGACGATCCTAGTACTTGCCAACAGAGTAGCCACGTCCACGTTATACCATGTCGCGTAAGAGGCGGGAAGATCGAGTGCTGAGACCTCATCCAGGTACTCCTGCTTACGTAGCATGTGTACCGGCTCCTCAGCCACCATGACTCTCCAAGTGAGGGCGTCCCATTTGAACACAACTTTTTCTTTCTTCGGCAATACTAGTCGATTCATGGTAATAATTTAGCTTTGAAGAACGATATGTTGTAGAATAAATACAAATATTATTCATTTTCCGGAAGAAAAATGTATGGAAGCCGATTCCCTTGACAGAGCTATAATGAATGTACTTAGAGAGTCTTCGAGATCTTCATTCGTAGAAATCGCATCTCGTGTTGGGGTTACTGAGAGGACGGTCAGAACTCGTGTTCGTAGACTCGAAGAGGACGGGATAATCAGGGGCTACACGATCAGGGAGGCGGGAATTGGCCTTACAGCCCTAATCAGACTGAAAGTAGGCCCCGGGACGGAAATTGGAACGCTCGCGGGAGAGTTCTCGACTTGGAAGGGTGTTGAGTGCGTCTACGAGATTAGCGGGGACGCGGACCTCATCGCAATAGTACATGTTGACGATACCGTTGGCCTGAGGGAGATGCTTGACAAGATGTGGCTAACCGCACCTGCAGAGATCAGTTCAACACAGACCGAGTTGGTTCTGGAACAGTACTAGTTAGTTTTTCCATTTGACTGAGCACCCTATGCTTTCGGTCCTAGGAACTCTGACCTTTTTCCCGGAAACTAGATCCTCGATCGCATCGGACAGTTCGCTCGTTCTCGCGTGCGAGGGATCCCTTGGAGAGTCATCCAGCCTGCCCCTGTATTCGATTTTGGAATCAGGTCCGATGAGGTAAAACTCTGGTGTCCTCTCTGCGTCGTATGAGGTTGCAATCTCTTGTGAGTCGTCATGCAAATAGGGGTAGGTCATTCCTTTTGCTGCTCTCTTCACCATGTTGTCCCACGAGTCGGCTTCATACATTACTGGGTCATTTGAGTTGATTCCTACGAACCCCATTCCACTGGCTCTTGCTTTCTCCGCAATGCCTTCTATCCTGGGCTCTGAACCCACCACGTAAGGACAGTGGTTGCAGGTGAATGCTACGATAAGTCCGTTCTCGCCCATGGCATCTGCGAGGGTCATGGAGTCTTGCCCTACACCCGCGTTTGCATTGGGTAGGTTGAATGTCGGGGCTACTGAACCGGGCTCCATCAGGGAACTCATACCAGTCCGGGGTGAGTGGGGGTGATTCAATCCTCCGGCTGGAGAATCTTTCCTCTGGCCGTGCGCTGGTCCTTGCATTCCTCAAGCCTCCTCCTGGCTATTCTATGCTGAGGATCTATGTCCAGGACCTTTCTCCAGGAAGTGGCGGCCAGCTCGGAGCTGTCCCCCTCATGGTGGATGGCAGCAATCATCAGCCTCGCATCGATGTGCTTTGAGTCGTGTTTAGCCGCACTCTCGAAGTCCGAGAGGGCCTCATCGCCCCTTCCGAAGTCAAGGTAGAGAAGTCCCCTCTGGTACCAAGCATCGGAATTTCTCGGGTCTATCTGTAAGGCCTTGTTCAATGGCCTCTCAGCCTGCTCAGCCTTTTCCATGGCATTGAGGCATGTTCCTAGATGCACAAGCGCCATAACGTGCTCTTGCCTTCTTTCGAGGAGTCTTCGAAGCTCTGTCTCCGCCTCGTCCCAATCTCCGATATTCATCAGGATCTCTGCTCTTCTCTGTCTGGCTAGGAGGAAGTCGGGGGCTCGGGCTAGTATGTAGTCGGCATCGTCTAGGGCAATTTCCAGATCCTCCTTCAACAAAGATGCGGAGCACCTATTCAGTCGTGCTCTGATGTGGTCTGGCTCCATCTCGAGAACCTTCGAGAATAGTGTCTGAGATTCTGCAAGCCTTCCCTGCTTGGCGGCGATTAGCCCTCTGACAAATGGGACGGATGAGTGATTGTGGAGTAATGTCGCGGCCTCGGCGATGTGTGTGTTGGCTTGGTCGAGTTTTCCGTTTTCAACACACAGAAGGGCCTCCTCTAGTGCGATAGATGGATGATTTGGTATCAACCTCCTGGCCCTAACTAGAGCGACCTCTGCCTCGTTGTACGAATCTTGGTAGCGTAGGGCCTTTGCCCTGCCCAACCAGGCCAAACCGCTTTCCCTGTCATGCTCTATTGCTGCATCGAAGGAAACCAGTGCGTCGAGTATCATTATCTGGTCATGGACGCCATGGGAATCTCTGTGATATTCCGCGTCGTGCAGATGGAGCCTTCCCTCCATGACATGCATCGAAGAGCTTTCCCAGCAGATTGGAGGGGCTTCTTCCAATACCTTCCTTGACCAGTCGATGGCCCCTGCCTTCAGCATCACAAGACTGAGCCTGGACCTCGCCTCTGCATCCTCGGGGTTGGTTTCGAGCCATTCCTCGAGAACGGCCCTTGAAGCATCCAAGCGGCCCTCGTTCTCCAATATCTCCGACTCAAGGATGACCGTGTATTCCCCTAATGCGTGTGCGCTCCTGATGCTTTGGAGGGCTTCCTTCGACCTTCCTTCGCCCGCAGCTAGAATCTTGGCCTGCAGTAGTCGAGCGGCTCCGTTTTCCTCATCGGCCTTGGTGGCTAGGGTAGCTGCCTCGAGGGCGGCTCCTGCCTCTCCCATCATGAACAGTTTTGCCGACTTCTCAACCAATCTAGCGGCGTCTGAGGGATCAAGTTCTCTAGGGTCGGTGGAGAGTCTGGCCTCGTGCGCCCTGACCGCTATCTCCGAGAGTTCTGTTTCCTCCTCTGTCTCGCTAACCTCCTCGCCGAGAGCCATGAGTCGGGTTTTGTTCCTCCTCAGTCTTTCTGGATCGGTGCCCACCAGGAGGACTGATTGCTCTGCGAGGACTGCGATATCATCGGGATCGATTGCCAGAAGTCTCTCCAATGTTCGGTCTAAGGAGTCGAGGTCCCCTGAGTCTCTCTGAATTAGCGAAAGGGACCTTAGAGAGGAGGAGTCCTCTGGGTCGAGGGAGTTTGCCATACGATAAGAGTCGGCTGCCCTCTCTCCTCTTTCTACGGCATGGAACAATTCGCCTAGCAGTCGGTGTTCATTCCCATTCAACTCGAGGTCCTCTGACTTCATCTCTGCCTCTGTGAGTATAGCGTCAAGACGCTCGACGAGTGGCAATAGACCGGGGAGGCTCCCAGCTTCGGCTTCGTCAGTACCCAGACCCGGGTGCTTCTCGAGAATGGCCTTTGCTGCATGGGTTGCTATGGCGCAGGATTCGCTGGAGCTTACAGCGACGCCCTGGTCGAAGAGGAGATTCTCGGCACTCTCCAACTTTCGATGGACGCCTAGGAGGTTGTGGACTTGGGGGGTCTCACCGAGAATCGTGTCGACACCCCTGGAAAGGAGGTCCAATCTCTGAGTTGTGACGGAGAGGTCGGTCTGGAGGTTCCCCATCCTGTTCATCATTTTGTCTCTTTGCCGAAGAACGGACTGATGCCTCAGCCAGAGAGCCAAGATGGTCACTCCGAGCAAAGCGTAGAGAGCCAGGATGCCTGCGGTAGTCTGCTCCATCGCCCTCAGCGGACCTGCGAGACTTTTGATGCCTTCTGCTGGTGAGCATGGCCGGAGGTGCGTTCTAGGCGGGACTACGTCCCGCCGCGTATATGGCCTTCAAATTCAGATATCTTCTACTGAATAGGCCTGTACGTTACCCTTGCGGGTTACGCCGCCAACCGAGTTTCCTAATACGTTCTCGATACCGGCNCCAGAGGCCAAATCAAATATCCTGTCATTGACCTTGCCTGCGAAAACNAGGCCTGTCGCNCCCTCTGCTTCTGCCATGGCAGTNGCTAGTCCCCTAGCGCCAATTGGGTCAGTCCCAGAGCCATCCTCCATGATGATGATGGCGTTGTTCTTCTTGAGTCCCTCGAGATGAGAAGCCCATTCTTTGACATGATCGGGTGCTACCAGAGACTCNGTGCCTCTGCCGACTGACTTGTCGTCTTCCCTGTTCAGTTCCGACTGTATCCTAGTCACAGCCTTACTTGNCTGCTCCTTCTGTTGCAGGTGCTTCGTTATGACCTTCCCCTCGAGGTGCTCGACCTCTCTGCTCTGAGGAGCAAGCGCTACGTGTGTCAGGGCCTTNCCAAGCTGGCCGCTGATTTCCATCAGAAGCAGTTTGCCGCCTCGATCACCGTCGATGAATGCCGTGACCCCTTTCTTCTTCTTGGCGAGGTCAACGAGCTCTGGATTTATTCCGGAGCCCATAGTGGCGATTGCGTTCTTAATTCCGAACTTCAGTAGGTTTCGAACATCGTTCCTACCCTCTACTATGATGATTGCATCCGATTCTTCGACCATCGGTCCTGCGGTCATCCCATGGAAGTCTGTTTCCGTGTCGAGAGTCAGGACTGCCCTGACCTCTTCTAGGATATTCTTCGAGTCATCGACTCCGGAGTTGACCATGTTCATGAGAAGCTGCTTGCCCCTCTCGATTACGTGGTCCCTCTTAGCGGACTGCTGGTTCTCAATCAGTTTGACTTTGATTACCGACTTGCATGGGCCGATCCTGTCTATGGTCTCCAAAGCCGCACCGATTACAGCGGTGCTGACTTGATCCAGGGACGATGATACCAGTATCTCTCCCTGGACCTTGCCCTTGTTCTGATGAAGAACCACATCGACGTGNCCTATTCTTCCCGTTCTCTGTAGCTTCCTAAGTTGAAGTGCCTCTCCGAGCAGACCCTCTGTCTGCCCGAAAATCGCACCTACAACGTCCTTCCGCTGGACATTACCGTCCGTGCGGATAGTCGCGTGTATGACGTACTTTCCTTCTTTTGACATATTTTCATTTCTCCTTTCGCTGTCGGCCCCACTTTCGGGGCCTCGTTCCAAATCCCGCAAAAACGCGGTGGTGATGGGTGCGGTGCACCCTCGAGTGGGCCTAAGCTTGAATCGCCGACAGACGTCCCCTTCATGAACGCTCCTAATGGAATAATACCACTCGAAACGGTTCTGATGGGTATCAGTATTGGCGAAATAGGCGTTTTTTCTGGGTAGGAGTAATTTGGTTAGTTGGATGCGGCGAGTATGTGTCGAGTCGCCTTCTGCCGTCTGAAGACCCGATTTCAGAGAGCGTGTTGGAATGGACCATCAAGAGGAACTCGAGCGACATACGGCAGCTCATGCGTTGGCTGGAGGAATCCGAAGGCAGGAAGGAGCGTATGATTTTCATGAATAGGGCATTGGATCTGATCGATGAAATTCAGCATGCACTCAGCCGTCTGGACGAGCTTAGGTGACTGTATGCGTTCTCTCATTCTCGCAGGGGGAAGGTCTTCTCGGATGGGCGTGGACAAGGCCCTGATGGAGATTGATGGGGTCACATGCATCAACAGGGTCGCTATTGCACTCGCGGANGCAGGACTGGAGCCAATCAGGGTAGCAGTAGCTAGTGCGGAGCATATCGAAAGGTATGGGGAACAAATGGACGAGTCTTTGCAGGTGGAGTGGGTCGTCGACTCGTTTCCACATTCAGGGCCCATCGAGGCCATCGTTGAAGCTCTGAATGACCCCCTGTGCGGAAACACGCTCCAACTGGCGCCGGTCGACGTGCCCTGGTTAGAATCAGGTCTNCTCTCTGACTTGGAAAGGGAGATTGGGGAGGAGCCTCTTGCNATCCCTTTCTCAGAGGGGCGATGGCATCCCCTCTTGGCGCTTGTGAGGCCAGAGGTAGCAGGACTGATCGGCGGGGACCGTCGTCCCCTCCACGTTCAGATGACGGAGATTCGTCATTCAGTGGTGGAGGCCTCTCCCGGAGTGGTGAGGAACTTGAACCGCCCCTCCGATCTAGAATGAGTAGTCTCCGTTGGAGAGCCTGTCCAGTGCGAGAGGGTAGAGCTCATGCTCGACTGCCTTGATCCTCTCTTGGAGGGTCTTCTCGGTGTCGTNGCTGAGAACTGGAACCCTCCTCTGCTCGAGTATGTGGCCNGAGTCGACCCCCTCGTCTACGAGGTGGACGGTGCAGCCAGAAACCGTTACCCCGGCTTCGAGCGCGTCGCGGTGAGCATGGGCCCCCGGGAAGTCCGGAAGCAAGGAGGGGTGGATGTTAACCAGTCTCCCCTTCCAAACAGATACGAACTCAGGGGTGAGTATCCTCATGTATCCGCTCAGCGCCACTAGCTCGATGCCTTCGGCCTCCAGCTCCCTCTGAATCAATTTCTCGTGCTCTCTCCTCCTCNATGGGCCTTCGGGGATNGGTATNCCCACTGTCTTGATTCCCGCNGCACGGCCGTGGTCTAGCCCTCCTGCTTCGGTGGATTCCGAAATCACGAGGGTGGTTCTGTGGGAGCGCGGCTTCGTACTCTGGTGCCTCAGGAGGGAGGCGAGGCCCGACCCTCCGCCAGAAATCAGGACTGCTGTCCTGAGAGGGTCGGAGGGACTGCCGGCCCTAGGCGCAACATAGCCTCCGCCCATGGCATGCGGAGTGAGCCTTAGGGCTTCATGGTTGGGAAGCATATCCATTCTCAAAGGATATTAATTCGTCGTTATTCCGGAGGCCATGGAGGAGCGTCTTCAGAGTGTGGACGAGATCGTAGAAACGTACTCTGTTTCGAGCAGTCCAACGAAAAGTCGCATCTACAGCATTCTCGGGTGCATCTTCATAGTTTTCGCTATAATCGGAATATGGGTTCCGGGCTGGCCCACAGTTTCGTGGGCTGTTCCCGCTGCTTACTTCTTCTCCATCTCGAGCGAGAAGCTGTTCAGGTGGACCCTCACAAACCAGTACTTCGGGAGTTCCATATTCGAGTACTACGCCACTGGAAAGACCCTGCCCAGGCACGCGAAGTATGGCATAGTCTCACTGATAGCGGTGATGGCCAGCAGCTCGGCATACTTCGTCTGGCTGGTCTCGACAAAGGGGGATGGTGTTCTTTCGGACCCCTCGTCCTGGAACGGGGCAGACCCGGGNTTCGGGGCCGGTGTGACCATACTCGTGGGGATAATTGGCGTTTGGTACGTCGGAATCAAGGTACCGACCAGGCCCTAGATTCGATGTCGCGGACATGAACACGCGTTTAATAGCGAACTGGGCTGGTTCATAGCATGGAATTGGAATGCAACATAGACGCNAGAGGGAAGGCGGTCCGACTGCTCGGNGGGTTTGTCTCACTCATGGGTGGGCTCGGTCTGGCNATTGTGGCATACACGGGATTGGTTGAGGGGTCTTACCTCTGGTACGGTTCAGCCGCAATGCTGGCAGGCGGTGCCCTAGGGATTTTCGAAGGCCGATCCGGNTGGTGTGTGGCCAGAGCGATGGGGATATGGACACCTATCTGATTCGGACTNATTCCCTGTGCGATTGAATGGGCGATATTCGCCATGAGATTGGGNATGCCGGGACAGGGTTTTTCCCTGAATTATACCTTCATTGCCACATGAGAACCCTATTNATGACTGTAATGATGCTNTGCGCCTGTCTGTTTACACCCGGCTGTACAGGAGCTGATGAAGAGATCATTTGTGAGGATACTACTACATTGACTCAATACGAGGTTTTCGAATGCGAGTTCACTGGAACGGGGTGGACTCAGGCCGATATCTATGTGCAAAGTACAGAATCTAGTAGCGAATCTGGAGCTAAAATCTGGATGTATATCTTCCCACTCGAACAATATGATAGTTGGGCCAACTGTGAGGATTTCGAGATGAAAAGCCCGCAGTACTATTGGTGGGGGGATGGGGAAGGCCATGTGGNAGNTGGTATTCATGGCCTAAGTNTTCCAGCGAGAGAAATCAATCTGGAGAATTTTGAATGGGAGACTTTCTATGTGGTGTTCGAGCGTGGTCCTGATTCTTGTGATGAAGAAGATGATTCCCTTCCGGTTGCAGAATTCAGTTTCAAAGTCGTTGTGACTTACTAGTGAAGGAACAACCTGGTCCCCGTGAATANCATNGANATGCCNTGCTCGTTNGCNGCNTCNATTGANTCCTGATCCCTGACCGAACCCCCTGGCTGGACGATGCTCGAGACCCCTATCGCGTTGGCCGAGTCTATGCCATCCCTGAACGGGAAGAANGCGTCNGACACCATCATCGATCCCCTCGCCCTGNCGCCCGCTCTGCGGGCGGCTATCCTGACTGCCTCGACCCTGCTGGTCTGGCCCGGGCCCACTCCGACGGTGCAGCACCCCGCATCACTCTTGGAGACGAGCAGGATCGCGTTGGACTTAACCTCGGAGAGTATGGCCGAGCCGAACCTGGCGAGTGCCATGTCATGGGGGTCCATCTTCCTCTCAGTGACGCACCTAGCCTCATCCCAATCGATAGCTGGGGGGCCCTGTACCTGGGCCAGCCAGCCCCCTTCGACCTGCCTGAGCCTGACCTGGTCCTCACGAGGGCTCATTGACTCCAGCGTGAGCATCCTCCTGTTCTTCTTCTCGGAGAGGATCTCGAGGGCCTCCTGCTCGTAGCTAGGGGCTACCATGCACTCGAAGAAGTGCCCGCCGATCGCTCTGGCGGTACCCGCCTCCACCTCCTTGGTGAATGCTATCACGCACCCGAACGCGCTCTCTGGGTCGCTTGCCAGTGCGTTGTTCCAAGCCACCTCCTGGGACTCGTCGACCGCGGCGCCGCAGGGGTTGGTGTGCTTGATCACCACGCACCCATGGCTGTGGTCCGAGCACGAGTGGATCAGGTTGCTCGCTAGCCGGAGAGCTCCATCGAGGTCGAGGTAGTTGTTGTACGAGAGGGGCTTGCCCCCATGCTGGATGGCCTCTCCAAGGCCATGCGGGGCTCCCGCGGAGGGGTAGAAGGAGGCCGGCTGGTGAGGGTTCTCGCCGTACCTGAGGCTTGTGCCCCCTCCCGAGGAGGCATGTATCTCGGAGGGGACGGGGGCTGGTGCGAAGCGCCTCTCGAGCTCGTTGGAAACGGAGGCGTCGTAGGAGGAAGTGCTCTGGTATGCAGAAAGGGCAAGGGCCTGCCTGGTTTCCATGTCGACTCCCGAGGGGTCGCCCCCTGAGTCAGCCAGGGATGCTGTGACTGCCGCATACTGCCCTGGGTCCGTCAGGATGATCACGTCTGAGTGGTTCTTCGCTGCGGAGCGAACCATGGTCGGGCCGCCTATGTCGATCATCTCGATTAGCTCGTCGTTTGACGCCGGTGGATCCCTGGCAGCGGTGTCCTCGAACGGGTAGAGGTTCACGCAGACGAGGTCTATGGTCCCGTAGCCGAGCTCNTCGAGGGTTTCCATGTCGTCTTCCCTATCGCGCCTGNCCAGNATNCCNCCGTGGATGGCGGGGTGGAGGGTCTTGACCCTGCCATCNAAAACCTCCGGGTGCCCCGTTGCCTCACTGACNTCGATGACNTCGATCCCTGCCTCCCTGAGCCTCCGGGAGGTTCCGCCGGTGGACAAAATCTGCCACCCCAGTCCGGAGAGGGCGGNCCCCAGGGCCTCGATGCCCTCCTTGTCCCAGACACTGATGAGGGCACGTGGCGACGCCATGACTAGGGATTAGTGGGCGGGACTTGAAGGATTCGACTGCCTAGTCGCCNCGCGAAGAAATGACCTGATCTATCCTGAGCATGCTCATCGCGGTCTCGGTCGCTGATTCGAGACCGNCCTGAATGACTGCCCGCGGATGCCATGCGTCNTCGACGNNCCCCACGCTTCCATCGGCCGCAATGCCGACTAGGTCACCGCCATCGCGCGATGCGGCCCTAAGCTCAAGGACGTGATCAAGTGGNTTTCCTCCCGCATTCTCGACCAATGTAGCGGGAATCACCTCNAGTGCACGGGCAAANGCCTCCATGGCTAGGCGAGCCCTNCCTGGCTCTGCCTCNGCTNCCCTACGGACCGCGTCTGCCATCCTAGAGTGCGCNCAGCCTCCNCCGGGGAGGACCTGGTTCTCCTCCAACGCCAGCGAAGTTGCCCTCAGTGAGTCGTGAATNCCTCTGATTACCTCCTCTGTTGCTTCCTTTCCATCTCCGCCGACCTCTATGGTTACCACTCCAGGAGTGTGGCATCCGTCGATTCTGATTATGTCCTCCACCATGTCAGTGGCCTCGTTCCGCTCCCAAGCAATGAGACCGCATATACCGAGATCCTCTGGNGATATGTCCAGTACCGAGTCGTTCACCTCAGCACCCGTCGCCTCGGATGCGTTGCGAATCTCCGATTCATCCAGCTCGGCTATGATTAGGATGTCCTCGTCGGCCAGCCTGTGGAGTATCTCCTTGTCGACNTCACCGCCGCATAGGACTACTCGTGCCCCTGTTGCGATGAGGGCATCTGATATGGCATCCTTCCTGGACTTCTCGGCACCGATGAATTCGTCTAGCTGATCGGCACTCGAAATCTGGATCTGCGCGTCCCTGGTCATGGAGCGAATCTTGAGCTCGCCACCCATGATTGCTACCGGAGCGTCCTCCAGNTTGTTGGGGAGTCCGTCCAATGGGACCCTNCTCCTGAACGCGACGCCCCTGATCAGCCTAGACGCCCTCAAGCTACCCTTGCCTGATTTGAACATGGAAACCTTGTCTGCGCGNGGCTCNCCCCCGCTCGANGNGACGGNGGTCAGTGCCTCTACTNCCAATGAGGAGAAGAGGTCCAATGCGACTTCTGCTCCCTTGCCCCTGAGAGCCGTCTCGGCGACTGCTACGACCCTGTCTTCGGAGGCCTCTTGGNCNTCTTCATCCATCTGGCNAATTGCGGCCNNGAGTGAGGCTCTGTANCCATCGACCAGCGTGAGTGGGTGCAGCCCCTTCCTCAGAAGCGTGCTGGCCTCTTGCAAAAGAGACCCGCATAGTAGCATGGTAGTGGTCACGCCATCGCCGCAGGCCTCCTCCTGTGACTCNCACATTGAGACTAGCATCTTGGCGGCTGGGTGCTTGACGAGGAGCTCTGAAACTATCTTGGCGCCATCGTTGGTTATGGCGGTGTTCCCGTCTGTCTTGTAGAGCATCTTATCGAGCCCCCTNGGCCCGTANGTGGGCTTGAGTAGGTTAGAGAAAACCTGGGAGGCGCTGATTAGCTTCTCTTGGACATCGGTGCCACTGGTGACGCTCGTTTGCTCGGAGGCAATNACCACGGGNGGCTTGCCGGCTCCGTCGCTCATGGTCTCGGGCGACCCAAGGGGTCGGCATGAATGCTTTGAGTCGAATTATTAGAGAAAAATGNGGGGNGGATNGAGAATNTCTATCCGTTCGATGGGGGGTCTGGCATCATGAGAAGNGCCTCTATCGTGCTGGCTCTAATCATCTTGGCAGGCCCTCTGGGCGTGTTCGCCCCGGTCTCCTCGGCCCAGACCAATATTGTCCCTGAGATCAGCATCTCCTGTGATGACCCCCCTGAAATGCACGTCTACGAGGGGGCCACTAGGACGGTCATCTCCGAATGCATATTGGAAAATCCTACGATATACACCGAGAAGGTTGAGATTACGGTAGAGCAAGGCGCTTTCGCCGTCGCGGCGCCGGGTAGCGTCACAGTGGCGGCTGGCTCCGAAGTAAGCTTCGAGGTGGTTTTCAGGGGAAATCTGGATCACACCCCGGGCTCGTATTTAGCCAACATCACCGCCGTGGTCACAGAGGCAAATGGAATACAAGTTGGATTCATCACCTCTCCCGAGTCATCAGAGGTGACGATTGTCGTAGCTGAGTATTCCGGCTGCACGCACAGCGTCGGACAGGGAGGAGGGGGTTTCGAGGCTGGTGAGATCGTTTCCTTCTCGGTATCGATTTCCTGTGAGAGTAACACGGACAGCAAGGCCTCTTACCAAGCGATGATGGTGGAGGAGGGGTCTAGCTCTAGCTCATGGCCCTCCGGATTCGA
>PATJ01000036.1 GCA_002713545.1 Acidimicrobiaceae bacterium
GTGTAAAAAAGAGAAAAAATGGTGAATTTATAGATGCCAACCCTAATTCTTCTCCGTCATGGCCAAAGTGAATGGAATGAACAAAATCTTTTCACGGGCTGGTACGACTGCGATTTAACAGCTAGGGGAATAGACGAAGCTATCCAAGCGGGGGAGTTGTTGCTTCAATCCGATTCAACACCTGATGTGATACATAGCTCATTACAAAAAAGAGCAATTAAAACAGCTCAATTAGTTAACAGAAGTACCAACAAAAAAATACCAATCTATAAAAATTGGCGCCTAAATGAACGTCATTACGGAGATCTAACTGGACTTAATAAATCGGAAGCAAAAATAAAATTCGGTGAGCAAAAAATTCAAGAATGGCGCCGCGGGTACAATACACCTCCACCACCTATAAGCCCTGGGAACCGTTTTAATCCAAAAAATAACGAAGCGTACAAAGATTTACCCGAAGAATTAATTCCATTAAGTGAATGTTTAGCAGATGTCATGAACCGCTTACTTCCCTATTGGTTTTCAGATATTGTGCCTGACCTTAAATCTGGAAAAAAAGTTCTTATAGCTGCACACGGGAATAGTCTCAGGGCACTTTGTAAACATCTAGACAAAATCAAAGACGAAGAAATTGTAAAACTCAACATACCAACAGGTATGCCTTTCATTTATGAACTAGATGACGAACTTAATCCGAAAATAGAAAAACCTGTTTTAGAAAGAGCGATTGATCCAGAAGCTGCTTTGGTTCGGACTGAGTCAACGGAAAAACAAGAACAGTAAGTACGCATTAAAGAATGGGTTTAAATTTCGAATTTATCCAAAATAAGTAAAATTATTTTCTAGACTAAGGTTAATAGAAGCTGTTTGCAATAAATCAAAATTACATTCAGCCGGATACAAGATAGGGTCATCAAGTCATGAAAAAACCCAGCATGAGACCACATCACGCAATTATTGGACTCGGTGTTTTAATTGCTCTTTTCACAGCACTTTCTGGAGTGGCGGCATCAATTTTCAAATTTCATGATGACTCTCCGATAACCAGAGAGGTTTTTGAAAACATACCGGGGTCAATAAAATTTACTTTCTATTTGGTTACCTCCCTGATGCTTGTTTACGGATCTGTTCTTTTTGCTAACCGCGTTAAAAACTGGGAAAGAGGAACGCCAGATAACCGTTCAACTAACAGAAAAAATGCTAAGGCTCGTTTTTCGGATTTCAGAGCCGGCGTTTACATGCAGACCCTAGTGCGCGAACCGGCTGCCGGCATAATGCACTCCTTGATGTACTTCCCTTTTTTAATTCTTCTCGCGGTCACAACAACCCTNGAAATAAACCATCAACTTCCAGAAAGCTTAAAATTTTTACACGGAGATGTATACCGTGCCTACACAGCAGTTGGCGATATCGCGGGAGCACTTTTCCTCATTGGTGTTGTTTGGGCTTTGGCCAGAAGATACGGACCGAAACGATTTAGACCATACAGAATACGAATCAAATCAAAACCTGAACATGCGGTCGTGCTATTGATATTTTTATCCATAGGTGTAACCGGTTTTGGTGCAGAAGCTTTTCGAATAGCTCTTGTTGAATCGGAAGCTAGAACCGCAGAAACCTGGTCATTAATTGGGTATCCGTTGGCAAAAATTATTGACAGTTCAGACTCTTTAACAAATAACGTTCATGGTTGGCATCAATTTTGGTGGATTTCTCATGTGGTCTCATTTATAGCCTTTTTAGCTCTTCTTCCAATAACAATGCTTAGACACATGTTTACTTCTCCTTTAAATATGTATTTNAAGGATCGTGACCGCCCCAAAGGTGCGATGAAGCCACTNCCCAACCTTATGGAAACCGAATTGGAGACTTTTGGAGCTTCAGTAATCGAAGACTTTACATGGAAACAATTACTCGATACCGACTCGTGCACTATGTGTGGAAGATGTACGAGNGTGTGTCCAGCTCATGCAACAGGAAAACCTCTGGATCCAAGAGAAATAATTCTCAAAACAGGTGAAGTAATGGCTGCAACTGGTGATCCAGTTGTCTCACCCCCTATNGGAGTTGACGCGGAAATTTCAATTTCAGCTAATTCAATGTTTGAAAGGGTTACACCTGAAGAAGTTTGGGCTTGCACATCTTGTAAAGCTTGCGACGAAATATGTCCTGTAAATATAGAGATTCTCGACAAAATATTGGATATGCGGCGCTACCTCTCTCTAATGGAATCAAATTTTCCAACGGAATTGGGTAATGCGTATCGATCAATGGAAAATTCAGGAAATCCATGGGGATTATCGCAAGGATCAAGAACCGAGTGGATTGATGACTTGGAAGGTGTTGAAGTAATAGAAGGTGGTGAACCGCTTGAAAGCGAATTCCTCTACTGGGTAGGTTGCGCAGGCTCTTTCGATGATAAAAACAAAAAAGTTTCTAGGGCGATGGCCCAACTNTTAAATATGGCGAATGTTTCTTTCTCGATTCTTGGGCCTTCTGAAATGTGTACTGGTGACCCGGCAAGAAGATCTGGAAACGAATACATTTTTCAAATGCTTGCTGCGCAAAATATAGAAACTCTTAATTCGATGGGTGTTAAAAAAATCATTACTCAATGTCCCCACTGTTTTAATACGTTAGGAAATGAATATCCGCAACTTGGCGGTCATTACGAAGTAGTGCACCATTCTCAATTGCTTGAATGGTTAATTGACCAAGGAAAGCTTGATATGACAGATGCTGAATTNAATGAACGGCTCGTTTATCATGACTCATGTTATTTAGGTCGCCATAATGACGTCTATCAAGCTCCAAGAAAAGTAGTCGCAAGTATTGGTGGTCTTGAAGTTGTCGAAGCAGAACGACAAGGAACAAAAGGTATGTGTTGTGGNGCAGGTGGCGGAAGAATGTGGATGGAAGAAGACACAGGCAAAAATATAAATGTGGAAAGATCCCAAGAATTGCTAGCAACAGGGGCTGACAGAATTGCTACAGCGTGTCCGTTCTGTTTTGTAATGATTGATGATGGAGTTAAGGGAGAAGGAATAGAAGAAAATGAAGTAAAAGTAGGCGATATAGCTATACATCTTCTAGAAGCTCTTCAACCAAAAGAAGATAAAACAAAATCTTTAGAAACTATCACNCAGGGAAATGACGAAAATAATTAAAAATTTTCCCAATATCTACTTGCCTTTGGTCCTTCTTGGCCCCTGTATTTAGAACCAAGATCTGAAGACCCATAAGGTCTATCGGCAGCTGTAGTCATTTTGACAAAAGAAATCTGCCCGATCTTCATACCGGGNTAAAGAGTGATTGGCAAGTTAGCCACATTCGAAAGTTCCAAAGTCAACTGTCCATCCCAACCAGCATCAACATAACCAGCAGTTGAATGGATCAATAAACCTAAGCGACCCAAACTTGATTTTCCTTCCAAGCGAGCTACCAAATCATCCGGCACAGACACTCTCTCCAAAGTGGATCCTAAAACAAATTCACCGGGATGAAGCATGAAAGGATCNTCAGCATTAGCTGACACCTCTTGGGTCAAATTAGATAAATCTTCTCGAACGTCTATATGCCCTAAGGTGTGATTCTTGAATACAAGAAAACGGTGATCCAGATGAAGATCTACTGATGAAGGCTGCAAACAATCTTTATCAAAGGGCTCAATAATAATTCTTCCATCTTGGATTGATTCAAGGATTGACCTGTCAGAAAGAATCATGATTCGAAAAATAAACTAATTAGACAAAAATTAAGCATTACTACTCCATGGATTTTTAGAGAAAAAATCCCTTATCAGTGGTTCGTAATATTCTAGTGAGTTTGATTTATATGAAGGGTCGAAGGCCGGAGAGTCATATTCAGCACAAAATTCCTCACAATATCCATAATGTTCGTTTTCATTAAATGCATCTCTTGCATTACGATCCCCGCCCAAATGATGCCAAAAATAGTACCCCTGAAACACCCCNTGATTTTTTACCATCCAATGATTAGCTGGGGAAACAAAAGGCTTGAGGATCGCCGCAGCGACATCGGGGTGATTATAAGGAGTTAAAACATCACCGACATCGTGCAGTAGAGCGCAAACGATGTATTCATCATTACGACCATCCCGTTCAGCTCTTGTGGCGGTCTGAACACTATGTTCCAATCGATCTACGGGAAATCCCCCATAGTCATTTCTCAATAATTCAAGCTGTTCAAGAATTCGACCTGGTAAGGCAGCCTCTAATTCACTCCTTTGGGACATAATTAACTCCCAATCNTCTTTTGTGGAGTCAGCAAAAGAAGTAAAAGTTGCTCTCGGTGCATTTTCAATATCAGTCATTAGGCCTCCACGTCTGCACACAAAATGGTAGGGCAGAAACTCACAAAATGCTTGTTGAACGCACTTTTTTAAAAACAAGTTGCAAAAGTCTGCTTAAAGGTCAGCAACCCAGATCATAAACTAATCGGAGGTAAGATTCTCAACGCGCACTCACACTATATTTAGTGGTCTGGTTAAAAATTNAATCAAATACTAGGGTTTTAATATGGATCTCGAATCAGGATCATCGATTGAAAGTTGTGACTACCACACAGCCGGCGAACCATTCAGAATAGTTGATGCGGGTCCAATGGAAGGTTCAACCGTAATTGAACGTCGTTCATGGGCAGAAAAAAATCTTGATGACCTTCGCAAATTTTTAGTCCATGAACCTAGAGGACACGCCGACATGTACGGCGGTTTTATTGTTCCCCCCGATGATTCAGATGGAGATCTAGGAGTTGTTTTCTTTCATTCAGATGGTTTTAGCACTGCATGTGGCCANGGAACAATTGCATTAGTGACTTGGGCAATAGAAAGTGGTTTTATTGAATCAAAAGCAAATAATCTCGACGTCGTTATTGACGTACCTTCNGGAAGACTCTTCACAAAAGCCAAAATACTTAATGGAAAAGTCGAAAGCGTAACTTTCATTAATGTCCCTTCTTTTGTAAGCGCTAAAGAAGTAATAATAGATACGGAATTTGGACCAATAACTTTAGACGTATCTTTTGGAGGGGCTTTTTATGCTTCAGTCGAAACCCATCAGTTGGGTTTAAATACAAATTCAAAAGACTTAAATAAATTNATTGAAATCAGTAAAGAGATTAAATCGCAAACTAAAAATCTGAAATTAGCTGAACACCCCTCAGACAAGAGACTGTCAGGAATATACGGTTCAATCTTTTATGAAACTCTGGAAGAAAAACCTCTAAGACAACGCAATATAACTATTTTTGCGGATGGACAAGTAGACAGATCGCCATGTGGTTCAGGTACTTCTGCGCGACTTGCCTTACTTTATGAAAAAAACCTCATAGAAACTAATGAACCTTTTTTTAACCATGGAATTGCAGGTGGGCTGTTTAAAGGGCAAGTGATCGACACAAAAGAAACTGGCATAATTACATCTATTGAAGGATCTGCTTATTGCTGCAGCAAAAACTCTTTCTATCTAGACTCGCGTGATCCAATCGGCATGGGATTCAAACTAAAATGAAAGAAATTCGTCACTACTCCGCCCATGAAATTTTTTCATTCGGTGTTAAAAACACTATTTCTGCTCTAAAAAATGGTGCTGCAAATAACGACAAACCTATTCCTAGAGAACATATTCCTCTGGATCCAGGAGAAGATTTTCTCTTNATGCCGGCAGTTTCTTCAACTGGTATCGGAATAAAACTAGTTACAGTAATGTCGAAAAATCCAAATATTGACCTTCCTCTTGTTCATGGCTTTTATCTTTACTGCGACAAAAAAACCGGTGTTCCCAAAGCTACTTTTGATGGTTCAGCTTTAACCACGCTTAGAACACCTGCAGCATCAGCAGTTGCAACAGAAATACTCGCAAAAGAAAAAGTCAAAAATTTAGGAATTTTTGGTACGGGGGTCCAAGCACGAGGTCATATCGAGGCAATGCTTGCGGTTCGTCCAGAAATTGAGCAAATTTATATTTCGGGGAGAACACGTAAATCCGCTGAAAAATTCCTTGATTCTTTAGATCTAAAAGATCNNAAAATTAATATAAGTGCCCCCGAAGAAACTGCCGCCTGTGATTTAATTTGCTCATGTACAAGCTCTACAACACCAGTAATTCCTACTGGGTCAGTTAAATCAGGGGCTCATCTAAATTTAATCGGATCTTTTTCTGATGAACAAAAAGAAGCAGACTCAAAATTAATACAAAATGCAGAAATTTTTGTAGATCATCGAACAGCTGCCAAAAAAGAAGCTGGGGAACTTATAAGTGCCGAAATTGAAGGAATTTGGTCCTTCGACCAGATAATAGGAGACTTTTCACAACTAGTTCAGAAAAAAGCAAGTAGAAGTTCCTCAGAAGCAATAACACTTTTCAAATCGGTTGGCCTTGCTAGTTGGGACTTAATTGTCGCTGAAACGATCTANAGAGAAACAAATTAAAAAATAAATTTTCCCACTGTGCTTAAAGGGATACGACGTGGAAAAATAAAACTTTACAGAAACGGCTGAAAATGAAAAACGATTCTTCAAAATCTTCAGACCCCGTTAATGAAGATGAAACCAAAATGTCTTCATTAACGTCAGTGGTAATTGATGAAGAAGAGCGTCGAGCAAAACAAAAAGAATCAGAAATAATTTTTCCAGATGACCTTTTGCCAGGTGTTAAGTCAGAAGGAATCAGCTTTAAAAAAGGTCTAAGACTTGGTGGAGGAGCAGCAACATTTTTTACTCTCGCTCTTTTATCTGGGCTAGAGGAACTTCAAACCGCAGCTATAAATGTCTTAGCCCCAGATATACGGGACACATTTAATGTCAGTGATGGAACAATTACTTTCATAGCCAGTTCATCAGCGGCCTTTGTTGTCTTGGGCTCACTTCCAATGGGCTGGATGGCAGACCGTTTAAGAAGGGTTCCAATAATTGGCTGGGCTAGTTCAATTTTTGCTGGAATGGTTTTCTTATCAGGAATTGCAATTAATGCCTTCATGTTCTTCTGGGCAAGGTTTGGAGTTGGAATTGCAAAAGCAAGTACAATTCCGGTTCACAGTTCTGTAATTGCTGACACCTACCCCATCGGCATACGAGGACGACTCGGTTCATTAAATGGGATCATTAATAATGGGTTGAGAGTCACCAGTCCAATTCTCGTAGGAGCAATAGCCCTTGCAGCGAATGGTTCAGATGGAATTGATGGTTGGAGATGGTGCTATTACCTTCTCGGAGTGCCTGTTGTAATTGTTGCTTTATATTCATTTTTCTTAAAAGAACCAGAAAGAGGAAAATGGGAAAAAACTGACGTTCTAGGAGAATCTTTCGTTGAAGACAAACCTTTACCCATCTCAATGGAAGCAGCATTTTCACGATTACTACAAATAAAAACAGTTAAAACAGTTGTTGTCGCTTTTAGCGCACTTGGATTTGGACTTTTCACGGCACCTGTTTTAGAAAATCTTTTTCTTGAAGATAAATTTGGATTAGACGCCTTTGAAAGAGGAGTGAGTGGAACAGTAGGAGGAGTTTTTGCAGTTATAGCTCTCATATGGGTAGGTCCAAAATTTGACCGCCTCTGGAGAGAAAACCCCACCCGAACTCTGCATCTAATTGGCTTAGGAATAGCTTTAGCCGGAATACTCAAACCAGTCCAATTTTTTATGCCTAATGTCGCCTTATTTGTGATAGCGGGCATACCTAGTCTAATTCTCTTAACTGCTTCTTTTGCAATGGTAAGTCCTATTTTGCAAGCAATCGTTCCATACCGATTACGTGGCACTGGTTCAGCGTTAGTAACTCTCTACATCTTTTTTATAGGTGCGACAGGTGGAGGACTAATTTCTCTTCTTTTCACAGACACTTGGGGCCCGCGTGTAACCGTCATAGTCCTTACTCTTCCCTCTTCAGTAATTGGCGGTTGGATAATGCATCGGGGCGCCAAATTTCTGAGAAATGACCTTTCATTAAACGTTCAAGAGTTATTTGAGGAACAAGAAGAACAGCGTCGTAGATCTAACACAAACGAGACAATCCCTGCACTACAAGTAAATAACGTTGATTTCTCTTATGGGACAGTACAAATTCTTTTCGATATTTCGCTAGANGTAAATAAAGGTGAAACACTCGCACTTTTAGGAACAAACGGAGCTGGAAAATCAACTCTTCTTAGAGTTATTAGTGGTTTAGGAGTTCCAAAAAGGGGTGTAGTGCGACTTAATGGACAAACAATCACCTATGCCTCCCCAGAAAGACGAGCAAAGTTAGGAGTCCAACAACTCCCTGGTGGNTCAGGGGTGTTTAGTGACATGACAGTTAATCAAAATCTAATTATGGGTGCTTACATTCATAAAGACAATAAAGAAGATGTTAAANAAAGAATTGAAAAAGTATTTGAACTTTTCCCAGAACTACNAAAACTNCAAAAACAAAAAGCAGGATCACTCTCAGGTGGTCAACAACAAATGCTCTCACTTGGGCGCGTTCTTCTCCATGAACCAGAAGTTCTTCTTATTGATGAACTTTCTCTAGGGCTAGCTCCAACAGTTGTTCAAGACCTCTTAAATATTATCGAACGTCTTCAAGAGAACGGTCAGACAATGATTGTCGTGGAACAATCATTAAATATTGCCCTTTCAATCGCTAATAGAGCCATTTTCTTGGAAAAAGGACAAGTTCGCTTTGAAGGTTCGGCTCAAGAACTCGCTGAACGTGATGATCTAGCCCGTGCTGTTTTCCTTGGAGATGAAGGCGGTTGATGTGACTAGTTCCCTAGAAATGCTTCTAACCGAGTCACCACAAATGCTCGCTGTATGGACCACTCGCCAACTTTGGTTTGATGGATTAATAAATGGAATGGTTTTCGGTTTACTGGCTCTCGGGATAGTACTAATTTATAGATCTACACGTGTAATAAATCTTGCGGTAGGCAATATGGGACTGCCTGCTGTAGGTCTTATGGCGTTAATGGTCATAAATTATGGCTTTCCTTATTGGATAGCTTTACCAATAGCTCTACTAGTGGGAACTTTAGTTGGATCAATTATAGAACTTGCGGTAATTCGTCGACTCTTCAATGCCCCAAGAGTAATAGTTTTAGTTGCAACAATTGGAATAGCTCAGCTAATGCAGGCCATTTTGGCTGCATACCCGGATATTGAGAGTAAAAGAGGAGTCAGATTTCCAGTTCCTATTTCTGGAAAATGGAACGACGTTTTTGGTCTTCGAATTACTGGCCCCAAATTAACAATCCTTATNGTTGTACCNCTTNTAACACTGGCTCTTTCTTGGTTTTTAAATAAAACTATTTTTGGACAAACAGTGCAAGCTTCCGCAAATAACGCTGACCTTGCAAAATTATCTGGCATAAAACCAAAAGTTGTTTCACTTTTTGTTTGGACTGTAGCTGGAACGCTTTCAAGTGTTTCCCTTCTTCTTCTATCAGGAAGCAGAGGGTCCCTAACCGGAATAACAAATCTTGGGCCTAACACTATGACTAGGGCGTTAGCAGCTGCGGTGATAGCCGGTATGTATTCATTTCCCCGAGCTTTAATTGCAGGAATAGTGATAGGAATTGCTCAAGCTCATGTGCAATTCGTTTTNCTGGATCAAGTAGGCCTCATAGATTTNATACTTTTCTTGGTAGTGGCAATTGCAGTCGCATTCCAAAGTAGATCTTCGACTGCAGAAGAAACTTCTTTTTCTTTCAGCCCACGCAGAAAACCCATTCCGGAAAGACTTAACCAATTTTGGTGGGTTAGAAATTTATCATCCCTAACTCTTACCGTGCTATTTCTTTTTGCCATTGTTCTTCCATTTATAGTCACTTTGCCTTCCAGACACCTTCTTTACGCGAGCGTTCTAGCATTTGCAATATGTGCCATTTCACTTACTGTTGTTACAGGATGGGCAGGGCAATTATCTCTTAGTCAAATGGCTTTCGCAGGTATCGGCGCGCTTGCTGCTGCTGGATTTAATCGCGGGTTAGATTTCGGAGTTGGTTTTGGCGAGAAATGGCATCTTTTTTCAATTTCACTACCCAAATTTCCATTTTTAGTTTCAATGCTTTTGGCAAGTCTGGTCGCCGGTATCTCAGCTGCAATCATTGGACTAGGAGCATTAAGAGTCAAAGGTCTCCTCCTGGCAGTTTCAACTTTTGCCTTTGCTTTAGCAGCATCGCAATACATTTATCGACGCCCCGTTTTAAGCGGTGGATACAACCAAAGTGTTCCGTTTCGACGCGGAAGTCTTGGGCCCATTGAATTAGCTAGCCAAAGAGCCTACTATTTTCTCTGTCTNGGAGCATTGGTTGTAACACTTTTCCTAATAAACAAACTTAGAAAAAGTGGTGTAGGTAGATCAATAATTGCTGTTAGAGAAAATGAAAATACTGCTGCTGCATACACCGTAGTTCCCCATAGAACAAAATTAATTGCTTTTTCTTTGGCGGGCTGTTTAGCAGGACTAGGAGGTTCACTTCTAGGAGGCTTAGTTCAAAACATCCCTTTCACTGAACGATTCTTTATGATCAGCAATTCACTTAAAGTTGTCTCAATGGTTGTCATTGGTGGTCTTGGAACACTGATGGGCCCAGTCATTGGGTCCATGTGGGTAATAGGTTTACCAGCAATTTGGCCAGAAAATGATCTTGTTCCTCTTTTCACATCAAGCATCGGGCTCCTCGTACTTCTTTTGTATTTCCCTGGTGGACTCGTGCAAATTGTCTATTCAGCAAGAAATTCCTTACTAAATTGGGCTGAACAAAAACTAGAAGCCACTCCGGTTAAAACAATTACAACACCACCTACTTCACTGAAAAAAAATATTGATTCTCATCCAGTATCAGGAACTATTTTAGAAACGAAAAATATTTCAGTTTCNTACGGAGGTTTAATTGCAGTAAATGCTGTTGATATAAAAGTGAATTCTGGAGAAGTCGTGGGGCTAATCGGGACTAATGGCGCAGGTAAATCAACACTCATGAATGCCATAGGTGGTTATGTCCCCTCAACCGGAAACGTTAGTCTATTAGGGAACGATGTCACACAATTAACACCTGCGAAAAGAGCGCGTAAAGGTTTAGGGAGAACCTTTCAGGCCGCTCAACTATTTCCTGAGTTAACTGTTAGAGAAACTGTCCAAGTAGCTCTTGAGGCAAAAAACCGTGCGCGTCTTTTACCAACCGCATTATCTCTTCCAAATGCCACACGTAGTGAGATTAGTAAAACTAATCAAGCTAACGAATTAATTGATTTTCTTGGACTGGGTAGATATGCAGACTCTTTTATAGCTGAACTTTCTACAGGCACTCGGAGAATAGTTGAATTAGCTGGCCTCCTGGCTTTAGATGCAAAAATGCTCTGTCTTGACGAACCAACCGCAGGAATTGCCCAAAGAGAAACTGAGGCATTTGGACCGCTTCTTAAGCAAATTCAAAAAGAACTTGGTGCGTCAATGTTAGTAATAGAACATGATATGCCAATGATAATGGCACTTTCTGATCGCGTTTATTGCTTAGAAGCAGGAACCGTAATCTCAGAAGGCAAGCCATCTAAAGTGCGAAACGATCCAGTAGTTGTATCTAGTTATTTGGGAACAGATGAAAGAGCGATTAGTCGTAGCGATATCCAATAATTACTATTCCTCTCCATCGCTGCCAGACCGACCATCTAATAAATCTTTCCTTATTTCAGATTTTGGCTTTTCAGCAACAACCTGATTTTCTACTTCCCTGACCCAAACTGTTCTTTGAGGGAAAGGTATTTCTATACCATTTTCATCAAAAGCTTTTTTCAGACGTGCTCTGATTTTTCTGGCTGTGGACCACTGCTCCCCTGCTTCAGTTTTCACAGCTAAACGAATAGAAATAGAATCTGCTCCAAAGTTTTGAACACCCCAAATTTCAGGTTCTTCGATTATCGTCGCTGATTCAAGATTTTCTTTCCATAATTCATCTGCAACTTCTTTAATAACACTCGCTGCTAAATCGATGTCTGTATCGTAAGCGACGTCAACATCCAAAACAGAGCGGGCCCAAATCTGTGAAGAGTTGCAAACTCTACGAATCTCACCATTGGGCACAACCCAAACTGCACCATTTACATCGCGAAGAACTGTCGTCCTTAATGAAACTCGCTCAACTGTCCCTGACGCATCACCTAGATCAACAAAATCACCTTCTGCGTACTGGTCCTCTACGAGTATGAATATTCCGGCAATAAAATCTGATACTGCAGACTGAGCTCCGAAACCAACAGCAAAACCCACGATTCCTGCACCAGCTATTAGTGGACCTAAATCGAATCCAATCTCACCTAAAGCCAACAAAACCCCCAAACTGTAAGTAGTTAAGGTCGCAAGAGTCGTAAGTAAACCTCCTAGTGTCTTAGCTCGTTGACGAGATCTTTCTGCTCTTTCTCGATTTTTTTGCAAACGCGCTTTAGCTCGTCTACCAACTCGAGCAACCAAAGCGTCAGATTTTTCTTCATCTTCTATAAGAGATCTTTCTTGAACGAGACGACTTAAAACCGTACTTATAGCTTTTTTTAATATCCGGTTAGCTATATAAGCCGCTACAAGAATAAATAAAATCTTTAAAGGTCTTTCAACGCCCCAGGCAGCTATTTCCGTCAAACGCTCATTACCTGAAACATCCCAAATCCACTCACATACAAAACTAGGTTCTGAGCCACAAGCATCCGTCAATCCCGATACGTCTATTTGAGCAATAATCTGCTTGAACATTAACTTCACCTCCACAATGGCAACAATTATTAATCAACACTGAACTACAAAGTAATTCAACCAATTAATCCCGCTAAGGACCAAACTGCAACAACCAAACCAACAATTATGTAAACAAAGCTTCTCCAAAAAGGTGCTTTCCTTAAATGTTGGTCATCCTGCTTTTTAGGTGGATTCAGCAAAGCAGTTAGATTCCCCATAAACATTGCTCCACCAAATGCTAAAAGCAGCCATTCCAGCAAATCCTCACCTAAAAACACGATTAAATTTAAAAATTCCCTGGTTCATTTACCGAATCAGCTTTTTGAATAGAAGAATCAGATTCATCAGCTCTTGAAAGATCAGCAAACTTCGTAAAATTAGGCATATACGCTAAACGAACTCTTTCGACCGGGCCATTACGATTTTTAGCAAGGTTTATCTCAGCAATTCCCATTTCATTACTCTCAGGATTATAAATTTCATCCCGATAAATAAACATTACTAAATCGGCATCCTGCTCAATAGAACCTGACTCACGAAGATCGGAAAGCATTGGTCTTTTATCTTGTCGACTTTCCAAACTTCTTGATAATTGCGAAATTCCTATAACTGGGGTTTCTAGGTCTCTAGCCAAAAGTTTTAGTCCCCTACTTATTTCAGATATCTCAACCTGTCTACTTTCAGCTGCAGACCTACCTGTCATCAATTGCAAGTAATCGACAACGATTATTCCTAAATTCCCTATACGGCTTTTAAGGCGCCTAGCCTTTGCTCGTATTTCCATTATTGAAACACCTGGATTGTCATCAATGTATATAGGTGCTTCATCTAAATGACCAATACCTTTATTAATACGAACCCAGTCATCATCATTCATCTGAGCATTAACTATTTTTTGAGAGTCAACTCGCGCCTCGGCACAAAGAATACGTTGGGTTAACTCCAACCGACTCATCTCTAATGAAAAAATTAATGCAGGGTTATTTGAAACAGTTGCTATATGAGTTGCAATATTAAGGCCCAATGATGTTTTACCAACGGATGGTCTAGCCCCAATTATTATTAAATTGCCCTTCTGTAAACCAGAAGTGAGTTGATCAAGTCGCTTAAAACCAGTCGGGACACCCGTTAGTCCTTTACCTTGTTGCCGTTCCTCCATAGCGTCAAGAGTCTGATCGAGAAGATCGCGCATTTGACCCATTGAGTCATTAATTCTTCCTTGTGCCAATTGGTAAACAAGGTTTTCAGCCTCATCTACAGCCTTAGGTACATCTTCAGGCCTGCTATAGCCAATTTCTGCCATTTCATTAGCAGCACCAATTAATCCACGAAGTGTCGCATGTTCCTGAACTATTCTGGCAAACGAAGAGGCCGAGGTAATCGCTGGTGTCACGGCTTGGAGGTCTAATAAAGTTCCAGGACCACCAATACCTTCAAGCAATCCGGCGCGATCTAAAGCATCTGCAACTGTTACCGGATCAGCCGGTTCGCCTGTTGCATAAAGACCACAGATTGCATCAAAAACATGAGCATGTGAGGGCTTATAAAAATGTTCTGCTGAAGTGACCTCAAGTGCATCAGCAATCGCGTCTTTAGATAAAAGCATGGCGCCCAAAAGTGAAGCTTCTGCTTCAATATTGTGAGGTGGCACTCTCGCTCCGGTTTTCCCTCTTTGAGGTGCAATAGGTAAAGAAGAAGGTTCTTCTAAATTACGCCAATCTTCTTCAATAGCACTCAAAACTCACCCTCCAAATACTTCACACACAAGGTTCCACTTTGCCACTATTACCTTGTGGAACGCTAGAGGAAAACCCTAAAAAGATAGGGGAAAAGTAGTCTTTTTAAGTGGATCACTCTGTGGATTAACTTGTGGAATAGACACAATATATGGGGAAAAGTTTAAACTTCGTTTTGGACATCAACTGTTACTTGCATTTCAACCTCAGGATGTAAATGCAAAGTAAATTGATATGTTCCAATTTCTTTAGCGGTCTCACCCGAAATGTCTTTGCGATCAATTTCTAGGCCAACTTGATCCTGCAAAGCTTGCGCAATTTCTATGACCCCCACAGAGCCAAAAAGCTTTCCAGTTTCAGAAGCATTAGCAGAAATTTGAATAATAATTCCGTCTAGACGAGAAACTATTTCTTCAGCATCAGCTTTATCTTCAACAGCTTTTAAAGCACGTTTCTTTTGCATAGCTTCTGCTTGAGCAGTGACCCCAGAAGATGCTACAACAGCTAACCCTCTAGGTAGTAAAAAATTTCTTGCATGCCCACGCGCAACATCTACAATATCTCCAGTTCTACCTAAGCCATCTACATCAGCGCGGAGGAGGATCTTCACAGTTCTTCTCCTTCATCGCTATCAAGATTGACTTCATTTTGATCATCTGGCGAAAGGGTAAATGAATCCACCATTTCCGGATTTTCTTCTATTGAAGAAATCTCTGATGGTTCAAAATCATCACCTTCGGTACCAGGAGGAGGCGCAGTAGGTTGAGGAGGTGGACCCGACGCTCTATCAGAACGGTCATTTTCATTTCTTCTCTCTCGCCTTTGAGTAGTAACTGCCGCTTTATAAGGCATCAAAGCCATCTCGCGCGCATTTTTTATGGCTCTTGCAACAGCTTTCTGTTGTTGAGCATCATTCCCACTATTGTGACGGGCTTTAATTTTAGAACGTTCAGATAAAAATTTGTTGAGTAAATCAGTGTCTTTATAATCGACATACTCTATTTTCCCGATCGTTAAAGGACTGACTCTTTTTCTCCTCAAACGACCATTTTTGTCGTCAAATTGAGAGCTTTTAAATTCTTTACGTGCCATCAAAAAGGTTCCTCTTCTGTCATAGGCGGATTATTTCCAGAACTTGGCTCACTCATGCCAGTATTCCCCCCACCAGCATCTCCACCTCTAGACTCATTACGAGTTACATCAACTGTTGACCACCTTAAACTAGCGGCCACTTCATCAGCTATAAGTTTAACCTGGTTTCTCTTTTCACCCTGTTCAGTCTCCCAACTGCTCCAATCAAGTCTCCCGTACACAATTACCCGAGTTCCTTTTGTAATAGATTCAGAGACATTCTCAGCCAAACTCTGCCAACAAGTAACTTCAAAAAAGTGAGCTGTGTCCTCACCGTCTCGGTTACGTTGATTCCAAGCCACTCCAAATCCACAAACTGGTAATCCACTGGGTGTGAAACGCAACTCAGGATCACGAGTTACGTTTCCAACAATTGTTACCGTGTTATCAAATGCCATATCTACTCCAATTCAAGTTGCTAGTTAAGCGGTCGTGTTCTCTAAAAGGCCGCGTCTTACAGCCTCTTCATCTGGAAGTCGAATAATTTTATGTCGAACTATTTCACTTCTGTCTGCCAACCGAAGAAGGCGATCAGTTGAATCAATATTTGTTGCTTGAGTAGCTATCTCAAGAACAACATAAAAACCTTCCCATTTATGATTGATCCGATAAGTAAATTTACGCCTGCCCCATGGATCTGTGTCTTTTGATGACACAATTTTTCCATCTTCATTTTCAACAGCCGAAGCAATGTTAGATAAGTAGTTTGAAATGGCTTCTTCATTTAGATCGCCATCAAAAATAATCATTAATTCATAAGCCCGCATAACAGGCAATCACCTCCTACGGTTCCGAACAAACCCTTTGATTGTTCAGAGCCCCTATTGGGGCAGGGGAAATACATTTTACCCTTATTAAAGACAAAATAAGGCTAATGCCAGTAAGTAAGTTGATAAACAATTTTTCCACATATAAACATAATGCTTAATAGGTGTGACAAAAAAGTTATATGGCACCATAAAGTCCGAGCTCTTCAGAAGTTTCAGAACTTAAACAATAAGATTCCTCCTCTGATGGAAAAGAACCACTTTTAACATCAATTACAAATTTTCGTAATGCAGAAACACCATCTAGGTGAAATTGAGCGTAACTACGGACAAATTTTGGAATAATTCTCTTCTCCAGACCTAATAAATCATGCAGAACCAGTACCTGTCCATCGCAATCTGATCCTGCGCCGATACCAATTGTAGGTATATCAACAGAAGAGGTAACCATAGAAGCAACTTGAGATGGAACGCCCTCAAGAACAATAGAAAAACAGCCGGCATGTTCTAAAGCTTTTGCAGCAGACACTAAATCCAATGCACCTTTAGTGTCACGTGCCTGTACTTTAAATCCGCCCATTGAATTTACCGACTGAGGTGTTAGACCTATATGCCCCATAACAGGAATTTCTGCAGATAACAAAGCTTCAATCATAGGGATTCGGTTTCGTCCGCCTTCAAGTTTTACTGCGTTTGCACCTGCTCTGATAAGTTTTGCCGCATTACTAACTGTCTCTGCAACAGAAATGTGATAACTAAGCCAAGGCAAATCAGCTACAACAAGTGCTGAGGGTTTAGTTCGTGCTACAGCAGCAGTGTGATGAGCAATATCATCAACTGTTACTTGAAGAGTGTCTTCATAACCTAAAACAACCATTGCTAGTGAATCACCAACAAGGATCATGTCAACGCCTGCTTCATCAACCATACGCGCCCCCGGAGCATCGTAAGCAGTAACCATAACTATAGGTTTCGAATCATGAGAACGTTTTTGTTGACGTATAGCAGGAACAGTAGATTTCGACACCACAATTTCTCCTTTTCAGTCCAGCGCATATAGCTGCCGGCAGAATTAATATTACCAATAATTTAAAATTAAAGGCTTTGGTGTTTTAAAATTTATTTGCCCCCTAAAGGTGCGATTCTCACAAGATGATTCCATCCGCAATCGGGACACACTTCAATTACATAAGCTGAAAGCTGCGTTTTTCTATCATTGAGTCGTTGAAGCTCTCCTTTGGTGGAAATACAACGACCATGAGCAGGCAATCTTGGGCCAAAAACATAAGTTACATAATAAATTTCACCTAATTCACAAATCGGACAGCACTCTTCAATAGCGGCTCCGCAATGAATAGCATTTCGTTTCAGCATCGGTTGAGCATCACATAAAGTTTCTTGTTCAATTTTTCCATTTTTCCAACAATCAATAACTGTTTGTCGCGCAAGTCTGTATTCAACATCGGCTGTGCGTTCCACAAAAATCAAATCCTCTTTCACAAGATTGCTACCTTTATTCAAAAGTGGAAACTTATTTGTTCTTACTGAATACATAAAAACACAATACTCATTTAATTGATTAAAAAACTTGCCGGAAATCTATGAAATAATTTATTTTCCCCATTGTTCCATAACCATATTTCTTTCTTCGTCAACCGAAATAGGTCCATCACGAAGGTGTATTTCTTTAAGCCACCTTAAGATTTCACCTACCAATGGACCAGGTTCTAAATTGAGCAAAACCATCAATTCTTGAGCGGTTAAAGACGGTTCAAATGAAAGTAAATTTTCTGTTGCTTTTAAATTCTCTACTGAACCTAAAAAATTTTTTACATTTAAATCAGAAGCAACAATTAGGTTAATTGACTCCTCAACATTCAACTGATTTAAATCAAGTGAACGACGAATCTCTTCGTCGGTCCATTGTTCACTTTTTGGACCATTAGAAACGAAGTTCAAAAAATCTACTATGTTTTCTATTAATCTCCTTTCTTCCCGAGACATTCTCAGTCGATGCAAAGACTCTTTAACTTTCGTTTTTGAAAGACCTTTAAAAAAGATAGAAAATCTACTAATAGGATCATCAGGTGGTAATAGAGAGAATATTTTATTTAAATTCTGATTATCTAAATTAAATTCGAAAGAAAGTATCTTTGGCAACAAATCTACTTTTTCTAAAAACTCAAAGCCTTTAGTGGGATTTTCCAAGGCAAGAAGTTTTAAAACCTCTTCTCTTATTCTTTCGGCTGAAACGATTAAGATTCTTTCTGCTAAATCCTTTGCAGTGTCAACAATTTCTTGTACTGGTTTCAATTCATAACCGGCAGAAAACCGAGCAGCCCTCAATATTCTTAATGGATCATCATTAAATGACTCAGAAGGAGACAGCGGGGTTCTTAAAATTTTATTTTCTAAATCAGACCTACCATTAAAGGGGTCAAAAAAATTCCCGGTGTCTAATTCAAAAGCCATTGCATTAACTGTGAAATCTCTTCGACTTAAATCATCTTCCAAATTTAATGAAAAAGTTACTGACGGTTTTCTGGAAGAGGTTATATACGACTCGGATCTATGAGTTGTTATTTCCATTCTTATTTCACCGATTCTCAATCCGATTGTTCCAAATCTCTCTCCTTGCAACCAGACTGCGTCAGCCACAGGTTCAACTAAAGCGCGAATTTGATCGGGTGTGGCGTTAGTTGTGAGATCTAAATCAGGACTTTTAATTTTTTGATTTATAAAAGAATCACGAACAACTCCTCCTACCAAGAAAAGGGTGTGTTGCTCATTAACAAATCTTTCTGTAACGGGACTAATTAAATTTCTCAGATAATCAATAATTTCTGTCACAAAATCACCCCGTGTGACTGCGCGACCCTGTTTACAACTTCTTCGCCTGGTCCATCTCCGGTGGCTGCTTCGGGTCGTAAATTAACACCCAGTATGGAAGCAAATGATGCGGTAACAGAATCTGTCAATGCTTGAAGGTTGTAACCCCCCTCTAAAAAGAAAATACACCGATTTTTTGGTGCCAAATTAAAAAGATTTAAAGTCAAGTCAGCAAAGTCTCCTGAAGTCAATCCCATATCGGTTAAAGGGTCTTCTCTATGAGCATCAAAACCTGCAGAAACTAACACCCAATCTGGCTGAAAGTCTTCTACAAGAGGGACGACAATTTTATCAAAAGCTAATCGATACGTACTTCCGGTCGCTCCTGGTGGAAGAGGTACATTTACGGTAAAACCTTCCCCTTCTAATTCTCCTTTCTCTGCCTCAGAACCAGTACCTGGATACAAAGGCCACTGATGAATTGAAATCATAAGAACACGAGGATCGGAATAAAAAATTTCTTGCGTGCCATTTCCGTGATGAGCATCTATGTCAATCACGGCTACTTTCTTACCTTTCTCTATTAGAGACGCTGCAGTAATAGCAATATTATTTATTAAACAAAATCCCATAGAGCGATCAGATGTTGCATGGTGTCCTGGTGGCCGTATTGCACAAAATGCAGTTTCTGCTTCGGTTTGGGTTAATGCTTCAACGGCCGAAAGACCTGACCCTGCCGCTAAACGGGCTGCACCCCATGAACCTGCACTGATTGCAGTGTCAGGGTCCATGCGGCCCCCACCGTCAGCATCCAAAGCTTCTAAAGCTTGAATATGTTCAATCGGATGACACCTCAAAAGTTCTGTCTCTGTAGCAACCCGTGGTTCAATTCGAACTAAATCATCACCCAAAAAAAGGTTATCTAAACCTTTCCATACTGCTTCAAGACGTGCAGGCGACTCAGGGTGTTTTTTTCCCGCAACATGTTCAAGAAAACGCTCATCAGTCAAAAACAACAACGCCACTTAACGATCGTAGTGCGAAGTTCTGTCTATATAGGGCCCTTAAAAATAAGTCTTATAAATTTCTCTTACTAAGAGCATCTAAAAGTCATATTCTGTAAGTATTACGAAAAATCCGTTCTTAGCTTTAAAAGGTTTTATAAAGAAATACGTCTATGTGTTACTTCTCGCATCAGTTGTTTCTGTTTTATTTTCAGACACAACAGCAGTAGCACAAAATGAAACAAAACAGCTATCCCTACTCGAACAACCAGTCTGGTCAGAAAATAATAACTCCTTTAAATTAAGCCTTTCCATTAAACATCTGGATGAAGGAGATCTAATTGAGATTTATACGCTTGAAGAATTAAATAGAAATTCACTAAAAGAAAGTTTCATTTCAAAAAATTCCGAACCTACAGAAAATTCGTTTCAAATAACTCTGACCCAAGAACAAATTATAAAAAAAGAAATTACTGTCGAATTAAATACAAATAGTCCTACAAACAATTCTGTTTTTTCTGAGCCCGGAACAGTCCGCCCTTTAATCGTAAAAAGCTATACATCAGATCAAAAAAATTCTGAAACTCTAGTTTTTCCACTTATACATTTACCTAAAACAGAAAAACTAAACACGATTTCTTTAGCATTTATTTTTGAAATAAACGCTAAACCACCACTCCAACATGATGGAACCTACATTATCGACCGAGAAACAATCACTCAGCTAACAAATCTGGTAGAGACACTAAAAAACAATCCAGAAATAAAAATAACAATTAGTTTGCCGCCAGCAACTCTGTCGAGTCTTTCGCAGTCAAAAAACCCAAAGGATGAACTTTTACTATTGGACATAAAAAATTTAGCAGAAACTCAATTACATATTATTTCGTCACCTTTTGTAACAAGCGATCCTGAAGCATGGCGACTAATTGACCGCTTTGAAACTTATAACGATCTTCTGAACAGAGGAGACCGTCAATTAACCAATCAACTTCAAATAGAACCGGATCGGTCATTTTCTTTTGTAGCAAACAGTGCTGTTATAGAAACTCTTGACGCGCTAAATAAAGTTGGAATCAAAACTTTTGTTACAGAATTTTCTCACATCGACCCCACACCAGAAAATAAAATAGACCCATTTATTTCTTTGCAGGGAGACAACGGAAAAGTTTTTAAAGTTTTTATTTTAGACGACACAATAAATTTCTATTTAAACAAACTCGAGAATAAAAATTCAGACATGCAATTTCTACTAGGTGATCTCTCTTTGATAGCTATGGACGAAAATAAAAAAGAAAAAAATCTCATAGTAAAAATTCCAAATGATCTATCTGGAAATCTACTGAACCAATTTCTTACAACTCTACAAAACTTCCCAAAGATAAATATAAAAGCACTCCCCAATCTTGTTGATCACGCTGAGAAAAATCAAAAAGTGGATAAAACAAAATACGTTCTTTGGAACAAATCGCCACAAGATATTTCTACTAGAGCTCCAAATCAGAACCTAGCAAAAGCAGCAATCAGGGCTTACTCAGAAGTGATAGGTAAACCTCATCCAAATACTTCTTTTCTTTATGAGCTTCTCGATACAACTTCTGCTAGTGAATTAAACGAAAATGATACATCAAAATATTTCACCACTATTTATGAGGAAATAGTAAAAGTAATTGATGGATTCACAAGCCCTGAAAACCAAAACGTTAGACTTACAAGTAGAAAAGCAGAATTGCCTTTTACTCTCCAAAACAATCTAAATCATGATGCAAATGTAGTACTAATGCTCCAAAGTGATGGGCGTATTAGCTTTCCAGCAGGTCAAACATTAGAAGTAAAACTAAATCCTGGTACAAACAAAATAAAAATACCTGTAAGTTCTCGTGCGTCCGGTGATTCACAAATCCGCATAGGAGTTAGGTCTCCAGATAAAGAACATCTATTGCAATTAGACTCAAATTCACTTTTAATAAGAACAACGCGACTGTCGGGTGTAGGAATTTTACTTTTTGTTAGTGCTGTTTTTTTTCTCGCATTCTGGTGGTTGCGTTCCCGACGACTACGATCCATCTATAGGCAGGAGGAAATATGAAAATCCGAATTGTTACCGACAGTGGAAGTGATCTTTCTGATGAGGAAGCTGCAAACTCAGGGATTTCAATCGTCCCTTTAAGCATCAGATTTGGCGAAGAAGAGTTAATTGATCGTGTTGAACTTGAAGCGGACGAATTCTACAACAGAATGCATAATAGCGAAGATGTCCCACAAACCGCTGCTCCTTCACCTGGCGCGTTTAAAACAGCTTTTGAAGAATGTTTTGAACAAGGAGCTGAAAGTATTATTTGCATAAATATGTCAAGTGATCTTTCTGCAACAATCCAAGCGGCAGAAACGGGTGCGCGTGAACTAGATGGTAGGGATATACACATATTTGATAGTAAATCTGTTACAAGTGGATTAGGTACAATGGTCCTAGAAGCTGCAAAAGCTTCCAAAGACAATCATTCGGTTGATGAAATACTCGCACTTTTGGATGACTTGCGTTCAAAAACGCGTGTGTACGCTGCCATAGATACTTTAGAAAATCTTAAAAAAGGTGGAAGAATCGGTAACGCCCAAGCCTTACTTGGCAGCATGCTTTCGATAAAACCACTTATCGATGTTAGTACTGGAATAGTTGAAGAAGCGGGAAGGCAAAGGACAAGAAAAAAATCTCTTTTATGGCTTCGCGATAAATTAGCTGAATTTGAGGGGAATATTGAAAATCTAGTTGTTATGCATGCGAGGGCTGAAGATTTAGATGACTTTCTTAAAACACTTGAAGGCCAAATAGATCACACAAAAATACGCGTAAGTCCTCTTGGTCCTGTTGTAGCAAGTCATGGTGGGCCAGGCGTAATAGGTATTTCTTTTACTTTAAAAAACTAGTAAATAATTAAATGAAAACTAATAAAGAAAATGAAAATTGGACTACTTCAATTACAAACAAGTTTATTAAAGTAGTTTCACAATTTCGTTCATTCACAACTGATCCAATAGTTTCGTCATCTAAATGGATTATTTATGGAATAGCAATATTACTTTGTGTCTTTACAGCAGTAATTTTTTTTGTAATCGCTATTTTTAAAATTATTGATCATGCGATCCCTGGAGAATCTTGGTTAGCATTTATTTTCTTAGGTTTGTTCTCTTGTGTGTTGGGACTTCTCATATTAAAAAAAGGGAAAAGTAACAAATAGTAATCATTCATTAGTGAGAAAAATGTTAGATAGCCACAACAAAATAGTCATAATAGGATCCGGCCCTGCCGGTTTAACTGCTGCTATTTATTCCGCACGTGCTGAATTGAATCCTTTAGTTATAGAAGGAGAACCATCATCCACCGGCGATCAACCAGGTGGACAATTGATGCTTACAACTGAAGTAGAAAATTTCCCTGGTTTTCCTGATGGAATCTTAGGTCCACAATTAATGGCGGATATGAAAGCCCAAGCAGAAAGGTTCGGTGCAAAATTTTCAACAAGAAAAGTAACCAAAGTTGATTTAACGAAAAAACCTTTTGAAATCTGGATAGGTGATCCAAATGAAGGCTCCCCAACGCATACCGCCGAAGCAGTAATTATTTCGACGGGAGCTCAATCTGTGATGTTAGAAGTTGAAGGTGAAAAAAGACTTCTAGGACATGGCTTATCAACCTGTGCAACATGCGACGGTTTCTTTTTCAAAGATAAAAAAATCGCAGTTGTAGGTGGGGGTGACTCCGCTATTGAAGAAGCTACTTTTTTAACAAAATTTGCCAGTGAAGTAACCGTAATCCACAGAAGAGATGAATTAAGAGCTTCGAAAATAATGCAAAAAAGGGCTCAAGAAAATGCAAAAATAAATTTTCTTTGGGATTCTGAAGTAACAGAAATACTTGGTTCAAATTCTGTTGAAGGTGTAAAAATTCGAAATACTAAAACTCTTAAAGAAACAAACCTTGATTTAGAGGGCATTTTTATTGCCATCGGCCACACACCAAACACCTCACTTTTCATAGACAAACTTGCAATCGATGATTTGGGGTATATAAATACAGAACCTTACAGCACAAAAACAAATATTGACGGTGTTTTCGCTTGTGGTGATGTCCAGGACCATAAATACAGACAAGCAATTACTGCCGCTGGATCGGGATGCATGGCAGCCATTGACGCAGAACACTGGCTAGAAAACAATTAAATTTGAGTCAAATAAAAAAAATCCTAAAGGTGTTACGCACTAAGCATCTATAAGGTGTAAAAATCCTTAAATAACTAACTAACCATGGAGATAATAATGAGTGCGGCTATTACAAATCTTTCAGCAGAAAATTTTGAGAATGAAATTAATTCAGCTAATCAACCAGTCCTCGTAGATTTTTGGGCCGAGTGGTGTGGGCCTTGCAAAATGATTGCTCCTATTTTGGAAGAAATTGCTGACGAACAAGAAGGGGTAATACAAATCGCAAAAGTAGATGTTGATAGTTCTCCTGAGCTAGCGCAAAAATTTGAAATAATGAGCATTCCTACTTTAATTGTTTTCAATAATGGAGAACCTGCAAAACGTTTAGTAGGTGCCCAAGGAAAACATCAACTTTTAGATGCTTTATCAGAATTTATTTAAGAAAAATTAACTCAAGAAAAATGTTGTGCAAAACGAAAACGCTTTAGAAATTGGGGACACCGGAAATGATGTTTTTTCTCTTCAAATGCGTCTATCAAATTTAGGTTTTTTTATAAACAACATTGAAATAACTAAAAAAGAATTTGGTCCCGATACTCAGGAAAAATTAAAAGAATTTCAAAAGTTTAGGGGTCTTAAAATAAATGGCATTCTAGATGAAACTACAATGGCAGTTTTATTAGAAGCAGCATTCAAGTTAGGTAATAGACAGTTATACCTTCAATCTCCAATGCTCAAAGGAGATGACGTATTCGAATTACAAACCCAATTAGGAAAATTAGGTTTCGATGTCGGAAGAATTGATGGAATTTTTGGCCCACAAACAGTTAATGCCTTAATTGATTTTCAAAAAAATTTTGGTCTTATCGAAGATGGAATTGCGGGACATGAAACAATTCGAAATCTTCAAAATATAAAAAATCGTGAAACTTCTGGTACGCAAATTTCAAAAATAAAGGAAATTGAAAACTTAAGAATTCAAAATACCGAATTGAAATCTCGCCACTTAGTTGTTGGTCACTTTGGCAATAGCGCGACTCTAGCGAATGCGACAGCACGAATGCTTCGTCAAAAAGGAGCTAAAGTAATTGATTTAAATAATCCAGATGAGGAAATTCAAGCTAGAACAGCAAATGGATTTGAAGCCGAAATGTACATAGGAATTTATATTGAAAATGATTCTTATTGCACAATAAGTTATTTTAAAACAAAAAACTCTCAAAGCGAAGGCGGGTTTCGTTTAGCTTCTCATTGTTCAAAAGCAATTAAAAAAATAATGGAAGTGAAAACTTCGACCAATGGGATGCAATTGCCTATATTGAGAGCAACAAAAATGCCAGCTGTTCTCTGTTTCCTTGGGCCACCTGGCGAGGTTGTAGAAAACACGAATGAAATAGCTAAGGGTTTAGCTGAAGCTATTGCAAATTGGTTTAAGGACCCCTTGGAATTTGCTGAATAATTATATAATTAAATGCATATTTATTCTAAAATGTTGAATATTCTTTGTAAGTCATCAGGATCAGCAAATTCAATTAATATCTGTCCCCTTTTACCCCTAGAAACAACAGAAACTTTAGTATCAAACCTTTCTGAGAGAATTTTTTCTACTTCAAGATACGCAGCTTCTTTAACTGACATCCCTGAAATTGCTTTTTGCTTAGAATCGTGAACGTTTTCATCTTGTATATCACTAACTATTGCTTCAAGTTGACGCACTGAAAGAGCTTCTGAAACTATTCTTGATGCCAATTTTTCTTGAATTTTTCTATCAGTTAAACCAGCTAAACACCGGGCGTGCCCAGAGCTTAATGCACCATCAATTATCAATCTTTGAACATCAGAGGAAAGATGTAAAAGCCTTAAAGAATTGGAAATTGCCGGACGACTTCTTCCAACCTTTTCAGCCACCTGCTGTTGGGTCATACTAAATTCATCCATAAGCCGGTGGTAAGCAACGGCCTCATCAATTGGATTTAAATCCTCTCGGTGAAGATTCTCAATAATTGCCTGTTCAAAAGATTCAATATCTTTAATTCTTCTAACGACAGCCGGAATTGACGATAAACCCGCTCTTCTTGCTGCCAACCACCTTCTTTCCCCGGCAATCAACTCATATCGGTCATTTTGTTCACGCAATAAAATCGGTTGCAAAACTCCTACCTCTTGAACCGATGTAGTTAATTCTGCCAACTTTTCATCATCAAAAACAGTTCGGGGCTGATAAGGGTTCCTGTCTATATCAGCTATAGGAACCTGCCTTAATTCACTTTCCAACGTTGTTATAGTGTCTTGTTCTAATTTACTTTGTTTAATTAAACTTGTTTCCTGAACACTCAATGAATCTGGAATCAATGCAGATAAACCTTTTCCTAAACCAGTTTTTTTACTCATTTAAAACCTCCCTTGCTAACTCTTTATAAGCAATTGCACCTCGAGAAGTCGGGTCAAAAACCGTTATAGGTTGACCATATGATGGAGCTTCAGAAAGTCGAACAGACCTTGGTATTATCTGCTTACAGACACGATCACCGAAATATTCTCGAACTTCGTCGGAAACTTGTTTTGAAATTTTTGTTCGAGAATCGTACATAACTAAAACAATTTTTGAGATTTCTAACTCAGAGTTTAAGTTTGCTTTAACCAAATCAACATTCCCTACAAGTTGACCTAAACCTTCCAACGCGTAATATTCGCATTGAATTGGGACTATCACTTCACTAGCAAAACACAATGCATTAACAGTTAACAGGCCTAGAGCTGGAGGGCAATCAATAAGAATAAATTCATAATCATTAATGACATCATCTAAAGCACGGGCAAGTCTCTGTTCTCTACTGAAGACTGTAACAAGCTCAATTTCAGCGCCCGCTAGCTCCAAACTTGAAGGTAATAAGTCAAGATTTTTTATACCGACATTAAAAATCGCTTCAGAAGCAGTTTTTTCCTGAATAATGACCTGGTAAACAGAGATGCTTAATTCTTTGGTCGATACCCCTAAACCTGTTGTCGTGTTTGATTGTGGATCTAAATCTATAATAAGAACTTTTTTGCCGCTTTCAGCAATGGCCGCACCTAGATTTATTGTTGTTGTTGTTTTACCAACACCACCTTTTTGATTAGCTATAGCTATAATTCTTGGGCTTTTTTTAGGGGTTAATTCACCGTCAGTTTGAGAAGTAATCGACATTGTTCACAGCATTACCTAATAAGCAAAAACAAACAAGTACCCTTTAAAATTAGTGTTTCACGTGAAACACTTTTTTTAGTCATGTTTCACGTGAAACATGATCCGTTTTGAATTAACAAAAATCCTAAAAAACTGGCCTTTTCACTATCTTGCTAAACCTACGCGGGTAAATTTCAGGACATTTAATATCAAGATTAAAAGCTCTATAGCCTGCTGAACCTGTATGCCATTGTTCTTTTTGTTTTAAACCAAGAATACTTAGACCTTCTGATGGCCATCTATCCTCATTTTCACTTAAATTATCCGGAGGTGGTTCACTTACTATAAATAAACCATCTTTCCTCAACAAAGGTGCTGCGCATTCTGCTGTAATTGCAGGGGGTCCAAAACTTCTAGCAGTAACAAGTTTTGCTTTTTCTCTATATTTACTATTACTTAGTTCTTCAACGGAACACTTAACAACTTCCACCCTTGCATCTAAACCAAGTTCAAAAACAGCTTTTTTTAGAAAAGCACACCTTCTATCACCACGATCGGTCAACAACCAAAAACAGTCAGTGAAAATAGACAAAACTAAACCAGGGAGACCCCCGCCAGTTCCTAAATCAACGGCTAAATCTTTGTTTTTAAAACTCTTAAGAAAAGAAGAATTCTCCTCTGAAAATAAAAATCCCTTACTGTGCTCAATTCCGGTTTTAGAAGCGTTAAAAGTTAAAAAACCTTCAGAAACAGCTAAATCAAGAACTTTTTGCAGTGATATATCACTACATTTCATCAACGATTATTACGACATGACGATCGTAATCTGAACCTTCCGAACGTGTTGTAACACCTTCTACATCAGAAACTGCATCATGAACAACTTTTCTGTCCGAGGCGTTCATGGGATCAAGAGCTATTGAATTTCCATCTTCTAAAACTTCATTTGCTTGATTTACTGCAAATTCAGCTAAAAAGGTCCTTCTTCTTTCTCTATAACCACCAATATCTACGGTTAATTTACCTTCAGCTTCACCATCTGAAAGCCTCTGGATCATGGTGTGTGAAAGTTGCGTGATTGCACGCACTGTTTCACCTCTAGGCCCGATGGCTAATCCAAGATTTAATCCTTGTGCCTGAACAACAGCACGATTGTCTTCTATAGAACTAACAACACGTGCCTGTAAATCCATTTTTTCAAGCAACCCTGCCACGAAATCTTCAATTATTTCAGATTGTTCTTCAAGATTCATTTTATTTTTTTCTACAGTCTCTTTACCTTTAGTTCGGTTTTCAGAATCTGTTTTAGAACTTCCTTTCTTAGAAGATTTGATATCAGTATCGCGCTTTTTTCCAGTGTTTGCCGCATTCTTATCGGTTTTATTATTATTACTTTTTTTATTACTTTTTTTATTACTTTCTTTATTTGAATTATTGTTTGAATTTTTCTTAGAATTATTATTCCTACCANCTCCTGGCTTACTGCTATTCTTTCCGCCTCTACTTTGATTTTTATTTCGCGCTCGCCGATCAAATGTGGGTTTTGTACTTACTGGTTTTACTCTGGCACGTAATCGAGCATCTTTCCTTTTTAATCGAAATAGAGAACTGCTTCCTTCTTCGATAATTTCAAACTGCATGTCATCTTCTGCAATACCAAGACGATCTAATGCTCGATCTTTAGCCTCATCAACGGTGGACCCCGTTGTTTCGATCCACTCCATAATTATTTCCTTTTCTTTTTCTTTCGTTTTTTCTGACTCCGNGGCACGTTTGTACCTGAAGGCGTGATTCTTCCTGTGTTTGCTGGTTTTTTATCAATTGGACCAGTATTTTTCAGTTCTTTTCCTTTATTTTTTNCTTTTTTCCTTGATTTAANAGTCTTTTCTTCACTTAAATGAGAANNATTCTCATTNTTTCCAGCTGTTGTTCGTTTTCTTTTAGCTTCTGATGAAGAAGTTTTGCTTGTAGATGTTTGAATTTTNTTTTTGTCTTTGTTTACCTGTTTTTTCTCATCATTTTTTTCAGTTTTTTCTACCGTTTCAGTTNCTACGACACTTTCTTTCGCTTCTTTAGCTGCATGTTCACCATAAAACTTTCTAGTTATATAACCNTGCTGAATAATTCTGTACAGATTAGAAACAACAAAATACACAACAAGTGCAGCATCAAAACTAAAAGATATAACAGGAAGAAAAAATGGCATTACTTTAAAGATCATCTGCTGTTGCGGGCTAATAGCAACTTGTTGATTTCTTCCCCTTATTTGTTTTTGTTGATACCAGGAAGAAACAAAAACCAGCAAAATCAAAATAAAATAGGGAACTGAGGTTATAAATCCATCAGAAAGCGCATCGCTTGCTGATCGTGCTAAATCCACACCCCAGGAAACCATTTCCTTTTCTCTGCTTAGATCATTGAATAACGCACTTTGATGATCTATATAGTCAGGNTAAAAAACTTCTAGGCGTTCAGGTGGAACAGAGATTTCTTGATTGAACCTACCTACTACCCATCCTGTGTGNTCACCAATATTAGAAAGGCGTCTAGTTAGCCCNCGAATAACGTTGTATAAAACAAGAAAAACCGGTGCCTGAACAAAAAGGGGTAAACAGCCTGAAAGAGGATTCACATTATTAGCTTGATAAAAAGCCATAACCTCTTTATTCATTCTTTCTTTGTCGTTTTTATACTTATTTTGTATTTTTTTTAACTCTGGTTGAACATGCTGAATCTTTATCATTGAACGAGTTTGTTTAAGTGTTAACGGAGTCAAAATAACCATTATCACTAGTGTTAATAGCGTTATAGACATGCCATACGAAGGCCAAAAATCATAAAACCAAGACAGTAAATTCGCTAATAAATCAAACATTTATATGCCTTTTGTTCTCAGGAACAGAATCCATTCCATAACCACCCCAAGGGTTACATCTAAGAATTCTCTTAGCTGATAGAAAAAATCCTTTTAAAAAGCCTTTTTTCTCAAAAGCCTCGATCGCGTAAGTCGAGCAAGAGGGGAAAAATCTACATGTGCTTGGCCGTCCAGAAAAAATTTTCTGATATGCGGTTATTGCATAAATCACTGTTCTAACGCCAAAACTAATGTGTTTTGGGTCTGGNTTTGTTAAAGAAAAACTACTCACTTTAATCATTATCTTTTCTCAAAATTTCAATAACTTTTTCTAAATTCGTTTCTAAACAAGTAAAACTTTTATTTTTAGCNGCAGGAAAAACTCGTATCAAATAATCACCTTTTGGAACTGATTTATTTTTTGTAATCATTTTTGAAAAAGCCTCTCGAAGTCTTCTTTTGATGCGATTTCTAACAACAGCACCGCCAACAGATCGTCCTACAGCAAATGCGACTCTAATACCACCCGAAAAGTTGTCAGCTGGTTTGAAAATAACGCTCAAAAATCCCCGTTTTATCGTTTTTCCATTTAAACGAAGATCGTTGAAGTCGCGCTTGTAGTGCAACCGACCTATCAAGCTGACAGCCGAGCGCGACCCTTCTGCCGCCGCGCTTTAAGAACAGCCCTTCCGGCTCGTGTTTGCATTCTGTGACGGAAACCATGTTTTCTTGATCTCCTTCGATTATTNGGTTGAAAAGTTCGTTTCATTAATTTNACTCCTGTTTAAACCCACATTTAGTAGAAAAATATGCAAGTTATAACAAATAAAAATCTTTTATTTTTTTTTAGCNATGNCTGTTTATGTCGCGTTTAANAAACAGTACAACTATTGATCGTATGTCGGAGNGCTCTATACGCCAACCGAACTNNTAACACCANNTAAAAAAATTNNNCTGTGTAAAAANAATTGCTTTTATACACAGAGAATAATTANNTANTAAAAANGTCAGAAAATATTTATTNNACGCCCGCTTTGTTGATANNNACCNNTGTAATGCTACGTTTTCCGATTTAGTAGCGCGAAAGAAAATGTTATTAAAAAGCAAAATTTTNTATNTTTCTTTCCACATAAGAATCCACACCTGTGGATAATAAAGAGGAGAAGTTTTGGAAGAAATAGTTGAAGAAAATGCGATATTTTTATGGGAATCTTGTGCTACAGCAATCAAATCTCAAGTTTCTGAAGTGGTTTGGCAAGTTACTTTTAGCTCGGTCATACCAGTCGAAATAAAAAACGACCAACTAATTATTCAGGTCCCAAGCACAGTGGTTAGAGACCGAATAGAAGGAAGATACAAGAAACTTATTTCAGAAACACTCTCAGAAATAAGTGACGATCAATTTAACATAGCTGTCAATGTTGTAACTGAACCAATTTCTCAGCGAATACAAGAATTAGAAGAAAATGATGAAGGTTTCGTTTTACAAAAAATTGAAGAGCTTGAAAGCAACTTGATTCTTACAAATGTAAGTGAAAACGAAGATAATAAAAATCTAACTGATATTTCTTTAACAACAGAAGACAAACCCTCAGGAAAAAAGACTTTCAAATACACGTTTGACGACTTTGTTATAGGTTCTTCCAACAGGTTTGCCCATGCTGCAGCCTTAGCGGTAGCTGAAACTCCTGGTCGTTCTTATAACCCATTGTTTATTTATGGTGATGCCGGCCTTGGTAAAACACACCTTTTACAAGCAGTTGGAAATTATGTAACTGATCATTACAAAAATCATGAAGTTCGCTATGTATCAAGTGAAACTTTCATGAATCGTTTTGTTGAAGCTATTAGAAACAAAACTCTTCCAGAATTTAAACAGCACTTTCGCGAAATTGATGTATTGCTTGTAGACGACATTCAATTCATGGAGGGGAAGGAAGGTTTACAGGAAGAATTTTTTCATACTTTTAACACCATTCAACAAGCTGGTGGACAAATTGTTCTATCAAGTGATCGTCCGCCTGATTCAATTCCAACACTGGAAGACAGATTGCGTAGTCGTTTTAAAATGGGACTTGTTACAGATATTCAGGCTCCCGATCTCGAAACCCGTTTAGCAATTCTGAGTAAAAAAACAGAAGAAAACCCTGGTGGAATACTTGTTCCTGATGAGGTTTTACAATTCATTGCAGAAAATATTACAGAAAACATTAGAGAGCTAGAAGGTGCTTTAACACGAGTTTCTGCTTACGCAAATTTAAACCACGAACCATGCACGAAAGCTCTTGCAATAACTGTTTTGGGTGACTTAATTAGTTCAAATACCCCCAGACCAATTACACCAGAATTAATTTTTGAACAAACAACAGAAATGTACGGTTTTTCTAAAGAAGAATTAATTGGCGGAAGCAGAAGACGACCGCTTGTGACAGCAAGACAAGTTGCTATGTATATTTTTAGAGAGTTAACAGATTTAAG